>JAFDXH010000062.1 GCA_018268075.1 Bacteroidota bacterium | reverse complement strand
TGCGAGCATCCACCCGGGTTGCGTCATTGCGAGCAAAAGGAAAGCGTTGTGAAGCGTCAAATCGTTATTTGCGAAGCAATCTCATCGAGTAGCGTTTTGAGATTGCTTCGTGCCTCGCAATGACGATGCAGTGTTGGGGTGTTTTTTAAAGTGTTGATCTATGCTGAAGTGCATAGATTGCTTCGTGCCTCGCAATGACGATGACATGGTAAATAAAATTTTCTCACCCTTTATTTCTATTCATTTGCTGTAAAAAGTCATAAAGGCCCGACATTGTTTTAATGTCTCTTACGATTAATATCCCATTTCGTCCTACCTGTTTTAGCTTTGCCTTATTGGTTTTTGTTTGGATAAAATGAAGAATACTTTCAAAGGTTTTACTTTGAAAATAGGGCGATTCTGGATTGGGTACAAAAAAACATTTTAAAGTCTCATCTTTCAACATCATTCTTTCAAAACCCAATTCCACAGCAAGTTTGCGGCAGCGAACGGTAGTAAATAAATCTTCCGTTTGTGGTGGGATAGCGCCAAACCGGTCTTCCATTTCTTGATGCAGGGCCTCTAATGCCGCTTCATCGGCACAATTGTCGAGGCGAGAATATAGGCTCAACCTTTCGGTAATGCTCTCTACATATTCGTCGGGTATCAATACTTCCAGGTCGGTATCAATAGTGCAGTCTGATACATAATCATCCTGCTTTTGAATTTCTTCTTTAAACAATTCTTTGAATTCATTTCTCTTCAGCTCTCTGATAGCTTCATCTAATATTTTCTGATACATTTCAAAGCCTATTTCAGCAATGAAACCACTTTGTTCGCCACCAAGCAAATTTCCGGCGCCTCTTATGTCAAGGTCGCGCATAGCAATCTGGAAGCCACTTCCGAGGTCGCTATATTGCTCCAGCGTGTTCAGCCGCTTGCGGCTATCTGTGGTAAGTGTACTCATAGGCGGCGCTAATAAATAGCAAAAAGCCTTTTTATTGCTGCGTCCCACACGCCCGCGCAATTGATGCAGGTCGCTTAGGCCAAAGTGATGTGCATTATTGATGATGATGGTGTTTACATTGGGAATATCCACTCCACTTTCTATAATATTAGTGCAAATGAGTACATCATACTTTTTATCTATAAAGTCTAAAATGGTTTCTTCTAACTTAGCGCCTTCTAACTGGCCATGTGCATAGGCTATACTTAGGTCTGGACAAAGAGATTGGATAAGGTTTTTCATTTCCATTAATCCCTGCACTCGATTGTGAATAAAGAATACCTGCCCACCTCTTTCTATTTCAAAATATATCGCTTCGCGAATAAATTCCTGATTGAACTGATGTACTTCTGTTTGAATGGGCTGCCGGTTGGGCGGCGGAGTATTGATGATACTTAGGTCGCGCGCACCCATGAGGCTAAACTGAAGCGTGCGTGGGATAGGCGTGGCTGTGAGTGTAAGCGAATCAACAGAAGTGCGTAATTGTTTTAATTTTTCTTTTGCAGCTACGCCAAATTTTTGCTCCTCATCTATTACCATTAGCCCCAGATCTTTGAATTTTACTTCCTTACCGAGCAATGCATGAGTGCCTACTATGATATCTATTTTCCCTTCTTGCAGTTTCAGCAGGGTCTCTTTTTTCTCTTTTGAGCTTTTAAACCGGTTAATGTAATCTATGGTAACAGGAAACTCGCTCAATCTTTCACTAAAAGTTTTGTAATGCTGATAAGCTAGTATGGTGGTGGGTACCAATACAGCAGCCTGTTTTCCTTCCAGGCAGGTTTTAAATGCAGCACGAATGGCCACCTCTGTTTTGCCAAAACCCACATCGCCACAAACCAATCTATCCATCGGTGCATTTTTTTCCATATCGCTTTTTACATCCGATACGGCCTTTGCCTGATCGGGCGTATCTTCATACATAAACGATGCCTCCAATTCGGTTTGCATATAATTATCTGGTGCATGCTGAAATCCTTTCTGACTCTTTCTTACAGCATATAACTTTATCAGGTCTGTGGCAATATCCTTTACCTGTTTTTTGGTTTTGTCTTTTAATTTATTCCATACATCGCTGCCCAGTTTATTCATCTTAGGTACGGTGCCTTCTTTGCCACTGTACTTGCTTATTTTATGTAAAGAAGAAATATTTACATACAGCAAATCATGATTTTGATACACAATCCTCACAGCCTCCTGTGTTACTCCATTTGATTTTATTTTTTCAAGGCCGCTATATACGCCTACTCCGTGATCTACATGCGTTACATAATCACCTGGCTGTAGCTCTTTCAGCATTTTTAGGGTAAGCGCTTTGCTTTTGCTAAAGGCTTGTTTTACCCTATACTTATGATAGCGCTGAAAAATTTCATGATCGGTGTAGCACACCATTTTTAGATCGCGATCTACAAAGCCTTCATGTATAGAAACAGGAACGGGTACAAATTGTATTTCCGTTTGCTGATCGGTAAAAATGGAGTGCAGCCTTTCTAATTGCCGAGGGTTTTCTGCAAAAATGTATATAGCGTATTTTTTTGTTTCGTATTCTTTCAGGTTTTCTATCAGCAGGTTAAAGCGGCGATTAAAGGCCGGTTGCTGTAGCATGTCAAAATGAAATATTTGATCTTTTGCAAAAAATGCCCGATCAAATTCTATTATGGAATGCTGCCATAGCTGGCTTTCAATTCGGTCTGCATTTACAAATTCGCTTAGAATAAGTTCTTTGTTTTCATTCAGGCTTTCATCATCGGTAGAGGCAGCGGGGGGGGTACTTTTTTGGATCTCACAGGCTTTTTCAATGGCTAAGTATTCGTCATTTATTTTGTCGCGTATATAGTTCCAGTCGCTACACCATACACAGGTATTTTCCGGAAGAAAGGTAAGGAGTGTTACTTTTTCGCCTGTAGTAAACTGTGTTTCTACATTTGGAATAATTTTTACTTCGCTTAATTTTCTTTCACTCAATTGAGTTTCCGGGTCAAAGATGCGGATACTTTCTATTTCGTTTCCAAAAAATTCTATTCGGTAAGGCTTCTCATTTCCATAAGAATAAATATCTAATATGCCACCACGCATAGCAAACTGGCCCGGCTCGTACACAAAATCATTTCTCTCAAACCCATGCCCTACAAGCGTTTGCATCAGTTGGTCAATATCTTTCTCTTGGCCTTTTATCAGGCTGATTATATTTTCAGAAAGGCTTTTAGAAAGCACCACCTTTTCGCAGAGCGCTTCGGGATAGGTTACCAGTACTTTTTTATTTCCACCTGCACTTATTTTAGTAAGCGCCTCTGTACGCAGCATTACATGGCTTGAGTTGAGTTGGTGATAATTTTTACCGGTTTTAAACGATGATGGAAAATAAAATATATCTAATGCGCCCGTAATATTTTCAATGGTATTATGAAAATAAGCAGCCTCCTGAGCGTCTCTGAGTATTAAAAGGTGATTGAGCTGAGAAGTGATGGGTAGTTTAAAAACAGCAGAAAAAATAAATTGAGATGCACTTCCATGAAGCCCGGCAAGGTGAATATATTGAGGTTCAGACAATAATATCCTGTCCGCAATTGAAAAAATGCGGGCATCCTTTTCATAATTATTCATCAACACATTCAGGTTCATTCCTCTGCCTTTCTATAAAATACAAAGGTACATTATTGTAAAGTGAAATGGGTAGTTGCCGAAAAAAAATGACGCACTTTCAATTTGCAGAAAACAAATTTTGTTTGCATCATCCAGTCGAAATTTGCTTTATTTAATGGCCGCTTTCGATTGTTTTTTATTTTTTATTTTCCACTTAGCATTATCCTTTGTATTTTACTGAAAATTAGCTATATGGCTGTACAACCATGGCGCACAGGAACTGTAGTAAAAATTATAGACGAAACCTATAATACAAAGCGTTATTTTATCCGGGTGGATGAATTAGAAAACTTTGATTTTAAGGCCGGTCAGTTTGTAACACTAGATTTGCCCATACATGAGCAGGTGAATAAACGATGGCGCAGTTATTCTATAGCCAGTTGGCCCAATGAAACCAACGAATTTGAATTACTGATAGTATTGTTGGAAGGAGGCGCAGGAACAACTTATTTATTTAACGAAGTAGGTGTAGGGTCACAACTAACTTTTCGTGGGCCTCAGGGAGTATTTGTTTTACCGCAGTCTATTGAGAAAGACTTATTTTTTATTTGTACAGGTACAGGCATTGCGCCATTCCGTAGCATGCTTAATTCTATAAGGCTTCAACAGCTACCTCATCAGCAGCTACATCTTATTTATGGTTGCCGCACTCAAAAAGATTTGCTTTATTTTGATGAAATGAAAAGCCTGGAACAGCAAATGGAGAATTTTCATTTCATGCCCACACTCAGCCGCGAAACATGGGATGGCCATTCGGGCTATGTGCATGAATTGTATGAAACAATATGCAAAAAAAGCAATGCTGCTTGCGAAACTTTAGAAAATTTAAAGCCTGCTTCATTTTATTTATGCGGCTGGAAATTTATGATTGATGATGCACGAAAGAAGATACAGGAATTGGGATACGATAGAAAATCTATCCATTTTGAGCTGTATGGATAAGAAGCGGGAATGGGAATTATTGTTTTGTTTATTGCAAAGAATTAAATTCCGTTATCAATGATATGATTTTTGAGTCTTTCATCTTTTAGTGTAATACAAAGATTTCAAACAATGGCCGCAATTACAAAATTGTTCGATTTACGGAGCAGAGCCGTAAGCTCGGTTCTATTTGTAAAGATGAGATGTAGGCCTACCCCAAACTACCCTATTTTCTCATTCACCAGTTTCTTCACGTCTGCCAGTGCAATCCTTTCCTGTGTCATGGTATCTCTGTAACGAACGGTAACGGTATTGTCCTCTTTTGTTTGATGATCTATGGTAATACAAAAGGGGGTACCTAATGCATCCATTCTTCTGTAGCGCTTGCCAATGCTATCTTTTTCTTCATAAAAAGTATGAAAACTTTGTTTGCACTCTTCCATTAATTGCTTCGCTATTTCAGGTAATCCATCTTTTTTTACCAGGGGAAGAATGGCCAATTTATACGGTGCTATCTTAGCAGGGATTTTTAAAACCACGCGGCTATCTTCTGTGCCATCTTCTTTAGCCCATTTTTCTTCGGCGTAAGATGTGGATATAACGGTAAGGAACAAACGATCTAACCCTACTGAAGTTTCTACCACATAAGGTACATAGTTTCCGATGGGTTTGCCATCCTCTTTTAGGTCGTTATCAAAATACTGAATCTTCTTTTTGCTTAATTCCTGATGCTGTTTCAAATCAAAATCTGTGCGGGAGTGAATGCCCTCTAATTCTTTAAAACCAAAAGGGAATTCGTATTCAATATCCACAGCAGCATTGGCATAGTGTGCCAGCTTTACGTGATCGTGATAGCGCAATTTGGCTGAAGGTATGCCCAGGCTCTCATGCCATTTTAATCTTTCTGCTTTCCAATAGTTATACCATTGGATTTCAGTACCGGGGCGCACAAAAAACTGCATTTCCATCTGCTCAAACTCGCGCATGCGAAAAATGAATTGCCGTGCTACAATTTCATTTCTGAATGCTTTACCAGTTTGGGCTATACCGAACGGTATTTTCATTCGCCCGGTTTTTTGCACATTCAGAAAGTTTACAAAAATGCCTTGTGCGGTTTCGGGCCTTAAATATATTTTTTCGGCCTCGCCGGCTACACTTCCCAGTTGGGTATCAAACATTAGGTTAAACTGCCGGATGTCAGTCCAATTGCTGGTGTCGCTTACGGTGCATTTTATATTATGGTCATCTATCAGCTTTTTTAATCCTGCAAAATCATCTTTCGCCAGCAATTCGTCCATTGTTTTCAGCAAAGCAAACTCTTCTTCTTTTTTTCCTGCAAGCGCTAATTTTTCTGCATGGGCTTCTATCAGATGATCTACACGGTAGCGCTTGTTGCTATCCTTATTATCTATCATCGGATCGCTAAAATTGTCCACATGGCCACTCGCTTTCCACGTAAGCGGATGCATGAAGATGGCCGCATCTATACCCACAATATTTTCATGAAGCTGGGTCATGCTTTTCCACCAATAGTCGCGGATGTTCTTTTTAAGTTGTGCACCATTTTGCCCGTAATCATATACGGCGCTAAGGCCGTCATATATTTCGCTGGATGGAAAAATAAAACCGTACTCTTTGCAGTGTGCAATTATTTCGTTGAAATTGTTTACTTCAGTTGTCATAAGGGCGCAAAGATAGTAAGGATAATATTTTTTTTTATGTGTATTAACGCCTTTACGACAATATTACTTTGAACCCTTATCTCACTTTAGCTTTTCATTTTTCTTATGCCGTTCGCTATCTCTTGCATTTTTCTTTTCAAAATTTTTTCGAAAGGCATCTGTAAGGTCTGTGCCCGTTTGGTTGGCAAGGCAGAGGAGCACCCATAGCACATCAGCCATTTCATCGGCTAAATCTTTTCCTTTATCGCTTTCTTTAAAGGATTGCTCGCCATATTTTCTTACCATTATTCTTGCCATTTCGCCCACTTCTTCCATCAATATCCCCAGGTTGGTTAGTTCATTAAAGTAGCGTACTCCTTTAGTTGTTGTCCATTTATCTACCTCCAACTGTGCATGTTTTATAGTTATGTCTTTCATCTTTCTTTTTTTTATAATCATGAAAATATTGAAATATTTTATCCCCGCATTTTAGAATCTATCCAGATGGTAAATGGGCCATCATTAACAAGTTCTATTTGCATCATGGCGCCAAAGCTTCCCGTTTGGATTTCTGTATTGGTTTCGGCCTTTAACTTATCTAAAAATTGATGGTAGAGGGCTAAGGCTATTTCGGGCCTGGCTGCTTTTATGAAGGAAGGCCGGTTGCCTTTTTTTACCGAAGCATGCAGGGTAAACTGGCTCACTACTAAGTATTCGCCCTTGGAATCTTTAGCGCTTAAGTTAGGTACCCCATTGGCATCATCGAATATACGCAAGTTGGCTATTTTGTTGGTTAGCCAAGATATATCTTCTTCATTATCAGCTTCTTCTATGCCGATAAAAATGAGCATGCCTGCCTTTATTTTCGAAAATATTTTGCCTTCAATAATTACAGATGCTTGGGTAACTCGTTGTATCAAAATTCTCATAAATAAAATTTTATAAAAGTGGTGCCAGATTTTTAATAAAAACAAAATTAAATTTCTTTTTCACCATAAAAAATGGTTGAAGGCAATACCGGCTTGGCTTACAATTTTATTATTTTTCTTTTCCACAAGGTGGGGATATTTAGCACTTAGTTTTATGCTTGGGAAAAAATATTTTCGTTGTCCTCTATTCCAAAAAAATAATTCTTTTAAACCAGCAAAAGATGTCAAAAATTAAAAATAAAAATGGTGGCCTTACTTTTTCCAGGCAGTTTACTAAAGAAGGGGTTTCGCCGTTTGATATGTTCACCTATGACTATCGTACTTCGGTAATTAAAAATACTACAGGAGAAATTGTGTTTCAGATGAATAATGTGGAAGTGCCGGCCTCCTGGAGTCAGATAGCTACTGATATTCTTGCACAAAAATATTTTAGAAAAGCAGGGGTGCCTCAGGAAGATGGAAGTACCGGACGGGAAACCTCTGTAAAGCAGGTAGCCCACCGTATGGCGCATTGCTGGCGCGTATGGGGCGAAAGAAATAAATATTTTGCATCTGAAGGCGATGCACATGTGTTTTATGACGAGCTGGTGTATAGTATATTAAATCAATCATGTGTGCCCAATTCACCTCAATGGTTCAATACAGGCTTGCATGAAGTGTATGGAATTACCGGAAAGCCACAGGGGCATTATTTTGTAGATCCTGCAGATGATCAGGTAAAAAAATCAACATCAGCCTACGAAAGGCCACAGCCGCATGCATGTTTTATCCTAAGTGTAGATGACGACCTTGTAAATGAGGGAGGCATCATGGATCTGTGGGTGCGTGAAGCAAGAATATTTAAATATGGTAGTGGGGTAGGAACAAATTTTAGCAGCATAAGAGGCGAAGGCGAAAAACTAAGTGGCGGCGGCACCTCCAGTGGCCTTATGAGTTTTTTGAAGATTGGCGACCGCGCAGCAGGAGCCATAAAAAGCGGAGGAACTACACGCCGGGCAGCCAAAATGGTGTGCCTCGATCTAGACCATCCTGAAATTGAAACTTTTGTAAACTGGAAAGTAGAGGAGGAGAAAAAAGTAGCAGCATTGATTGCCGCTGGCTATCCAAGCGATTATGAAGGCGAAGCTTATAAAACGGTGAGTGGCCAAAATAGCAATAATTCTGTACGCATACCCAATGAATTTTTTCATGCATTGGAAAACGATGGCGACTGGGAATTAAAAGCAAGGAGTGACGGCCATACCATGAAAAAGGTGAAGGCTAAAAAATTATGGAAAGAAATAAATTTTGCTGCATGGGCATGTGCAGATCCGGGAACTCAATATAACACTACCATTAATGAGTGGCATACCTGCCCAGAAGGAGGCCCCATTCGTGCCAGCAACCCTTGCAGTGAATATATGTTTTTGGATAATACCGCATGTAACCTTGCTTCTATCAACCTGCGCAAATTTTTTAATGAAAGCAATAACCAATTTGATGTGCAGGGCTTTGAATATATTTCCAGGCTTTGGACGGTGGTTTTGGAAATCTCTGTGCTAATGGCACAGTTTCCAAGTAAAGAAGTAGCACAGTTAAGTTATGATTACCGTACGCTTGGATTGGGCTATGCTAATCTGGGAAGTATGTTAATGGTAAGCGGCATCCCTTATGATAGCGAACAAGGCCGAGGTATTGCGGGCGCTATCACAGCAATTATGACTGGTATAGCTTATAAAACATCGGCAGAACTTGCATCACATTTGGGCGCATTTAAAAAGTATCAGGAAAATAAAAAACACATGCTGCGTGTAATGAGAAATCACCGTGCAGCAGCCTATGATGCAGCAGAGGCCTATGAAGGATTGGAAATAAAACCGCAGGGGATCAATGCAAAATATTGCCCGGATTATTTGTTGACTGCGGCTACACATGCCTGGGATGATGCAGTGCAATGGGGCGAAAAATATGGGTATAGAAATGCACAAACTACCGTAATAGCACCCACAGGAACTATTGGCCTTGTAATGGATTGCGATACTACCGGTGTAGAACCTGATTTTGCCTTAGTGAAATTCAAGAAACTTAGTGGAGGTGGTTATTTTAAAATCATTAACCAAAGTGTGCCGCAGGCATTGCGCAATTTAAAATATTCTGAAGAAGAGATCAGTGCAATAGTGAACTATGCTAAAGGGCATGCAAGTTTTAATGGAGCTCCACATATAAATAATTTTACTCTTTTAGAAAAAGGATTTACTCCTGCAGAAATTGAAAAGCTGGAAAAGTCTTTAGCAACAGCATTTGAAATAGGATTTGTTTTCAATGCGTTTAATCTTGGTGAAGAGTGCCTTCAAAGATTGGGCTTTCATGAAAATGAGTATAATAATTTCGAATGGAGTTTGTTAGATGCTTTAGGATTTACTGAAGATCAAATTCAGGAAGCCAATGTATATATATGTGGTAAAATGACAATAGAGGGTGCACCTTATCTAAAAGAGGAGCATCTGCCTGTATTTGATTGTGCCAACAAATGTGGCCCAACCGGTCAACGTTTTATTCATTACAGTGGGCATATCAAGATGATGGCTGCCGCCCAACCATTTCTGAGTGGCGCTATTTCTAAAACAATCAATTTGCCTAACGAAGGAACCATAGAGGAAATAGAAGATGCTTATTTATTAAGTTGGCAACTTGGGTTAAAAGCGTGTGCGCTTTATCGTGATGGGTCTAAATTGTCGCAACCTTTAAGTAATAAGAGTGATTCTAAAAAGAAAACAGAAAATACAGAAGACGCAGTAGAAGAAATAATAACCCATGAGGCAGCGCTGGTAGATATGAGCAAGCTTACCATCAATGACCTGTTGGAAGAGGTAAATAAGCGTGTACAGGATAGTGCAGATACTGGACTAAAACGCCAACTGGCCATGATCGTAGAGCGCCGTTCGCTGCCTGCAAAGAGAAGGGGCTTTACACAAAAGGCAAAAATAAATGGCCAGACTTTATTTGTAAGAACAGGAGAGTACAGTGATGGAACCTTGGGCGAAATATTTATAGATATGGCAAAAGAAGGGGCTACCATGCGTAGCATGCTCAACTGTTTTGCGATTGCTATTTCTATAGGGTTGCAATATGGCGTACCATTAGAAGAGTTTGTAGAAAAATTTGTATTCACCCGTTTTGAACCATCAGGAATGGTAGAACATCCTAATATTAAAACGACTACTTCAATAATAGATTTCATGTTCCGGTCTTTAGCTTACGAATACCTGGGCCGAAATGATCTGGTACATGTACTTGATAAACCTGTTTTAGAAAATACAGGCGAAATGGAATGGGATCAAAATACACCTCCTATCGGCGAAAGAGTGCCGGAGCTAAGTGCAGTAAGAGTTACAGCGCCCCATAGGGAAATAGAAAATGTAAAAAAAGTACAGCAACATGATTCTGTAAATCAGGCAGGAAAGAATATGCAGAGTGATGCACCAGCATGTAATGTATGCGGCCACATCACCATTCGCAGTGGTACTTGTTACAAATGCCTCAATTGTGGAAATAGCCTTGGCTGTAGCTAAAATAATACCCTTTTAAATGAAGCAAGGCCATCCTATTAGGGTGGTCTTTTTTCATTTATAAAATAAACTTAAACTGGATTTTAAATAATTTTTATACCGAATTTAAATAGGATTTAATCCAAAAAAATTTTCTGTTAGCATACTGCCATAGAATATTACTGCAAAGCCCATAGGCTTATTTAGTAAATAAAGAAGTTATTATATAGCAATGTGTGTAAAAAAAGTACGTGGGGCAGAAGCATTTGGCAGCAGAATCTTTAAGAGACTATTTAAATAGGCTGCTAAAACAATATTGTAAATTTGAGGATGCTTTTTTAAAAAAAGAATAGATAGCAACAGGAATTGAAATCATGATGACCAATAACGTACATCAGCAATTTGCTGAATATTTTGAGGAAGAGCACTTAAAGCCTTATCTCTATCTTTTATCAAAAAAAATGGAGGAAGGGCATATTTGTATTGATGTCCAAAATATGGATGAGGGCGATCTAGATGGCCTTTATATGTTTAGTAATAGATCAATATCGAAAGAATATTTAGTAAGTGATGGTTCAGAAATTAAGCCACTTATTTTATCAGATAATCTTTTGTACTTCCAGCGATATTATCATTATGAAACAATGATTCTGAAAAGAATAAAATTATTTATTGAGCAGGAACATAAGTTAAGCACCCAACATGTAGGCTGGTTAATTGCTAATAAGGATAAAGTCAAAAAAATATTTGCTTCCTCCTTGAACGGCGAGATCAACTGGCAGGAAGTGGCTGTGATTGTTTCTGTGCTCAATCAATTTACTATAATAACAGGAGGCCCCGGTACCGGCAAAACAACAACTGTGTCTAAAATATTATACCTGCTTTATTCAATCAATCCTTCGCTGAAAGTGGCGCTGGCAGCGCCTACAGGCAAGGCGGCTGCGCGTATGGCAGAGTCATTGAAATTGGCTGCATCTATGCAGCATCCTGATAGCAAGGAGATGGTTGAAAACCTCAATAATCTGGTGCCCAATACAATTCACCGTTTGTTGGGCAGTAGAAAAAATTCAATTTATTTCAAACACAACAATACAAACCCGGTAAACTATGATGTAGTCATAATAGACGAGTCCTCTATGTTAGATGTGGCTTTGTTTGCTAAATTGTTAGATGCAATAGGCCCTGAAACAAAATTGATTTTATTAGGAGATAAAAATCAACTATCCTCTGTGGAGGCCGGTAGTTTGTTTGGTGATCTTTGCTTGGCACAGAAAAGAATAAATGTTTTCTCAAGCGAAATGGCAGCCGTTATAAATTCAGTTTACGAAAATGACAGCCAGCATTTGAATAAGAACCATATAGCATCTTCAGGCCATCCGCTTTTTGGCCATATTGTAGAATTGCAAAAGAGTTATCGTTTTTCAGATGAAAGAGGGATTGGCCGGCTCAGCCGCGCTATCACCAACAATGATAAAAAAATAATTGAAAGTTTTTTAAAAAATGACGATAAACAGGTATGGATAGATACCGTTTATTCAGACAAAATTTTTAAAAATTTCATTTTGGGTTATGAAGCCTTCATAAAGGAAAATGATATTTCATTGGCGCTTAAAATGATGAACGCCTTGAAAGTGCTATGCGCTATTAAAGAAGGTGAGCAAGGTGTGAAAGCATTAAATAAAAAAATAGAGGGCTTTTTGCGTCAAAAAAGAATGATCAATATTACCGGTAATTTTTATGAAAACAGGCCTGTGATGGTAACAGTAAATAATTATGAACTGGGATTGTTTAATGGAGATGTGGGGATAGTACGCCCGGGAGAAGATGGTGAGTTGCGAATCTGGTTTGAACAGAAAGGAGAATTAAAATCAGTTTTGCCTTCCTTGATTACAGGTGTAGATACTGTTTTCGCAATGACCATACACAAAAGCCAGGGTTCAGAATTTAAAAAGGTGATGGTGGTTTTGCCAGCACAAAAAGAAATAAAAATAATTACACGTGAATTATTATACACCGCAGTTACCAGGGCAAAAGATCAGGTGGTTATTCAGGCAAATAGGGATGCCTTATTAGAAGCCGCGGCACAGTCTGTAAAGAGGGGTTCAGGAATAGTGCAACGTTTGTTAAAGTAATATTTAAAAATTAAAAATGGAGGCGGGTAATCAATTTTATTTGGAGGTATCTGATTCATTGGAGTTGTTGGCAGAGCAGCTTGCCAAGGAAATTAAAATGCAGCATTACCCTGTGTTTCAGCCGATATATATTGTAACACAGACTGATGGAATGAACAGTTGGCTAAAGCTAAAACTTGCAGGCTCTCTGGGTATAGCTGCCAACTTTCAATTTTTAAAACCCAATGATGTAATCAACAAATTATATTTTTTATTAGATGGCAGATACCATAATTCTTTAAATGCAAATGAATTAAACTGGCTGATTTATAAAATGCTGGGCGAAAAGGATTTTATTATGCAATTCAAAAATGTATCGGCATACTATATTGATAATGGTGCAGATAATGAAATAAAACGGATGGGCCTTGCAGAAAAAATATCAGATCTTTTTGACCAATACCAGGTGTATCGTCCGGAAATGATAGCAGCATGGAATGAGGGTAAAACGATTACTGAATTTGAAGATGAGCAATGGCAGCAATTTATCTGGATGCGTACTCGCACCTTGGCTGGCGAGCAATTTCCGGATAAAACCACAATAGGGAAATTTATTTTAGAACAATTGCCCGCAAAGGAAATGGCTGAAAGGCTTCAGAAGAAAATGCCGGTAATTTACTTATTTGGTATAAGCGTAATTACAGAGTACCATTTGAATATTTTTCAAAATGTTTCCAATTATATTCCAATTTATTTCTTATTACTCAATCCATCGCCTATTGATTACTGGTATGAAGATAAAAGTGAGAAACTACTTTTATTTTTAAAGAAAATAGGTAAAGCAGAAAAAGATGAAACAGCTACCGGCAACTCATTACTGACCGCCTGGGGCAAAATAATCCGAGATACATTTTCCATTTTATTTAAGAATGATTCGCTCGTCAACTCTTATGATTTAATAGGCACAAAGGATTCAAAGAATGATACGTTGCTTCACCAGATTCAGACTGCTATTTTTCAAAATAAAAATCCTGAAAAAAAGAGCTTGACTAATCTACTGCTGTCTGACGGGTCAATAACGATCAATTCCTGCTATGGCCCTGCAAGAGAAGTAGAAGTATTGTATAATTATCTGGTACATCTTGTAGATCAAAGACAGGAGCGCCTTTCACCATCAGATATTATTGTAATGGTGAGTGATATTGACTTATATGCTTCTTACATAAAAGCTATTTTTGGAACAGTGGTGCATAAATTTCCTTATACCATTGCCGATGAAACATTTGCCGGCACTGATAATGTTTCCAATGCATTGGGTAAATTGTTATCGCTCTATGAAGAGGATTTTACTGCTGAAGCAGTAGTTAGTTTATTAGATTTCTCCGCTGTTAAAAATAAATTTAAGATTACAGATATTGCACAAATACGTGAAGTAGTTGACGATGCAAATATCCGTTTTGGGATTCATGGCAGTCTTGCAGATGATTCTTTGTATGTAAGCTGGAAGTATGGACTGCAAAGGATTATGTTTGGGTTGTGCATATTTGGTGGTGAAGAGTTTGGCGGTGGAGAAGAAAGTTTTTTTCCGCTGGATAATACAGAAAGCTCCTCTTCGTATAATGTGATCCGTTTTGTACATTTTGTATCCACACTTATTGAATCGGTTGAAGAAAGAAGGAGGGCAAGAGACATCGAAGGATGGGTAAAATATGTAGAATATGTATTGAGTAATTTTTTAGGAGATAAAGAAACTAATGAAAATGAAGAATATAATTCAATAACGGAGCAGCTCGCTGGCTATAATGAAATCAATCAGCTCTTTGCAGAAGATATTAGCTATAAGGTATTCATGCATAGTTTCTTGCCTCAGTTATCATCTGCTACACGCAGTAAAGATTTTGCAAGAGGAGGTATTACCTTTTGCTCGCTGATACCTATGCGCAGTATCCCCTTTAAAGTAGTGGCGCTACTCGGAATGAACTTTGATAACTTTCCCAGAAACGAAAGGAAAACAGCATTTAATCTAATAGAAAAAAAGAAGCGCAAGGGCGATAGAAATATCAAAGAGAATGACAAGCATTTATTTCTGGAAACTTTACTCTCAGCAGGTGATTATTTTTACATGAGTTTTTTTGGCCAAAGTGTTAAGGATAATTCAACATTGCCTCCATCAATACTTATAGATGAGCTACTTGATTATATTGAATCATTTGCAGAGTATCCAAAAAAAGTGAGAGAGTTGCTTATTGTGCGTCAGCCATTAAATGGATTTAGCCGAAAATACTTGGGTGCTGATGAGAGGCTATATAGTTATCTTCTAACCAGCAATGCCAATCAGCTAAACTTGAAAAAGATACATGAAGTAGAGCCATTTGATTTTAATGAAATTTCACTTCAAAAATTGATTTCATTCTTGCAAAACCCCATTAAGGGTTATTATAACAACGTGTTAGGAATAAATTATGATGACAATGAAATAACTCTAAGTGATACCGAGTTATTTGAATTGAGCCGCCTGGATTTATGGAAATTGAAAAACGAATTTTTATTAGCTGATGAAGATAGAATAGCGGGAATAACCAACGAAAAATTAAAGACAGGATTACTGCCGCTGAAAAATATGGGGCAATTAACTTCAGAAACTATTGTGGATGAAATAACAGAAGTAAAAGAGCTATTTCAAGCTGAGGTGTTAGATGAAGAAGCGGCATCGGTGCCGATTGACCTGATAGTAGATGGCAGCCATCTTAGTGGAGAAGTAAATACAGTATATGGAAACAAGCAGATTGAAATTTCATTTTCAGAGAAAGAATTTAAATATTTGTTAAGTGCATGGATACGGCATCTGGCTTTAGTGGCTATGGGGTATAATCATAAACTTTGTTTTATCTCTCAGATTGTGGGCGATGTATTTAAATCAAAAATGATAAGCAAGATAGAAGCACAGGAAAAAATTGCAGGCCTGATAAAACTTTATAAAGAAGGGCACAAGCAAATTATCTGCTTCGGACCAGGCATGATTTTGAACCCAGAACGCGTGGATAGCCTGGACGCAAATTCCTTTGATAGCCTGTTGTCCAAAATGTTTGAAGGACCAAAACCAACTTGCAATGACATTTATATGAATAAGGAATATGAAAATGGGTTTTTTGAAAGGGAGTGTGCAATGGAAGAATTCAAATCTGCTGCACAAAAATTATTGATGCCTTTAGCTGATTTTTTTGAAAATTACCCGATTACAAAGAACAATAAATAGCTATGAAAGAGCGT
Organism: Bacteroidota bacterium; assembly: GCA_018268075.1. GTDB lineage: Bacteria > Bacteroidota > Bacteroidia > Chitinophagales > Chitinophagaceae > Ginsengibacter. Next base: position 35,989 of record JAFDXH010000062.1, on the reverse strand, counting down.
GAAAATTTTGATGCATTAAAGGTGCCCTTGGCGGGAAGTAATTTAATAGAAGCCAGTGCAGGAACGGGAAAGACCTATTCAATTTCTATTTTGGTATTGCGGTTGATCTTAGAAAAAAAATTATCCATCCGGGAGATTTTAATGGTCACATTCACAAAAGCTGCTATCGCTGAATTGGAGGAGCGGATTAGAATTTTTATCAGGGCGGCTTATCGCAAAGCCTGTGATGAAGACATAGAAGATACTACCATTTCTAAACTGGTAATGTATTCTGTAGATAAAATAGGCAAAGATGAAACACAGAAGCTGCTCCATGAAGCAGTTATTTATTTAGATGAAACATCTGTATTAACCATACACAGTTTTTGTCAGCAAACACTAAGTGAATTTGCATTTGAAACGAAGCAGATTTTTGGCACAGAGATTTTGCAAGACACCTCTTCGCTCTTATTGAAGGAGGTTCAAAAATTTTGGAGAAAATATATTACGGTGATACCGGTGAGCTTATTAAAAAGTCTGATAAAATCGGGATTGAGTATTGATTCTATTAAGATGATTTTGAAAAACCATTTAAGTGGAAAACGATTTCAGCATTTTAATAGTGAAGCCAAATACTCCATAGGAAAAGACAGTTATAAAAAAGCAATTAGTGAGATTGAAAGAGGTGAAATTGTTTGGAAGCAACATCTTGAATCTGTAGAAAAGTTTTTGATTGATAATAAAGCAGACTTGGTACAGCGTTCACAAAAGGGATATGCTAAGCGGTCTTTACTGCCTATAATTGACGACCACGAAAGTTTCTTAAACTACGTTTCTGAAAAAGAAGGTTCAGGATACATTCAGCAAGGGTTCGAAGATATTTTAACCCTTATTGCTAACCGTAAAGTGCAGGAACAAGCATATAACCAGATTTTTCTAAACATTTTAAATCAGATTTATTGCGTTGCAATCATTGAAATTTCACAAGGGGTAAGCCATCGCAAAATCAATACAGGGCAGCTATCTTATGACGACCTTATTGAAAATTTATACAACGCGCTCTTGCCTATGCACAACGCTGCACTGGTGGGTGCTTTACAGAAAAAATACAAGGCCGTATTTATTGATGAATTTCAAGATACAGATCGTTTGCAATACGAAATATTTCACGAAGCTTTTGGCAAGCCTACAGAAAAGAATGGTGAAAAAACTATTTTATTTTACATTGGCGATCCCAAGCAATCTATCTATTCATTTCGCAAGGCAGATATTTTTACTTACTTCAGAGCGTATAATGATGTAGAGCATATTTATGAAATGAATATTAATTACCGGTCAACGGAAAATTATATTCTGGCAATGAACAATTTCTTTATGCCTGAAGAAGACTTTGATACTTTTTATTTTAAAGATCGAAAAGACGCTATAAATTATTTTCCGGTAAATTCTCCGGCAAAGAATGAAGTAGGTAACTTAATGTTTGGTGGAGCTGCGTGTGTGCCTATTTCAATTGATTATAATTTTAAGAATAAACCTGATATACAAAGGGATGTAGCCAAATTGGTATTTACACTTCTTACAGATGAAAGCTATAAAATAGTAAAAAGTGGTGGGCAACTTAGAAAAATATTGCCTTCAGATATTGGGATTCTTGTCAGAAATAAAAGCGAAGGGTTTGGGCTTCAATCCACCTTGGCTAAATACCATATACCTACCGTAACAACCACCGACGCCAAAGTGCTTTCATCAAACGAAGCTCAGGAATTATTTTATTTGCTGGAAGCATTTTTAAACAATTCAAGGCAGAATATTAATCGCGCACTACTTTCATCTTTTACTGGATATAATAGCAGCACTATTCTACAATTGGATTTTGAAAGAAATATGCACATTTTTAGTAAGTATAAAGCTATTTGGGAGAAAGAAGGCATTTATAATGCGATCAAAAATTTTATCAGTGATTTTGGCATACAGAAGCATTTGCTTGAAAAAAATACTGAAAATGGCGAGCGCATTATTACTAATTTATATCAGCTTACAGAACTTCTTTTTCGTGCGCAGCATACCCAGAATTTGGCGCCACTGGATTTATTAGATTGGTTAAAGCGTGCTATTGAGCAAGACGATGCAGTAGGCGATGAGCTTGAGCAACGGATAGAAAATGATGAAGATGCCGTAAAGATTGTGACCATTCACAGTAGTAAGGGATTACAATACAACATTGTACTTGCCCCTTTCTTAGATTTTAATACTGATAATAAAAATTCTGATGCAAGCTATCGTGATGAAAATACCTCTGAATATATTTCAGGTATTAAAAATCAATTCACTGATGAGCAAAAGGAAATAGTGGCATTGCAGGTAGAGCAGGAGAATCGAAGACTTTTGTATGTGGCGATTACCAGAGCCGTTTTCAAAATATTTATTTATAAAAATGAAAATCCCAGATTTAAAAACAGTACCCTTTCTTATTTCACAAATAGCAGCAGTGGCAAGTTTAAAGAACATTTAATAGAAAAAAAGAAGCCAATAGAACTGCCAGATAACAGCATTTATGAAAGTATAATTGAGAAACCGAGCAGGCACCCCTTAACGCTGGAGCTATTGCCACTGGAGCATATCAGTTGGATCAATATGAGCTATACCATGTTGGCGGCCGAATCAGAAAATCGTTTGAGAGCCCCGGCGGGTAATTCAAAGACTATTTATGATCAATTTATTTATAAAGAATTGACAAGGGGGAACATCACGGGAAACCTGCTGCATTTTATTTTTGAGAACATTAATTTTTCGTCCGATAGTAATTGGGGCAGCATAGTGGAAAGGGCAATTCGGCGGTTTGCCCCGTCTCAAAAAGAAAAATATGAATTGAAGATTCTGGAATTAATTATGCATGTACTCGGCGCCGAACTGATTGCAGAAGATTTGAAATTTAATTTGACAGAAATAAATTTTGATAAACGTATTCATGAACTTGAGTTTGATTTTCCGGTTAATGAATTTAACCCTCAGTTACTTTCTGATTTAGGTGATGAAAATATCGTAGTAAATGTGAAACAGCATAGAGAAATGGAAGGTGTAATGAACGGTAAAATTGATATGTTCTTTGAATATGGCAGGCAATATTTTGTACTCGATTGGAAATCTACATTTTTAGGCGACACCTTGGATCATTATACAGTACAGGCTTTGAAGGAGGCGATGAATGATCATAATTACCATCTTCAATACCTTATTTATTCTCTGGCTGCCAAAAAGTATTTAGAGAGCCGCCTTCCTGATTTTGATTACCAGAGAAATTTTGGTGGTGTATTTTATCTGTTTGTAAGAGGGATGCGTGCCGAAAAAAATGAAGGAGTATTTTTTACAAAGCCTTCATTAAAAACGATTGAACAATTGGAAGCATTATTGAGCTATCAGGCTGTGAATGTTTAATTAAAAATCAGTCTTTTAGCTTTTGTAATTCTCCCGATAAAAATTCCATCAAACTTTTTACATAATCTGCTGAAAAATCAAATTTCAATCCAGCAGCCTTATATAATTCGGGCAGCGTTTGGGTACTGCCAAGGCTTAGTGCATTGATGTAGTTTTCAATTGCTTTTTTAGGATCTTCTTTGTATTGTTTGTAAAGGCCTAATGCGCCCAACTGTGCAATGCCATATTCAATATAATAGAAGGGTACTTCAAAGAGGTGCAACTGTTTCTGCCAGCCATTTTCGCGAAATTCTTCCAACCCTGAATAGTCTATTACATCATTTGAAAGTTCAGATAGAATACTGATCCATGCTGCTGTTCTTTCCTTAATGGTATGATGTGGATTTTCATATATCCAATGCTGAAATTTATCTATCACCGCTATCCATGGAAAAATGAGTATGATGCCTTCTAATTGTTTTTCTTTTGCCCTTCTCAATTCTTCTTCATTTGTAAAAAACACATCCCAGTGATCCATGCTAAAAAGTTCCATGGTCATGCTGGCTACTTCTGCTATCTCCATCGGATAATCTTTGAAGGCGCTGAGCTCCAGTTTGCTTGTTAATGCACTTTGAATAGCGTGCCCGGCTTCGTGCACCATGGTAGTTACATCATGCATTTGCCCTGCAGCGTTCATAAAAATAAATGAATTGCCGCTTTCCATCAATGTGGAGCTGTAGCCACCGGGCGCTTTACCATTTCTGCTTTCCAGGTCAAGTAATTTTTTTTCATTCATCTCGCTGATACAATTACCAAAATAGGGATCTACACGATTTAGGCATTCAATTGTTTTATCAATCAATTCTTTAGAAGTATTGAAAGGCCTTAAGGGCTGAATACCTTCAGGCTCTGCAGAGGTATCCCATGGCCGCAGTGTATCCAGTTTTAGTCGCTGCCGCTTTTTCTCATAAATTTTATTGATCAATGGAATAGTATAGTCGCGAATGGAATTATGAAAATCAAAGCAATCTTTTTCGGTATAATCAAAACGGCCTAATTCGCGAAACTTATAGTCGCGATAATTTTTGAACCCTGCATTCAGCGCTACTTGATTTCTTATTGTTACTAATTCTGTAAACAAATTATCTAACTGATCTTTGTCCTGAAGGCGCCGTTTGTTGTCTTTGAAATAAACTTCTTTTCTTAAATCCCGGTCAGAATTTTCATAAAATTTGGCCGCTTGTTGCAGTGTATATTCTTTACCATTCACTTCTATGCTCATCCTTCCGGTGATAACGCCATATTGTTGCTGCATCATGGCGAGTTGAGATTTTAATTCAATATTTTTTTCCTGAAAAAGTTCAATACTATTTTTTATAGAACGCAGGTAAGTAAAATATTTTTGCTGATCTAGCTCTTTGGCAAAGGGTGATGCAGCAAGTTTTTTATTGATTTCAAATGCATAAGGTTGTATGTGCGGATGAATTTCTGTACAGAAAAAATTAAAGGACTCTTCCAGGACTTTATTATTGGTGTCGCAGGTCATTTTTATTTGCCGCCAGTTAAAATCCTCGTCCAGCATTGCCTCCAGCTCACTCATGTCCTGCATCCATTTTTCAAGCGCTGCCTTGGAGTTTATAGGCCTTTCCAGCAGATCCTTAAAAAAGGGCTCTAATATATTCCAACTGCTCACCGAAATGTTTTCAGGAAGGAATTTCCTGACTGGTTTATTTTTTACTTCAGGCATAATCAACTATCAGTTATAGGTTAAATATAATAGAAAGGGCAGCCGGCAAATACCAACTACCTGTTACAAATTTTTGCAAAAGCATTATTTATTTTACTCCTCTGCTTTCTATTTTGCGCGGATTTTTTTGTTGAGGCTTCATATCCTTCACGTGTGTGTCTGTATGTGCAGGCTTATTTTTTACTTCATTTGCGCTTTCTTTTTCTTCCTCACTTTTTACAGAAATTTCTACTTTATTCTTAGTAAGAATACTCAACCACTTTACCATTTTTTTCATATCGCTGGTGTACACGCGATCGTGATCAAGGCCGGGAAATACTTTTTCGAAATATGCTTTAAGATCTTTAGAGGTGGCCTTATCGTCAGGTATTTTTATTTCACTTTTCTTCATAGCTTCAAACACTTCTGCAAGGTTGGTATTTTCTTTGGTGGTATATACCTCTATACTTTCAAGGTGCGAAAAATTATGCTGGCGACTGCTTACAAATTTGGTAGTATTATCCTCAAGTGATTTCAAAACCGCGCCATCAGCCTTTGAAGAAAGCATTTCAAAAAGGCCGGAAAGGCCAGAGACTGATACAATTTTATTATAATCCATATTCTTTTTTTTAAGTGTGCAATATAATTTAATTGGCTTTCACATTCGTTAAGGAAATTCAAATATCCTTTCTGCAAGGCAAAAAAAATATTTGAGCGCCCGCAGGTTTTATCTTCAATATGCGTCTAATGCATAATTAAATCAATTTATGAAATCAATTCTTAGCTTGTTTGCCTTATTGGGTATTTTTTCTTTAGGGGCAAATGCACAGCGCCTTTCGGGTACCATTCAAGATGCCAATGATCAATCACCGGTGCCCAATGCTACTATTAAAATTTTAAAGCCAGATTCTACCGCCACAGCATTCAGTACAGTTACCGATGGCAAAGGGCAATTTGTAATAAATGGTATTCCTACGGGTTCTTATATCCTTACCGTTACTTCAGTGGGTTATAGTAAAGTGAAAAGGGCTATAGAGGTAACTTCGGGAAATATAGCCCTTGGTAATATAGCTTTTGCAAAAAATGCTGAAACCCTCTCAACGGTTGTAATTAGTGGCACCCCGCCCCCGGTAAGGGTAAAAAACGACACGCTGGAGATGGCTGCCAGTCAATATAAAGTAAACCCTGATGCTACAGGAGAAGATCTTATAAAAAAGATGCCGGGCATTACCGTTGATAAAAGCGGTACCGTTACTGCCCAGGGCGAAACGGTAAAAAAGGTGACTGTAGATGGACGTGATTTCTTTGGCGATGATGCTACTGCCACCTTACGCAACCTGCCAAGCGAGGTTATTGATAAGATTCAGGTTTTTGACAAGCTTAGCGATCAGGCGCAGCTTACTGGCTTTGATGATGGTAATACCACTAAGTCAATTAACATAGTAACCAAGAAGGATATGAGGCAAGGAAATTTTGGCCGCCTGTTTGCGGGCTATGGTACAGATGACCGCTATAGCGCAGGAGGAAATGTAAGTTTCTTTAATAATGCCCGGAGAATATCTCTGGTAGGGCTTATGAATAATGTGAACCAACAAAATTTTTCTTCCCAAGACCTGTTGGGTGTATCCAGTGCCGGTAACCGTGGTGGTGGCGGCCAGCGTGGAGGCAGAGGTGGAGGAAATAATTTTTCAGTAGGCCAGCAGAATGGCATAGCCAAGACAAATGCGCTTGGTATAAATTATAGCGATGCCTGGGGTAAAAAAGTAGATGTCACAGGAAGTTATTTTTTCAATAACAGTAATACATCCAATATTCAATCCATTAGTCAGCAAAATATTATTAAAGCAGATAGTAGCACATATTATGATGAAAATACCCCAATAAGCACTTCAAAGAATTTTAATAACCGTGTAAATTTTAGGCTTACCTATCGTATTGATTCTAACAATACATTGCTGGTAACCTCTGGCCTAAGTTTTCAAAAGAATAATTCTATCAATAATGTTTTAGGATCAAATTTTCTGGATATAAACAGGCAAATCATGCTGAGCCAGACAGAAAATGATTTTAATGGAGCTACCCATGGTAATAGTTTAAATAATCAGATATTGTTGCGCCATTCGTTTGCTAAAAAAGGAAGAAGCCTCTCCTTGGGTATTGATGGAAATTTCAGCGATAAATATGGTGAGAATTATTTAACCGCCATTAATACTTATTATAAGTCCACTGCACTGATTGATTCTGTCAATCAATTAACCAATCAAAAAAATCATAACAATCAGTATAGCGCTAATTTAGTCTATACAGAGCCGTTAGGAAAGCAATCTCAATTACAGATAAATTATAACCCGTCTTTTTCAAAAAACTCTGCAGATCAGGAAACGCTTAATTATGATAATACAACTAATAAGTATGCTTATCTGGATACTTCATTGAGCAATAAATTTGATAATACTTATAACACCCACAATGTAGGCGCTACCTATCGTTTTGGAAATCGGGATAATAATATTTCTGCAGGCCTTTCTTACCAATATAGTGAGCTGAAGAGCGATCAGGTGTTCCCTCATGAAAGCCACATTGACAATACTTACAGCAATTTATTGGGAAATGTTTTTGCAAGGCTAAAACTTTCATCACGCAGCAATCTTCGGATAATTTTTAGAAGCAGGGTCAACCCGCCATCCGTAACCCAGTTGCAGAATGTAATAAACAATACTAATCCATTTTTTCTTTCTACTGGCAATCCCGACCTGCAGCAGGAAACGAACAACAGCTTGATTACAAGATATAATTATACCAATACAGTAAAGGGGCAATCTTTCTTTGCAAACATTTTTCTCTCTCAGGAAAATAATTATGTGTCTAATGCTACTTATACTGCTACCAAAGATTCTGTTTTATCTAACACGATCACGTTGTATAAAGGATCACAAATATCCAAACCAGTAAACCTTAATGGTTACCTGAGTGCCAGATCATTTTTTACTTTTGGTATGCCACTCAAGTTTATTAAATCGAATATCAATCTGAATGCAGGATTTTCTTATACCAAACTCCCGGGTTTAATTGATAATGTAAAAAACCTCTCAAAAAATTATACTTATAACTTGGGTGCAGTAGTGGCCAGTAATATTAGTGAATATATAGATTTTACAGTTTCATATTCTGCAAATATCAACAGGGTAAACAATTCTATTCTGAACTCAACAAATAGCAATTATTTTCAGCAAAGCGCGGGAGTGACTGCTAATTTTTTAACCAAAAAAGGAACCTTCATTCAAAATGATATCTCCAATCAATATTATAAAGGTCTTTCCGGTGGATTCAACACAAATTATTGGCTCTGGAATGCGGCTATTGGTCAAAAATTTCTCAAAAATCAAATGGGAGAATTGAAGCTCTCGGTATTTGACCTTTTAAAGCAAAACAAAAGTATTACCCGAAACATAACCAACTCGTACATTCAAGATGTAAGGAATCAGGTATTGCAGCAATATTTCATGCTCACCTTTACCTATAAATTAAAGACCTTTGGAAAAGGAAAGGCGTCTCAGGAAAATCGAGAAGATTTTCGTGGACACTTTGGCGGGCCGGGCGGCCCCGGTGGTCCAGGTGGCCCACCCCCTATGGACGGTGGTCATTTTGGCCCTCAGTTATAGTCTTTAAAAAATATAGAATTTTGGATGACCATGAATTAGTCAGTTTACTGAAACAAAAAAACCAGCAGGCTTTTAAAGAGATTGTAGAAAAGTGGCAGGATATGGTTTTTAATACATCTCTGGGAATAGTTCAAAATTTTGAAGATGCCGAAGATCTTTCTCAGGAGGTATTTATTCAGGTTTTTGAATCTATCAGTTCTTTTAAAGAAGAAGCTAAGTTTTCTACATGGCTCTATCGCATTACTGTGAGCAAGTGCCTTGATTACCTTAGGAGCAAGAAAAGTAAAAAGCGATTTGCATTTTTAAAAAGTTTATATGGTGATGATAATAAAACAATAGCAGTACCACCAGACTTTCAGCATCCTGGGGTGAAAATGGAAAACAAAGAGAATGCAGCCCGGTTATTCAAGGCTCTGGAGCAGTTGCCGGATACGCAAAAAGTGGCTTTTGTACTTAATAAAATTGAAGGATTAAAGTATGATGAAGTAGGTGAGGTACTTGGCCTGAGCGGCTCTGCGGTAGATGGGCTTTTGCAAAGAGCTAAAAAGAACTTGCAGAACCAGCTAAAAAATTATTACACCCTTTATAAGGAATGAGTTTTTAAAATTTTATCGAGTTATAGCACAGGGTTTTATTAAAATGTTCGTCTAATGAAATGTAAACAGCCGTTATGAAAAATAAATTTGAAAAAGAAGTTGAAAGCGCTTTTTCCGGCATTGATGGGATTAAGCGTGCCAAAGCGCCGGACTGGTTTTATACAAAACTGGAAGCTAAAATGCTGCGTCAGGCAAACCCGTCAAAAGGTTATTGGGAGAATGTTTCAGCATGGCTTACAAGACCCGCAGTTGTTCTTGCAGGCTTGTTTCTTATTCTTTTTTTAAACGCAACAGTATTATATCTTAAGCCATCCTCTACAAATGATTCAGTGGCTACCGCCAGTGAGCAAACAGCCTCAGATGAATACAAACAGGTGAGCGCTACATTATTTGATTATGAAACCATAAAACCATAATGAAACCAAATCGGAAATTTAAAGTACTTGTAGGATTTATTATTATGCTCGTTCTTATTGATGTGGTGCTTCTCGTTTTTTTTATTTTGCACAGCCCACCGTCTAAGCGCGACTTACATTCGCACGAGCCAAACAGTATGGCAAAAGTATTGGAGAAAGAGGTAGGTTTTAACCAGAGCCAGTTAGATCAGTATGCAGCACTTCGTAGCCAGCAGCGATCTTCAGGAAGGCCACTTTTTGATAGCCTTAGAAAATCTAAAGAAAATTTTTATAAACTACTTTGGCAGCCTCAGATTTCGGACTCTATGATAAACAGCAATGCAGAGAAAATTGCTATGACTCAGCAACAACTGGATTTGCAAATGTTTCATTATTTTCAACAGGTAAGAGAGCTATGTACTCCTCAACAATTACCTCTTTTTGATTCTGTAATAAAAAACACCGTAGTAAAGATGGTAGGTGGTGGCCGTGGTAATAGTAAAAACGATAAAAATTCTCCTCATAATTAAAAAAAATAAAACAAAATGAAAACAAAGATCACCATGTTGTTGTCTTTTATATTGATGACAAGCGCATCACTTTTTGCTCAAAATTTTCCACGCTTATCAGTAGAAGAAAGAGTAAAGGGAATAATGGAAAAGTTGGCGCCACTCAATCTGGATGCTACCCAAACTACCAAAACGGATAGTGTATTTACACAATCTTATAGAATGCAAAGCAATATGATGGACAGCTTACGTGCTAGCGGAGAGCGCCCGGATAGAAATGTTTTTGAAAAAATGACCAATGATAGAGATGCAAAATTAAAAGCCATTTTTACGGAAGCACAATATAAAAAATATAAAGACGAAGTAGAAGCAACGCTGCGCCCACAAAGACGTAATAATTAAAGTAATTTGAATTGTATCTTTTTACCTCATTGCTTTTTCTGGCTGTGAGGTATTTTTTTTTATTCTGTCCGTCTGTCATCCATTTCTTCTGAAATAAAATCCAGCACTTGTTTTTTTCCTGTTTTTTTTCTTGAGCTGGTTACAAAGTGACGGGGTAAAAACTGTTGTTGCTTACTCAGCGAAGCTAAAAATGCCTTTACATTTTTACTAACGAGGGCTTGGGTTTCCTTATCTGTTTTAGTAAATATTAAGGAAAAGGGAATTTGCCACAAATTCAATTTTTCTATAAAATCAAGATCTATCTTTTGGGGGCTGTGCCGGGAGTCTATCAGCACAAAGATGTAAGGGATATTGGCTCTTTTTCTGAGATAGTTTTCTATCATTTGCTCCCACCTTCGCCTGCTGCTGATTGATATTTTTGCAAACCCATATCCCGGAAGATCTACAAGATACCAACTACTTTGCTTACCGGATACCTCATTGGCGCTTATTATTTCAAAGTGATTGATCATCTGTGTTTTGCCGGGCGAGTTAGATGTTTTTGCTAATTTTTCATTATTGCAAAGCATATTTATCAGCGATGATTTGCCAACATTGCTACGCCCTATAAACGCAAATTCTGGCTTTGTCGGGGGCGGGCATTTCTCCCAGTCTGGGCTACTGACGAGGTATTGAGCTTTAATAATTTGCATGTGCTGCAAGATACGTTTTAATGAAATGAAGTGATGCACACAAAGCCTAATAGCAAAGGAAACCTTTTGCCATCTTTATTTACAAAATATCCCGCAGGATTATGTGGTAATATTATGGGGCACTATACCTATAGAAAAAATTGTTTGAAATAAATTCCAATTAGATTCGGCATTATTAAATTTTATTCCGGCAACTCAATTGCTGTAGGATATAAATCTTTCGCCACTTTATTAATTGACACTGGATATTTTATGCAGGGCAACTTTTTAGAACAATGTCAATTACCGAACTAAGGTAATAATACCTTTCTTCATCACTTCTTTCCCATCCACATTTATGAATGTGATTACATACACATAAACGCCCACCGATTGGGAAATGCCTTTATACATTCCATCCCAGCCTTGAGCCATTTGGGTAGTTTCGAAAACTTTAGTGCCAGTACGATTCCATATTTGCATTTGATAATTCTTTACCGGCGCTGGGAATATTGGCCTGAATATATCATTGAGCCCATTACGATCTGGGGTAAATGCATTGGGCAGCCATACATCTTTGCAATCATAAAAAAATATTTTTACAGAATCAGTACCCTTGCATCCATTCTTATCTGTTACGTGCAATAGATATATTCCATCTCGGGTTACATCAATGGAGGCGCTACTTTGGCCAGTGCTCCACATATAATTTTTAAACCCCGGTACAAAGAGGTGCACTGTATTGCCTCTGCAAAGACTTGTATCGGGCTGTAAGAAGTTTACAGGCAACGGGTCTATACGCAACACGCTCATTGCTGCTGATGCTACACATCCATAATTGTCTGTAACGGTAACGCGATATTGCCCTATATGATTGGTACTAAAAGTGGACTTACCACTTCCGTCCTGCCAGAGATAGCTTTTAAATATTCCTGGGTCCAATGTGAGTGTATCACCTATACATATTCCTCTGTCTGAGCCCAAATCTGGGCGTGGTAATGGATGAACGATGAGGTGAGTGGTGATGATCGAATCGCAGCCCAGAAAATTTGTAAGAGTATCGTAATAAATTCCTGATGCAGTTTGCAAATAACCGCCTGCCAGATAAGATTTGCCTTGGCAAACTTCAGCATTTATAGTTGTAAAACTTCGTTTTTTTACTGTTAGGTAAAGCGTTCTGGTGCTATCGCATCCATTTTGTGCAGTAAATACATTTACATAAATTCCTGTTGCAGTATATCCTTCATATACTTCGCCATCGCAGATAATGGCGCTCACTGTTTTGCTTCGTATAGGCTTCACCGTTAGGTAAAGCGTTCTTGTACTGTCGCACCCGGCTGCTGAAAGGTACACATCCACATAAGTTCCTGAGGCTGTATGCCCAGCATAATTTTCGCCAGCACAAATTGCAGTAGTAATGGTAGTAAACTTTAATGGATTTACAGTAAGATTTAGTGTTCTTGTACTGTCGCATCCATTAGTAGCTGTATATATATCTGTGTAGGTGCCGGATAAGGTATGCCCTGCATAATTTTGGCCTTGGCAGATTGCTGTGGTAACGGTAGTATTAAAAACTGGATTTACTGTAAGGTATAGTGTTCGAATACTATCGCACCCATTAGTACCAAAATAGGTATCCATATAGGTGCCGGATTGGGTATGCCCTGCATAGTTTTGGCCATTGCATATAGTTGCATTGATAGTTGTACGGGCTATGGGTTTTACTGTCAGATATACTGTTCGCATACTATCGCATCCATTCATTGCAAAATAATGATCAATATAGGTGCCGGCAGTAGTATGTCCATAATAGTTTTGCCCTTCACAAATGGCTACACTTAGCGTGGTTTTAAAGGTGGGCTTCACCGTTAGGTACAGTGTGCGGGTACTATCACACCCGTTCACTGCAGAATACACATCCACATAAGTGCCGGATATTGTATGCCCGGCATAATTGTCGCCTTTGCATATAGAAGTAGTGACTGTGGTAGTAAATACAGGCTTTACAGTCAGTATCAATGTACGTATGCTGTCACATCCGGTATTTATACTTACCAAAGTGTCTATATATGTACCTGATTTTGTATATCCGGCATAATTGTGCCCATCGCAGATTGCGGTAATGATTGTTGTTCTCATTGTTTGAGCTGTTGTAATATTATTGAGGTAATTACTTTCTACCATTGTAGTATTGGGAAAAACTACCGGTACAGTTTTGCCTGAATCATTTATTGAAATATATATTTTCTCCAGCCCTTTATAATTTACATTTAAAATGTGACTAAAACATACATAACAGTTTCCTCCTGGAGCATCATAGGGCAAATAAAATGTTGGAGACAATAAATTGGCGCCTGCAAATCTGGGATCTGCATCATAAAAACTTACAGGAGTTCCTTTTCGCAGGGGTGCATAGCCATAAACTGAAATGCAGAAATTGATTCTTACTTTATTGCTACCATAGCAGGAATAAGTGGCGTTCCAGGGTACTGCATCTGCAGTAGGGTCTGCTACGGGCACTGTAAAATAATCTGTGGTATCCGAGCAAGATCCGTTAGTAGCTACCAGCCTGATTTTATAGGTGGAAGGATCAGGAAAGGTGTACATAAAATCTTTGCTTGTACTTAATACCTGCTCCGACATGCCATTGCTATTGCTTACCAGCCATTGAAAGGTAAGGCCGTTATAAGAAGTATTGGTAAAAAAAATACTGTCTGTATAAATACCAGCCTTAGATGCAATGAACTGTTTGTTGCTATAAAATCTTGCAGTAACACCGCAGCCGGTGAGCACATAATCTGTATAGGCAGCAAAGCATCCGGGAGTATTAAAGGCTTTAAGGGTGATCTTATCTTTTCCGGCATTCGTGAAGGTATAGGAGAAGTTGGCAGCAGTAGAAACCACGATATCATTCACTAACCACTGAAAGTTGGTAGCACCTATAGAAGTATTGGTAAAATTAATGGTGTTATTGATAACAGAATAGGCAACATCTCTGGTAAACCCCGCTACCATCAATTCGGTACATGGCGGATTGCATTCGTTTTGCAAAAGGCTCATACGTTGTGTAAGAATTGCAGCTCTCATTCGATCTGTTTGGCCTTGGGTAAACTGATTGGCACAGGCAGCGTTTCCATAATCCATAAAATTTGAAATCTGGTCGGGCACATCGGTATGGAAAAAACCATTGGAATAGTTAGACAAAGTATCGGTGGAGCACGAATTCTCCGGTGATAGACAAGAAGAAGGTTTTTTAGAAGCATCAGGTGGAGTATCGCATACCTTATCGCCATCTACTGTACAATCATAATTGTAACAACCACCCTCAAAGGTGTGATACAATCCAAGGTAATGGCCCATCTCGTGTGCTAAAACACTTCCAAACCCGGGTGTAACAATTCCATCAAGCGGGCCACCACCCGGTGGCATGGTAGCATAGGCGCCCACTCTGGCGCGGTTCCATGTGCCACAACTATATTCTGCATAGTTCTCAGACTCTACGTTTGTAATGAGCCATATATTAATGTAGCGTTGGGGGTCCCACTGAATAAGGTTTTTCAATTTGGCATCTTCATTGTCTTTATTCACTGAATTAGAGAAAAAGGAAACAGTTCGTGTGACACCTGTGCTGATACCGCCATCAGGGTCAGTCTTTGCCATGCAAAATCTTATTTTAGTATCTGCTCCGGCACTGGCAGAATAGGCGCCCGATTTGCTGAAAGCATCATTCAGCGTTTGAATGCCTGCATATACCTGGCCATCGGTAATTGAGTAGGGGCTTGTATTGATGATATGTACCACCACCGGCAAGGTAATGATGGTATCTCCGGCCAACGTATTTAATGCAGCTCGTATCTCACGGTTCATCTGTTCTTCTTTTTTCTTGTATTCAGGATTACTGCGAAGTTGCCGGAGCATCATATCGGTTCCACATATTTCTGCTATGTTATTAGTTGATCGGATAGAATCAATCAAAGATTGCGAAAGTGGTGTTTGTGCCTTGGATACTAAGGAAATTATAAGAAACGCCAGTGATAGAATCAGCGGTGATTTGAATTGAATTTTATTCATACAGGCATGTAGATTAAAGTTGATTCATCATTATTACCTTTTTAAAAAAGAAGGGTGCCAGCTTTTTATTTTTGTTTTTTAAAGCCAGTACGGATTTAGCGAATAAAGATGATTGCTATGTTTTTCTTCGGTTTATTGACTTTGGTGTATTTGATTTTTCAGTTAAGGCAGTATGAAGATATATTATATTTTTTAGAAATAAAATAGGTAATAACCCCCTTTTTTGGGGGAATGTATTTAAAGGAGTTGTAAAGATGAGGCCAACTTTCTGGCACTTTTGGGCCAACGAATGTTGATGAAACTCATTAAATAAACGTGAAAGAATGAAACTGCTTTTTTCGTTTTATATCAAAAAACTATCTTTGAGCGCTGATGAATATTTACCCCCACGATACCGTAGTACCTTTTAAGGACTCTGCTGAAAATAAATCAGTGCAGGTGGAGGCAATGTTTGATAAGATTGCTTTTAAATATGATTTTCTAAATAGATTTCTAAGTGCAGGCATTGATAAGAGCTGGCGCAAACAAGCCATACGGCTATTGAAAAAGGATGCACCACAGCAAATATTGGATGTAGCTACAGGTACCGGCGACCTTGCCATTACAGCGCTTAAGATTTTGAACCCTCAAAAAATTACTGGTATAGATATTAGCGAAGGCATGCTTGAAATAGGAAGAAAAAAAATGGAGAAAGAAAACTATTCAGGCCGCATAGAACTGTTAAAGGGCGATAGCGAGGCAATTTTATTCCCTGATAATACGTTTGACGCTGTTACAGTAGGCTTTGGTGTGCGAAATTTTGAGCACCTTGAAAAAGGGCTTTCAGAGATATTGAGGGTATTAAAGCCGGGTGGCAAACTCGTGATAGCAGAATGTACCAAACCTGCCACGCCTGTTGTAAAAGGATTTTATAATTTTTATATGAAATATGTAGCTCAGGGCATCGGTAAAATGGTTTCCAAAGATGGAGATGCTTACGAATACTTGAATAATTCTGTTTCAAAATTTCCGGAAAAAAAAGATTTCATTCACATATTAAACCAATTAAACTATAGAAACGCTTTCTACAAAACATTGACTTTAGGAATATGCACCATTTATTGCGCAGAAAAATAGTCGTTACTTTTCTTTCTTTGTTTTGTATGTCTGCTTCTATGGCACAGTTGCGTGATTATACAAATCAGGAAAGCCATGATGATAAACCCTATCACTTCGGGATAGAAATAGGCTATAATAAATCTCACTTTAATTTTACCCATCACCCCCGGTTTCTTCAGTACGATTCTATTATGGATATAGAGAGTATCAACAATTCCGGTATCAATCTTGCGTGGTTGGTCAATGTACGCATGAACGATCATTTTGATTTGCGCCTGCATCCATTAGACCTTACTTTTTCTGAAAAGGCTTTTTTGTATAAACAGAATTATGATGCCGATACTTCCATTACCAAAAAAATTCAGTCCATCACTTTAAGCTTTCCGGTACACATCAAGTTTAGCAGCGATCGCATTGGTAACATGAAGGTATATACGATTTTAGGTGGCAAGTTTGACTATGACTTGGCTAGCAATGCCAAGGCTACCAAGGCCGAAGACCTGATAAAACTAAAACGATCTGACCTGAGTGCCGAAATAGGGCTGGGCTTCCATATTTATTTCCCGTTTTTTGTGCTATCGCCAGAGATTAAACTAAGTAGTGGGCTGGTAAACCTGCATAGCCGCGATGTAGATCTGAAATACTCTAATGTGATAGACAAGATCAATTCGCGAATGATTACTTTTTCTCTAACTGTGGAATAGTTTTACGTAATACATGTTGTCCCCTTGCGTCATTACGAGGCGCGAAGCAATCTTTTGATGGGTTTGAGTTTGCTTCGTACTCTCGGTTGTTGCAAGAATGAGGCGATGCTTTTAGCTTGGCCTTCTTGCACCGATATTGAGGTTTACGTCATTTCAAAGCACGAAGCAATCTTTTGATAGGTTGAGGCAGTGAGTCAATTTAATTTTTGGCAATTTTCGAAACTCAAAAATAATTCTTGCAAAGGCCGTCAATAATTATACTCCCTTCTCGCCGCATTCCACCGGATACCAAAATTGAAAAAACTGCTGTTAGGCATGTCGCTGTATTTCCTGAAAATATAATTGCCCTCAATAAATAAATTTTCCCTCAGCTCATAAGCAAGTGATAAGGTAGCATTCAGGCATTTTACCTTTTTGCCATCACCCACATAGTACCCATAGTTTTTGGTGCGCGTAGTATATAATTCAAAAGGATTGCTGCCAAAGTTTTCACCCAGAGAATCTAATCCCTGGTAGTAATAGATGGCTCTTGCATTTACATACCATTTGGGTGCAGGCTGATATTTCAGGATGCCTATTATTTCCTGAAAATTAGCGCCCAGCGGGTGCGCCAGCATTTGATTGTAATGCGTATAATTGGTTACAGAGTCGTAATGCGAATAGGTAAAAGGCCTCACACGGTTCACTTCTAATTGAAGATCCAGATTGTTTATTTTGAACGCATCTACATATTTTACACCCAATTGATACCCATATTTATTAGCCCAGTATCCATTGTTTTTCAAAATTTCTTTGGCCACAAATTCGTCTAATAAAAACTGCCCATAAAACTGAAACTGATGCATAGCATTTGCCGAAAAGTCAATGCCTACATGCGCTTTGTCGGGGCTGCCTACATTGCCCTCTGCATAGCGCAAAAAAATAATTGGATTCAAGTATTCAAAATCAAAATATTGTTTCCGGCCAAAAACAATGCTTTCAAACAAACCTATATTCAACCACTTGGTTACATTCATACTCAGGTGGTGCATAGCAGCATATTTTCTGGCCAGCAGGTTATCTCCATGCTTTTGAAACTGCGGCATCAGCTCCATAAAAAGATTTTGATAATTAAATTTCCAGATACGGGTATTTAATTTCAGGAATAAATTACTATTGCCATCATCACTCAGAAATAAACTGCGGTAACCATTGCCGATAAAATTTTTATCATATCCAAATTGTATATCTATATATTTGGTAGCATTGAAGGTTACATACCCACGGGCATCAAAATAATCAAATGCTGTATTTTTAAAGGGCTTGTAAAAACCTACGCCGGGTACCGCTCTATATTGATTTACCCTGCTTTGAAAATAAGAAGGGCCACGCTCCTGGTTTTCTTTAATGGTGGTAGAAAACCCAATCTTGTTGGCTATTCTGCCCCGTGCTGTAATACCTCGTGTGTTTAAAAATAAATTGTTGTTATTACCGGATTCTTTCCCTGCCATAAAATAGATGATAGGATTAACAGCGAGAAAAAAATCCTTGGTATTTACCTCAAAGAGGTTTGCTTTGGTTTTATAAAAAGTATTCCAGATAGGCTTTTTGCTCAAAAAATTATCATGCGTGCCAGAAACCCATTCTGAGTTTTCCATCAGAAAAGATTGAAGGTTGTATGCATCTATGGGCGAAAGATTGGCGCCCGCTACGCTGCTATCTAATGCCTGAATAGCAGGCACTATGGCTTTGCGGCTATAAGGTTTTAAGGTAGAAAAATTTAGTTCAGCATTTGTTTGTTGCTTTATTTCCATTCTGTTTAAGAAGTCATACCCTTTTGACCCTTCGGAAATAAAAGTAGTTTGCGCACTTAATGCTAAGGGCGCCAAAATAATAGCTGTAATGAAAACGATTTTAAAAAAATACATATAGCTTGCTTAAATTATTTATATTCAAGGTATGCAAAACTATCTTTTAAAACAGATTTCTATCGTCAATGAAAAAAATATTTCTGTAGGGGATGTTTATATTAAAAACGGACGAATAGAAAAAAAGGGTAACAACATTGGGGTAAAAGAAAGGGTAACCGAAATAAAGGGCGAAGGATACCATCTTTTTCCGGGCGTTATTGACGATCAGGTGCATTTTCGCGAACCAGGCCTCACGCATAAAGCCAATATTTATTCTGAAAGCCGTGCCGCTGTGGCCGGAGGCATCACATCATTTATGGAAATGCCTAATACAGTGCCCAATGCTGTAACAGAAAAATTATTAGAAGATAAATATGATATAGCAGCCCATACATCCATAGCTAATTATTCCTTCTACATGGGCGTGAGCAATACCAATGCAGAAGAAGTACTCAGGCTTAATAAAAGAAAAAAAGAAATCTGTGGTGTAAAAATATTTATGGGTTCCAGTACGGGCAATATGCTTGTAGATAGCGAACCGGCATTGCATAAAATTTTTTCTGAAACAGAATTACTCATTGCTACCCATTGCGAAGATGAAAAAATCATCAGCGAAAACCTTAAAAGAGTTTTGATGGAGAAGCCTGAGCTTGCACCTTCAGATCACCCCATTATCAGAGACGAAAATGCCTGCTACCAGTCGTCTTCCTTTGCTGTTTCGCTTGCTAAAAAATATGGAAGCCGCCTTCATGTACTGCATATCACTACAGCCAAAGAGCTTTCACTTTTTACAAATAATATACCACTAAGCGAAAAAAGAATTACCGCTGAGGTTTGCGCTCATCATCTTTATTACACTGCAGATGATTATGAAAGACTGGGCTACCTGATAAAATGTAATCCTGCAATTAAAGAAGCAACTAACAGAGAGGCGCTGTGGAAGGGCCTCGCTGATGGAAGGCTAGATGTAGTAGCAAGCGATCACGCACCACATACTATTGAAGAAAAACTGGGACCATATAAGCATGCACATGCGGGGCTACCTCTGGTGCAGCATACTTTTTTGATGATGCTGAAAGCAAACAAACAAGGATTAATAAGCCTTGAAGACATAGCGCAGAAAATGAGCCACAATGTGGCAGAATGTTTTTGCATACAGGAACGTGGGTATATACGCGAGGGCTATTTTGCTGATCTTGTAATGGTAGATTTGAATAAAGGATTTAAAGTGTCTAAGGGAAATATCTATTACCGATGTGGCTGGAGCCCGTTAGAAGGTGAGGTGATGCCTGCAGAAATAAAACAAACCTTTGTAAATGGGAATTCTGTTTATGGAAATGGAGTATGCAACGAATCTAATAGAGGGCATCGTCTTTCTTTTTTGAAATAAAGAAAAATTAAATCTTTCAAAATTTGGTGTAGATAATGGAAATAGATAAAACCACATTAGGCGATCTTTCAATTTTTAATCAAAATGAAGAGCCTTCTGTTTTTGCAAAATTAAACCTTACCAGAACTACAGGTGGCAGCAGAAAGTTGCAGCAGATATTTAGTAACTCACAGGAGAGGGTGGAAAATATAATTGATGTACAAGATACCTTAAAACTCTTTTTAGAAAAAGAAAATGGCTGGCCCGAGTATATCAGCAATGGATCTATATTGATGATATATAAATTTTTTGAAGCTTCAATTGACACATTGCCGGCACGTCCCTCTTTTACAGCAGCTTATATCTATAAATTATTTCATGGCCCTGATTTTTCTTTGGTAAAGTATTCTACCGGGCATGCTTTTGATTTTGTAAAAGGTATGCGCGCTATTATTGATCTTTTTTCAGGAAGTAAAATCCCGCAAAATTTAAAAAAAGTATTAGAAAATATTGAGGTACTGATTGATCGCCCTGCGCTCCAGGTCGTTTTTACCACAGCCAAAAGCACAGAACTGTCATTAACTGAAATGATGGGGTTCGCATGGTATATCCGCCTTCATTATAAGCAACAGCTTTATGAACTGATAGAACTGTATAGCCTTCTGGACGCATGGTATGGTATGGCTATGGCAGTGAAGGTTTATCATCTTGAGTTCCCTAAATTTATAAAATCATCGTCGCCGGTACTAAGGGTAGATGGATTGTATCATATTCTATTGAAAGAGCCGGTTGGCTATGACCTGCAATTATCAAAGGATAATAATTTTGTATTTCTTACAGGCGCTAATATGGCAGGTAAGAGCACCTTTATAAAGGCGGTGGGTAGTGCTGTTTTTCTTGCACATCTTGGAATGGGGGTGCCGGTGAAATCAATGGAGCTTTCAATTTTTGATGGGCTGATAAGCAATATCAATGTAGTGGACAATGTAGTGAAAGGAGAAAGCTTTTTTTACAACGAAGTGCAGCGGATAAAGAATACGATTTTAAAAATTACTGATGGAAAAAAATGGCTGATATTGATAGATGAATTATTCAAAGGCACTAATATTGAAGATGCGATGAAATGCAGTACGGTAGTGATAGAAGGACTGATAAAAATAAAGGGATCCTTATTTATACTCTCTACACATCTCTATGAAATAAGCGATGCATTGAAAAAATATGCCAATATAGATTTCAGGTATTTTGAAACTACCGTTCATGATGAACAACTTATTTTTAGTTATCAATTAAAGGAGGGCGTAAGCAACGATCGCCTGGGGTATTTAATTTTAAAAAACGAAAAGGTGATAGAATTACTGCAAGGCTTATAGAATACTCCCCCATATATCCTTCTCTTTTTTTTCCTTTTTTAAATAGAATATGTCTTAATTTCAATGCAACGAAATTTTTCTACATGTTAGTTAAGACATTCGGTAGCGCTGTATATGGTGTAGAGGCTATTACCATTACTGTAGAAGTAAATGTAAGTAGCGGAAAATTTACCACAATTGTAGGCCTTGCCGATAATGCAGTAAAGGAAAGCCTTGAGCGAATGGAAAGCGCCATCAAAGCCAATGGATATCATTTCCCCAGAATCAAAGTGGTAGTAAATCTTGCGCCTGCTGATATCAAAAAAAGCGGAACAGCCTTTGACCTGCCCATTGCTATGGCTACATTAGGTGCCAGCGAGCAATTAGAGCATGCAGAAAAACTGACTGAATATGTAATCATGGGCGAGCTAAGCCTCGATGGCGAGGTGCGCCCAATCAAAGGAGCATTACCTATAGCCATACAGGCGCGCAAAGAAAAATTTAAAGGATTGATACTACCCAAAGAAAATGCACGCGAAGCGGCAATGGTAAATAACCTGAATGTTTATGGCGTGGGCCATATCAATGAAGTAATAGATTTTTTTATTGATGAAAATTCTATTCAACCAACGGTGGTGAACACACGAGAAGAATTTGCCCATGCACAAAGTGATTTTGAAATAGATTTTTGTGATGTAAAAGGCCAAGAAAATATTAAGCGCGCCTTAGAGATTGCTGCAGCAGGTGGCCACAATGCCATACTGATAGGGCCGCCTGGTGCCGGTAAAACCATGCTGGCAAAGCGTTTGCCTACCATACTGCCGCCTCTGAGCTTACAGGAAGCTTTGGAAACCACTAAAATTCACAGCGTAGCGGGCAAGCTTCCGGAAAATGCCACCCTTATTTCCAAGCGACCATTTCGCTCACCGCACCATACTATTTCCGATGTGGCTTTAGTAGGGGGCGGCGGATTGCCGCAGCCCGGCGAGATTTCTCTTGCGCATAATGGTGTTTTGTTTTTAGATGAATTGCCGGAGTTTAAGCGCACGGTTCTGGAGGTAATGCGCCAGCCAATGGAAGAGAGAAGAGTTACTATTTCCAGAGCTAAGGTAGCGTTAGATTTTCCATCTAGTTTTATGCTAATCGCTTCTATGAATCCTTGCCCCTGCGGGTATTACAATCATCCGGAAAAGGAATGCAGTTGCCCACCGGGAGCTGTGCAAAAATATTTGAATAAGATTTCCGGGCCTTTGCTCGATCGGATTGATCTTCATGTAGAAGTAACCCCTGTAGCATTTTCAGAACTTTCATCCACGCAGGAATTTGAAAAAAGTGAAACAGTACGGGAGCGAGTAATAAGGGCAAGAGAAATACAAGCCGAAAGGTATAAAGACAATGAAGGCGTTTATTGCAATGCACAAATGAGCAGTAAGATGCTTAAAGAAATTTGTGTAATATCTACCGCTGGCGCTAATCTTTTAAAAGTAGCGATGGAAAGATTAAACCTCTCTGCACGGGCTTATGATCGCATTCTAAAGGTAAGCCGCACCATTGCTGACCTTGCAGGTAGTACAGAAATAAAACCAGAGCATTTAGCTGAAGCAATTCAGTATCGAAGCCTGGATAGAGAAGGGTGGGCTGGATAATATTATGGGCAAAATCATTCCACAGCAATAATAACTGTTTGTATTATTTCTATTTCATATTCTCCAGATTGCTTTGCATCCGAAACATTTCATCGCGTAGCCGGGCAGCCTCCATAAAGTCCATATCTCTGGCGGCCTGCTCCATCATTCTTTTTATTTGCTTGATGGCTTTTTCTAATTGAGGTATCGTTTTATATTCTATCTGATCTTCGGCAGCTATTGCTCCCGAACTATTTTCAGCCGCATAAGGCGATGCAGTGGTTCCCTTTATATCCAATACAGAAGTTTGTCCCATTATTTGTTCTATGGTTTTAGAAACCGTAACGGGTGTTATATTATTTTCAATATTATAAGCTATTTGTTTTTCTCTTCTTCTATTGGTTTCGTCTATTGTTTTTTGCATGCTCTCTGTCATCTTATCTGCATAAAAAATTACCAACCCATCTACATTGCGCGCTGCCCGACCTGCTGTTTGAGTAAGCGATCTTTCATTTCTTAAAAAACCTTCCTTGTCTGCATCTAATATTGCTACCAGAGATACTTCAGGAAGATCTAACCCCTCACGCAAAAGGTTTACACCTACCAGTACATCTATTTCACCAAGTCGTAGTTGCCTTAATATTTCTATGCGATCCAGCGTGTGTACTTCACTGTGAATGTATTTTGATTTGATATTGATGCGGTGTAAATATTTATCCATTTCTTCGGCCATGCGTTTGGTCAATGTAGTTACCAATACACGGTCGCCTTTTGTTACACGTTTATCTATTTCATCCAGCAGGTCGTCTATTTGGTTTATAGAGGGGCGTACTTCTATGGGCGGGTCTAATAATCCTGTAGGCCTTACTACCTGCTCTACTACTACACCGCCCGTTTTTTCTAATTCAAAATCGCCGGGTGTAGCGCTCACATACACCGTTTGATTAAGCATATTTTCAAACTCATTAAAATTTAATGGCCTGTTGTCTAATGCCGAAGGCAAACGAAAACCATAATCCACTAAAACCAATTTCCTTGACCGGTCGCCTCCATACATGCCGCTTATTTGTGGTATGGTTTGATGGCTCTCATCAATGATGCACAGAAAATCATCAGGGAAATAATCGAGCAGGCAAAATGGCCTGGTGCCTGGCTCACGGCGGTCAAAAAATCTGGAATAATTTTCTACACCATTGCAGTAGCCTAATTCGCGTATCATTTCTACATCATAGTTTACGCGTTCAGAGATTCGCTGCGCCTCTATATATTTTCCTGATTCTTTAAAGTAGGCTGTTTGTGCAGCCGCTTCATCCTGAATTTCATATAAGATCTGTTGCAATTTATCTTTTGGAGCAATATATAAGTTGGCAGGAAAGATAGCTGCGTTGGAAACTTTTGTAATTCTTTTTCCTGTACTTAATTCAAGTGTTTCTATGCTTTCTATCTCATCTCCAAAAAAAGTAATGCGATATCCATTGTCAGCATAAGGCACATTGATATCTACTGTGTCGCCTTTTACCCTGAAGGTGCCTCTTGCAAAATCGCCCTGCGTGCGGGAGTACAAACTGTTTACTAAAGAATGCAAAAAGCCTTGCCGGCTGAGTGTTTGCCCTTCTTCTATCCGCACTACTCCTTCTGCAAAGTCTTTTGGGTTTCCTATTCCGTATATACAACTTACACTTGCTACTACTATGATGTCTCTGCGGCCTGTAAGCAATTGCGAAGTAGCCGCAAGGCGAAGCTTGTCTAATTCTTCATTGATGCTCAGGTCTTTTTCAATGTAGGTATCGCTTACCGGCATGTAGGCTTCGGGCTGATAGTAATCGTAATACGACACAAAATACCCTACCGAATTATCAGGGAAAAATTGCCGGAATTCACCATACAATTGCGCTACAAGCGTTTTGTTGTGCGTAAGTACAAGTGTGGGCCGCTGTACATTCTGAATTACATTGGCCATGGTAAATGTTTTACCACTGCCCGTTACTCCAAGTAATGTTTGATATTTTTCACCTTCAAGAATCCCATTGGTAAGCTGATCAATTGCCTGCGGCTGATCGCCTGCCGGCTTGTACGGTGAATTGAGGAGGAATTGCATGAGATATGCAATTTACGATTGAAAGATGAAAAGAAAAGTGAAGGTGATTTTACACTTTGTTCATTATAGCAAGCCGGTTAAGCTTTTCTGATGTGCTATTTTTTCCTTAACTACTATTTTCCCTTTGCAATAGAAAATAACTCCGCCATCATGGCCTACAAAATTTAATTGATCATTTTTAAGAATAAGCCCACTTCCTTCAGGAAGGCCAATTACTTTCTGGCTCTTGTTTAGATGTAGAAACTCCTGAATGCGCTCATCCCGTGTTTCGCCATTAAATCCGGGAATAATAAGGTTATTATAATGAGGATTGATCTGAAAGGGGAAAAAACCAAAAGCTTTAAAACTTTTTGGTTGAATAATGGGCATATCATTGGTGGTGGCAATAGTAGCACCGGTGATATTAGCACCTGCACTCCATCCAATATAAGGCATGCCTGCCCTTACTTTCTTTTCTATTATTTTCATAAGATTATATTGGTATAAGTCATGAATTAATTTAAAGGTGTTGCCTCCGCCTACCATGATAGCATTACTTTCTTTTACCAATTGAACACCATTTTGTGCCGTGACCATTTTAATGTTGTAGGGAAAATCTTTCAATGCATTTTTTACACGAATAAAATATTGCTGGTGGCTTTCAGTAGATGCAAAAGGGATAAATGCGATGGTGATTTTTTCTTTTCCTAAAAAATCATTGAGGAAAGGAATAGCCGTGGATAGATAGGTAGATTGGCCACTACGTGAACTGCTAAGCGCAAGTATATTCATGTCCTTTTTTTTTGTTGAAAGTTAAAAAAGAGAAAATAAAACGAAGTAAAAATATTATTATAAACTATCGCTTATAACATCCAAGATCAAAGGTAGCTCCCCATTCTTTATCATCCATATCAAACCCAAAAGAAGTAGGAATACCTGCATGGATGGCGGGTGCAGCAGCATTTTTAGTAAAATGAAAATCGTAAATACCCTTTGCGGTATTGATACTGTCGAATAAGGGAGGTAGGTTTTTGAGTGCAGCATTAATTGTAGAAAAGGATGGATCTGTTTTTGCCTTATAAAGTACATGGTCAAATGAAACCGAAAAAGGGCCGGCACCTTTTTTATCTACCACTACTTCATTATCTACACTTCCAAAATCGCCCCAAAAAATACTGTTGGTAAAAGTAGCTTTCAGTGGAGCAGTGTATAGCATATTATTTTGCGAAATATAATCTGCCACCTGCAGAACAGGGGCTTTATGTGAAATATAATAGCTTCCATAACTGGCCACAGTACAATTGGTAAATTGATAATTACCACCATATACCAGATTGATATTAGACCCGCAATTACTTATCAGGCTGTTATCGGCATAGATACTGGTACCCACACCTAAAATGCCGGCATCGTATGCATTGCTGATAATGCACCTTGATATAGATACTTTGGGGGTAAGGGCAGAAAGCCCTTGAGCTACAATACCTTGATAGGCGTTTTTTATGATGGCGTGTATCATCCAGTTTTGTTCGCTACTGTTTCTAAAAATAATACCCGGCCAGCTCGCCGGCAAATCTTTGTAATCTGCATCGGTTCTGTCGCCCGAAAAAACAACTGGCTTAGCAGCGGTGCCATTTAACTGCAAAGTGCCATCTACTATTAGCGGAGCATCTGCATGAAAATAAACTCTGGTACCGGCACTTAGATGAAGCAGCACTCCGGTATCTACCCGTAGGTTACCCAAAATAACGTAAGGCAAATCGTTGCTACCCCAAACTGTAAATTGTTTAATGGTTTCGTTTTTTAAAAAATGCGCATTCTGCCCATACGCTTGTAGTTGTACAAATTTTTTATTCCCGTTGTAATTGATTTGCACACTATCTGTAAGTATAAAGGGAAGCGTATTTGAATTGGGATTTACATTTACCTGCACAAAAATATATAAGCTATCATTAGCATTGATCTCTACATTATTGAGCAAAGGCCCTGAGGTACCATCAATATTGAGCTTGAACGGAGAGGCGATACCACCTGCTAATTTTATCTGCGATAAATTTAATTTTTGATTATTGTTATTATATATTTTAAATACTTGTGTAACTGATCCGGCGGTAGTAAAAACGGTATCAAAAAAAAGAGTATCCCTACTGGTAGAAAGGTTTGCATCTGGGCTGGTTATAAAAGAATCTTTTTTACAACTTGCCATAGCAAGTACAATTAAAAAAATAAAGAGGCAATATTTCAACGGATTATTTTTACCGGGTGATGAGTTAGAAATGTCAGACTAAGATACTTTCAATTTCGGAAAAACCTTCATGTGCCGGAAGGCCGTTCCATAATATTTTATAAATAGTGGATGCAATAGGCATTGGTGCTTTTACTTTTTCATTTATTAAAAACATGCAACGGCTGGCATTGTACCCTTCGGCAATCATACTCATTTCAAGCTGAGCTGATTGTACAGAGTATCCTTTGCCTATCATATTACCAAATGTGCGGTTGCGGCTATAGAGTGAATAACAGGTTACCAATAGGTCGCCCAAATAAACAGATGCAGCATAATTAGTGGTGATAGTTGTTGGGGGTTTCAGATTCTGAAGATGGTTTATGCTTCCTACTTCTATGGAATGGTTCACGGCTTTTTTTAGAAACCCGGCCATTTCGTCTGCGCTATTGGCGATGAGCACACTCAAAAAATTATCGCCATAATCCAGCCCATGAGCTATTCCTGCACCGATGGCATAAATATTCTTTAGTATTGCCGCATATTGTACACCATAGATATCTGTATTGCAAAGTGTATTGAGATAAGTTGTTTTAAAATTTGCAGATATATCGTTGGTGCTTTTTTCATCTATTCCTGAAAAGGTAAGATAGGATAGTTTTTCGGCGGCTACTTCCTCTGCATGGCATGGGCCTAATACCGTAAAATAATCCTGCAGTGCCACATTGAAATGAATTTTTAAATATTCATTCAGCAGAATATTTTCTTCAGGCAGAATGCCTTTAACAGCAGAAATAACTTTTTTTCCCTGAAAAATATTTTTAGGCAAACTACTTAGGGCCTCGGTAGCAAATGCCGATGGAATAACTATTAGAATGTGATCGCTTTTGTTTATTACCTCTTCGATATCCGAAGAAAAATGGATGAGGTCAATATTAAAAAAAGCATTTCTTAAATATTGCGGATTGTGTCTGCGGTTTTTAAAACTATCAATATTGCTATCACTTCTTATCCACCATTGTATCTGCTGATCATTATCCGTAAGGAGTTTTGCTAATGCAGTTCCCCAACTACCACTTCCTAAAAGTCCAAATCGCATAAAGTGTATTTATTAGATTTTTTGAAAATAAAAAAAAATTAAAACCAATCCACCATTTATGGCTTACGCCCACCAAATGCAGCATATATCTCACAGATGCTATCCCGCATCATTCTCCATTCACCATTAAGAAATGTGTAATTTCTCAAGTGCTATTTGTGCAGCCACCTGGCTGGCATCTTTTTTATTAAATGCTTTAGCCTGCGCCACAATCTTGCCATCTATCTTAGCGCCAATAGTAAAGAGGCGGCGGCCATTTTCCTGTTGCTCATTAATTGTTTCAAATTCCAAAGTCTTACCATTTTTGTTTGCCCACCCAAATAATTTATTTTTTTGATTGATATCGAGGTTTTCCAGATCCTGCATAAACAGGTGAGGTAGTATAATCTGCTTGTTTACCCAATCGCTGGTATTGTCATATCCTTTATCAAGATATACAGCGCCTATCAGGGCTTCGAGGGTGTTACCAAAAATTTGAGATGTCTTTAACGTAGTGTCATACTTATTAAAAAGGGTAATCTTCTTAAGCCCAATCTTCACGGCTATATCATTGAGCATATTCCTGTTTACCATTTTGCTGCGCATTTCTGTAAGAAAACCTTCTTCTTTATAGGGATAGCGCATAAATAAATAATGCGCTACAATACTGCTCAGGATTGCATCTCCCAAAAATTCTAATCGCTCATTGTTTTCATCGGCGCCCTCGCGTACAGAGCGGTGGCTGAGCGCTGTTTTGTAAATATTATATTTAGCAGGCGCAAACCCCAGTACATTCCGTAATTGCTCACGGAACAAACGTTCCTTTTTTGATAAAAAAAGTAATGATAAAATAGACACGTACTTATTTGAAAATGAAGTGATAAAATTAAACAAAAAAAATTTCTGGTAGTAGGTTGTAAGTAATTATAATAAAAGATACATTTGCCCTGCACCAAAACTAACCATGAGAAAATTTACCCCCCCCCGCAAAAATCATCTCTGTACTGTGTATTGTAATAGTGCTATTTGCTTCCTGTAAGAAAATAGATTTACAAAAACAACGACAGCAATTGCCTGAGGAAAGTACACAATCAAATGCTGAGATAGAACATCAATTTTTTTATGAACACGCCCCTCAGACAAAATGGTGATGGCTATAAGAGATAAAATATTACGGCAGCAGCAGGCCAAACCTTTTGTAGAAAAATTTGTAAAATATGCAGGATTTCCTGTGTGGGATAAAGCAATTGTGGCCAGCGCAAGATTGTCCGGCAAACAATCATCCGGCCAAAAAAATGGCAACCCTTCTCAAATTATTTATATTCCTATGGTTATAGATAGTGGGGTGAATGCAATACTAAAGGCCACCTTTAATGAAACAGATACAGCTTTTAAGGTGATGTATAAATGGCAGTATAATAAAAATGGATATACCGCTACCGATAGTACAAACAGTGCTGCTCAAACAGCGCTTTTCTTTATGGGCTTTGAAAATAATATTTTTGGCCATAAATATTTTGACATAAGGGATAAGAAGTTATTTGGTGAAAAAGATACTGCTGTAAATTTAATATCCATTGAATCGTTTAATGAAAATGCAGGTAATAGATGGTCGCAGCTAACGATAACTATTTGTTATAAAGAATTTAAGACAGGAGGCTGGCTAACCAATGGCCCCGATTACAATACTTATACCGCCACAATATGTAAAACCTATGTGGCATTAGCAGTAGAAGGAGGCGATAGTGGTGGCGGTGGCTATAATGGTGGAGGCGGCAGCAACCCCGGTAGCGGCGGAACTGGTGGTGGCGGTGGAACTGGTGATGGAAGCTGGTATGAAGATCCATGCATACCGACTAAAAATCCTGACTTGCCAAGAATGGATGGCACTACAAGCCCGTGCGACCAGCTACCAGCATGGCAACCGGCTGATATAGCATTAGAAATCTCTAACGAGCTATCTTTAAAAGTATATCAGAAACAGTGGCTCATAGATAATCCGGAAAGAATGATTGAAGTATATAATTATTTGCAAACAATTGACGCGCCGGAAAGAATATCAATTGCCAAAGAGCACATCATACGAATGATGACTGATGCGCCCTATCTTGAATTGGTAACCAATCATGCGCAACACGGAAACCCCTACCTGATGTGGTGGATGGATGCTGATTGGCTTGATATTCCTGTCAATTTCTCATTAAGCAGTGAAAGCCCATCTAACGAGTATCCAAAATTTAAACGGGATGGCACATTACTCAATCCAAATGGTAATCCTGACTATTGGGGCACTTTTGGTACAGATAATGAGAATACCGCTACGCACGGTATAAATGGAAACACCCAATTAACCCCAACTAATCAATGAAATTTTATCTGTTTATTTTAGCCGCATATTGGACTTCATGCACCTTTTATCATGAACCTAATGAAAAAAAAATAACTTTTGTAAACCAATCTTCAGAATTGGTTGATAGTATTATCTTAACTGTGGCCTCTAAAACTGCCTTTACCTCAAAGAGGAAGATGATTAAAAATAATGATTCCGCAGTTATAACCATTCCTAATGGCTCTTACCTTTCTAACGGGCACGATGCTACGGTAGAAATTACTGTCTATCAAAAAAATGCACCTCCCAAATACCAATACTCTTATGATGATTTGGCAGGCAGGCTACTTCTTGATCTTACAATTATTTTACGGAAAAATCAATCTCTTGAATGGAAGACTTCCCATTCAAAGGATTGATCTGAAATTTAAGGTGGGATTCCTAACTGTAGCAATTGTAGAAACGGCTTTGTTCCAGGTTACACATCCTTAAAATTTACCAATGAGTAACACATATGAATTGTTATACTTTTAAATATCCCAATACCTTATTTAAGGTGATTCTTCACTTTCTAATATTTCATAATTTCTCCTGTCGGAAGAGGTTTCAAAAGGAAATACTTGTCTCTCAGGTAGACACTTGTTATGATTTAAGCATTAGAAGAAATCCTAAAGCTGACTCAAAATTGATAAATATAAAAATAATAGAAAACAATTGTTATGATACTATTTATTTTGATGGCGGTGTTGTGGCGCCGTATGCCTTATTTACATTAAACAACAATTCCTCAATAATGAATTCAGGTAGTCTATGCATACGCAATCCCAAGAAAATATCTTGTAAATTAATGATTGAATATTTTTGGTATGATCCTTTTGCTCTATGATGCGGATTGATGGCGAAACAGGTACCCTTTGCCTTCCTTGATATACACCCTGTGCCGTGCCAGTGGCTCGGCTGCTGCTTAAGATTATCATGCTTGCACAAACTTAAATATTATATACACAGCAATGATAATGGTAATCCAAAATACAATACCCCAAAGTATGATGGTGCCTTCTACTTCTGAAACCCGCTTGATTAATTTTTTTTCAAGATTCGCCGCATCTTCTTTTGTGGCAAAATTTGCCTTTATTTCATCGCGCCAGGCGCTTATTTCAGCTCTTGATGCTGCTATGCGCGCGTCCACTCTTTTCGCCACTTCTTCATTTACAGTGGCCATTATATCTGCTGCTTCTTTCTCACCGAGGCGGCGGGATAGAAAGCTACCAATATCATTGTCTAAATTATTTGCTGTTGTATCCATAAGAATTTATTTACAGTTCTAAAAAAAACTGCAAACTTCATTCCTATTATTCAGCAAACTTTTTTACGATCACAGATGCATTATGTCCTCCAAAGCCAAAAGTATTGCTCATGGCGGCGTCCACCGTCTTATACTGCGCTTTATTAAAAGTGAAATTTAATTTAGGATCCAGCTCAGGGTCATCAGTAAAATGATTGATGGTAGGCGGTATTACATTTTTAGTAACGGCTAATATACACGCAAGCGCTTCCATCACACCGGCTGCACCCAAGCAATGGCCTGTCATAGATTTGGTAGAACTTATGTTCAGGTCATAGGCTTTATCACCAAACACCGCAAGGATCGCTTTTGTTTCGGCAATATCCCCAAGAGGTGTGGAAGTACCATGTACATTGATGTAGTCAATATCCTGCGGCTCCATTTCAGCATCTTTTAATGCTGCATGCATTACATTTTTGGCACCCAACCCTTCCGGGTGTGGAGCGGTAATGTGGTGTGCATCTGCTGTAGCGCCTCCGCCGGCAATTTCGCAATATATTTTAGCGCCGCGAGCCTTAGCGTGTTCTAACTCTTCAAGTACCAGAATACCTGCGGCTTCGCCCATCACAAAACCATCACGGTCTTTATCAAATGGCCTTGATGCAGTAGCGGGGTCATCGTTTCTTTCGCTCAGTGCCTTCATGGCATTAAATCCACCTACTCCGGCTTCACTTATTACTGCTTCGCTGCCACCGGTCAGTATTATATCAGCTTTTCCTAAGCGAATATTATCATAAGCATCAATAATTGCATTGGTGCTACTGGCGCAGGCACTTACTACTGCAAAATTGGGGCCTCGAAAACCATAACGCATAGAAATCTGGCCGGCTGCAATATCCAAGATCATTTTAGGGATAAAAAATGGATTGAACCTTGGAGTACCATCGCCCCTGGCATAGGCCATTACATCATCCTGAAAGGTAGTAATGCCCCCAATACCGCTGGCGAAAATTACTCCTACGCGATCGTGATCTACATTGTCTGCAGTAATGCCGGCATCTTTTACAGCCTCATCACTTGCTACAAGTGCAAATTGTGTAAAGCGGTCAAGTTTTCTTGCTTCTTTCCGTTCCAGATAGTCTGTAGGTTCAAAATTCTTTACTTCACAGGCAAACCTGGTTTTGAATTTTGAACAATCAAATTGAGTAATAGGGCCTGCGCCAGAAACTCCATTTATAAGGCCTTCCCAATATTGGGGAACAGAATTGCCTAATGGAGTGATTGCCCCAAGCCCGGTAACTACTACTCTTTTTAATTCCATAAGCTGCTACGAAGTTGATGAAGGAAATTACTTTGCGTGTTCTTCCAGGTAGGCTACTGCTTGCCCAACAGTGGTGATTGTTTCGGCTTGCTCATCAGGAATTGAAATATTGAATTCTTTTTCAAATTCCATAATTAATTCTACTGTGTCGAGGCTGTCTGCCCCCAGGTCATTGGTAAATGAAGCATCTGTGGTTACTTCAGATTCGTCAACACCTAATTTGTCAACAATTATTTTTTTTACTCTTGTTGCAATGTCTTGCATGGTTGTAAAGTTTAGTTAATACGGCTACAAAAATATACTTTTTGGGATAAAAAAAATAATAAAGTATTTGATGAAAAATAGAAGCGATCAGAAAGGGGAAATAGAAAGGGTATTTCGATATTTTTAGTATAAAAATTCGGGGATAAATCCTTAAGTTCATTTGGCTTTCATCTTATATCTCACACTAAATACCTAATTTTATTTGTAGTTTTATTTTTAGTAGTCAATTCTTCAAAAAAATATTGGGATGCCCATAAAACAAATAGACCACGGCAGTGTTGAATATAGTC
The DNA here is from genome assembly GCA_018268075.1 of Bacteroidota bacterium. Taxonomy (GTDB): domain Bacteria; phylum Bacteroidota; class Bacteroidia; order Chitinophagales; family Chitinophagaceae; genus Ginsengibacter. Next base: position 1,659 of record JAFDXH010000062.1, on the reverse strand, counting down.
AGATGGTAAAGCTGAGGCAAGAAGTTTTGCGTAAACCTTTGAATCTTTCATTTGAAAAATCAGAACTTGAAAGAGAGAAAAGTGATGTACTTATTGCCGCACTTGACGAGGACGTGATGCTGGGTTGTTGCTTGCTCACCCCCGTAGAGGCAGGTGTGGTAAGGCTCAGGCAAATGGCTGTGCAAAATAATGTACAGGGCAAAGGTATAGGAGCGGCTATGATGAACTACGCCGAGAACCTAGCCCGCGATAAAGGGTACAAAAAATTAATCATGCATGCCCGCAAAACGGCAGTAGGGTTTTACGAAAAACTGGGGTACAAAAAAATAAGTAGTGAGTTTACTGAAGTGAGCCTTCCTCATTTCATTATGGAAAAGAGACTGGCCTTTTAGGCTTTATTTTTTATTTTTTCCTTCAATAATTTTCTGGCATCCCCTACCTGTTCGCCAAAGGCATCTTTGGGTATTAGAAAAAAAGACCGCCTGTCGAAATATAAATGAAAAAAATAAGGACTTTCAGTGAATGTGCTGAAGGATGCCCACGGCCAACTTCGACTGCCACGGTCGTTTTCCAAAAACATGTGCTGCGGGTCAAAACTTACTTTAAAACGGTCTTTGAATGTAGCTGCCCGCCTGTATATGATGGCAGGCAATGCCCACCAAAAAGAAATCATCAGTATAAACCAAAGCCCTGAACTCAGCAAAAAAGCTATAGGTGATACACGATGTGTATAATACATAATTGCTGAAAAGATGGCAAACACGTTCACCAGAATGATCATGATTTTAATTTCTTTTCGGCTTATAAAATGGTAACGAAGCGCCTGTAATACTTTTGGCTTGCTATAGGTAAAAAGGGAAGAGGTCATGGGTAAAAGTAGTTTGAAAATTTTATAAACGAATAAAATCTATTGACAACAGAGCCCTCTGGCCACAGGTATAAATTATTTTTGTAAAATACCCGAAGGCTTCAATTTAATATTTTAGAAAAAAGAAGAATTATAATGGACAATAAGGTATTGTCATTTGTTATCCTTCATAAACTAATCTCGATGCAAACATGATATCTCTTTTATTTTTCTATGATCTTAATCATTATCAAAAATTTGAATTGAAAGAAATTTGCACTCCTAAAAACGAAATAGTTGAAACCTTCAGTAATTTCTTTAATACTAAGTGCATTTCTGGTACTCTGCTGCGAGTATGTCATAGCACAGTCAGTTACGGGTGAGCAATTGCAATTAAACATACAGATTAGGCCTCGCGGCGAAATTCGCCATGGCTTATTTACACCCATACTTAAAAGCCAAGAAGCCGCATCTTTCGTGGCTCAAAGAAGCAGGCTTGGGTTAATTTATTCAAGGCAGGATAAACTAAAAATTGGCCTGACTACTCAAATAATAAATGTATGGGGAAACGATGCACAGGTGCAGGCTACAGGAAATACTTTAACTTTATATGAAGCATGGGCACAATATTTTTTTTCGCCTCACTGGAATATAAAGGCTGGCCGGCAGGTACTTTCTTTAGATGATGAGCGAATTTTGGGTGCACTCGACTGGAACAATGCCGGCAGAAAACATGATGCTGTTTTAGTAGGGTTTAATAAAAATAAATGGCAGGTAAATGCCGGTGTGGCATACAATCAAAATGCAGAAAG
>JAFDXH010000061.1 GCA_018268075.1 Bacteroidota bacterium | reverse complement strand
AGTATCATATTGAAAAACAGGCTTGTTCAGCACTGGTATTTTTTGCAGAGGCGTTTCTGAAAAGCCAGACGAGTAGGAAAAATTTAAAAACTTTTTAAAATGAAAAAAAAATTTTTTATTCCAATAGCAACATTTATTGTTGTTGCTTTTTTTGCGTACGGTTGCAATAATGCTACACCTGCAAAAGAAGCCACTGCCAATGCAGATTCAACGTCAGCTTCAGTTACCAATCCAAATCTGAGTATTGCATCAACTGAATACTCCGACCTGAGCGAAAAATCTATACAGCTTTTAGCCAAAGGCGATTATGATGCCTGGGCAAATATGCTGGCTGATGATATTGTGTATGCATATCCGGATGGAGACATGAATACAAGAACAAAAATTACCGGCAAAGCCGCGCTGCTGGCCTGGTGGAAAAAATCGAAGGAAAGCGGAATGGATACAATGATGGTAAGTGAATTTAATCATACACCTATCAACTCAACCGGTCAATTAAAAGCCGGCGCTCCAACTGGTATTTACGACATCGTTTATTTTACCAGCAAGATGATAATAAAAGGTAAGCCCGTTTCTATCCGTATGAATTTTTCAGTTCATTTTAATGCAGATAAAAAGATTGACCGCTATTACACCTATTACGACCGCAGTGCAATCATAAATGCAACAGGAAAAAACACATTAGACGAAGGAAGGAAAAAATAACCCAGACAATCATAAACAATTATTCATTAAAAAAACAAACAAAATGAAAAAAGCAATTTTATCAGCAGCGTTTTTCCTTTTTGGATTAACCGCTTTTTGCCAACAGGAGTTAAATGGCACCATTTACATTAAACATCCATACATAGATGTAATCAACAAAAGTAACGACGCCTACGCGGCGCAGGATTGGGCTACCGTTAAAAATATTTACTCTGATACTGCTAAATGGTGGTCATCAGGAATGGAAAAATTTATACCGATAGCAGATGCTATGAATTCATGGAAGAAAGACTTTGTGTATTTCGATGATGTAAAGCAGGTACCCATGGGATATCCTGACTATCTGCATTACAAAAAAGAAGATGCCAAAATAGTACAATCGTGGTGGACATGGACCGGAAAAGCAAAAAAAAGTGGGGAAGTGCTGAAAATTCCAATGGTAATGTTTGATGAGTTCAATAAGGCTGGTAAGATTGTAAGAGAATATATATATGGAGACTTTTCGAAATTAATAAAAGAGGAAATGTAAAAATGCATTTGTGTAAGGGTAGCCAATCTTCCGCAGATTGGCCACCCTTATACAAATGCGAAGAAAAAAGCCGGTGGCCATAATGAGTGGCCGGTCGCAAAGCAGGTTTTTAAAACCAGGAATACCAACTAACATTCAAAAAAAAATAAAATAAAATGAAAAAAGCATTTTTTATCATACCAGCCCTTGCAGGCTGCCTGATGGCTTCGGCACAGAAAAAAAACAATGGAAGCATATTTATTGAACATCCTGCTATTACGGTAGTAAACGATTTTGAAAAAGCCATAGCAACCGGCGATTCAGCAAAAATTGCCAGCTACCTTACAGAAGATTTTAAAGGTTATAATGGTACTACTACCAACATTAACGAACCTGCAGTAAATAAAAAGGCGTATATCAACAATTTACTTACTTATAAAAAATTTCTTGATTATTTTACTATTAAACCCTTACCTGGCTCATATCCCGATGCACTTGAATATGCAAAGGACAATAAAAATAATGAAACAGTAGTACAGGATTGGATAATGATAGATGGTGTGGAAAAACATACCGGAGTTCAAATAGATGCAGCAGCACATAACATTTATAATATAACCAAGGAAAATAAGATACGGCAAATTATTGGCTACTCTAACGATGTTGTTATTAATGAAATACGTGCCAGCTATTCAGGCAACCGAACCAACGGCAAAATTTATAACCATCACGAAAACATAAATACTATACGCCGCACCATGTATGCCTTTGGAAAAAGTGATTTAGATAAATGTATGAGCGCCTATCGGGACGATGCCAAATTTTCAAATACAGATTTTAATTTTGACTCATCTCATTCTAAAACTCAAGAAACAGCAGGCCGGCAAAACTTCTTAACCAATTTTGAAATTAAAAGTATAGACATTGTGGGCTATCCCGATTACTTAGAATATGAAATGGGTAATGGCCGCTCTGTATTGTCGTGGTGGAAGCTAAATTTAGTTCGCAAAAAAGATAAGAAAGCTATAGTGCTTCCTATGCACCTTAATGATGATTTTGATGAAAACGGCAAAATCGTTTCTGAAGCGGCCTACTACAACGCAGCGTTACTCGAAAAATAAATGAATTAATCTTAATGCTCAAAATCTGGCAGGTACGTGGCCTGTCAGGTTTATCAGACAAGCTCATTTAATATCATTTCATAAAAAACAACATCATGCAAGCTGTTGGTATCATCGGCGGGGCAGGGTTTATCGGTAGTTACATCACCAAAATATTTTTAGAAGAAAATTACCAGGTAAAAGTTTCCTCTACAGATATTGATAATAAAAGCAAGTACGAGCATTTGCAGGGGCTTAATAATTCAAACCATCTAAAAGTATATCCACTCGATGTTAGGAACATAGAAATGCTCAATGACTTTGTAAGCGGATGCAACATTTTGGTTCACGCCGGCACACCATTTCTATTAGATGTAAAAGACCCAAAAACAGAATTGTTTGAACCAACGGTACAGGGTACACGCAATTTTCTGGAAGTAATTTCTACATCAAAAGATTTAAAAAAAGTAGTGTTTATTGCTTCGGTAGCCGCATGGAATACTTCTTTTCCATTGAACCCGGCAACATATCCTACTAACCATATTTTTACGGAACAGGATACGCCCTATATCAGTGAGCAGGATCATCCGTATGCGCAGGCAAAATTTATGGCCGACCAAGAAGTTAGAAATTTTATAAATAGGCATCCCGATTTGCCGTTTGAAATTACTTCTATCTCGCCAACGTGGGTTGTTGGCAATTCACTTTCTAACAGAGGCGACTCAACATCTGGCGGCATGCAGTATTTGATAAAGAATAAAATACCGGCTAACCCTTTTATTGAAATGTTGTTTGCAACAGATGCCAGGTTTTCGATGATAGATGTGCGGGATGTGGCAGAAGCGGTGTTTCAGGCAGCTACTATAAAAGGTATTCATGGAAAAAATTATTTGATCGCCAATGAAAGCTATGCTGTTTCTGATATTTCCCGGATGCTGAATAACGAAGCTGCACTTGCGCAAGCAGCAATAGTGTATGATAGTTCGTTAGCAAAAAAAGAATTGGGCGTTTCTTTTATCGCTGCCAGAGAAACACTGAACCATTGTGTATAAAGAAATAAAAGAGCAAAATGAAAAATAGAATTATTTGTTGTTTTACTGATAAACATTATTCTCTGCACTTATGGATGGGGGTTCTGCGAAATATGAGAATAGCCGCTATTACGACCATAATATTATTAAGCATTGGCTGTAACAATTCACTGAAAAAAATGAACTCTGAAACTTTGCCAGAATTAAAAAATGAAGATACTATGAAAGAAAATATTGGAAATGATTTTGGAAAAAGATATGCTGCAGCATGGTCAGGACAAAATGCAGAAGCTCATGCAAATTTCTTTGCACCTGACGGTTCTCAAATTGTAAACAACGGAACGCCTGCAGTTGGCCGCGATGCCATTGCAAAGGTAGCGCAAAGCTATATGACGGCCTTTCCTGATATGCTCGTGGTATGTGATAGTTTGTCAACAACATCTAAAGGAATTGAGTTTCACTGGACGCTAACGGGAACGAATACTGGCCCGAATGGCACAGGCAAAAAAGTAAAGATTAGCGGCGTTGAAATATTACGGTTTAATAGTGATGGTTTGATTACAGAATCTAACGGCGGTTTTGATGAGAATGAATACAAAAGACAACTGAAAGAGGGTGTGAAGAATTAAAAGGTATTGTTGTGGTTCGTGAAGACACGAACCAAGGCGGTGAGATTACGATAGTGCATTGGCAAAAAAAGAATTAGGCGTTTCTTTTATCGCTGCCAGAGAAACATTAAATCATTGTGTTTAAAGAATCATAAAAATGACAAGCACATTCATTTATTACAATTACAAAATAGATGGTTTACCATGGCTCATTCCACCCTAATATGGGCCAGCGCCATTTCAATGCAATGATGGAAATAAACTGAAAGTAAAAACCCTATCAAACACAAACATTAATTAACCCAATCAAATATTCACAATCAAAAAAAAACAAATCATCATGAAATTTTTAAAAAATATTATATACCTCATGCTGCTATTGCCTTTGGCTACAACAGCACAGGATAATGCCGGCACCTTAATGAACATAACAGAAATAACTGTAAAACAAGGGCATGATGCCCAATTTCTGGAAGGGGTAAAACTTTACAAAGAATGTTATCTCAAAAATAAAGGAACCGACCATTGGAATATCTGGCATCGGGTACAGGGCAAAGGCAATGTGTATGTACTTACAGGTAATATGGCTAAATGGGCAGACATGGATAAAAAAGATGCAGCCGGCGACGCATGCCAGCAGACTGTAGTTAATTTTATTATGCCCTATGTAGAAAGTATAGAGTATGACATAGCACAGGGGATTCCTGAGCTAAGCCGGCCACCACTGGACGGTATTAAGGTGATTTGGGTTACCTCATTTAAGACTAAAAATTCAACAGATTTCATGGAAGTAATCAAGGGGGTAGAAGCAGCAATGAAAAGCACAGAAGGAAACAGCCGTGGGTTTTGGTACCATGTAATGGGTGGCGCACCAGACGCACCCAATTATTTTGTAACTGTACCATACAAAGGCTTTGGGGAATTAGATAAAAATGAGGATGGTGTATGGAAAGTATTCGAAAAGGTAAATGGCAAAAAAGCTGCAGATGCGCTCAGGGCAAAATTCTTAAGTTCAGTGGATCAAATGTGGTCATATATATACACTCTAAATGCTGATCTGTCAAACTAATATTGATTTAAGTTTTCAGAAAAATTAACTCACTATAAAATTATAATCTGGCAGGCATTAAAACCTGCCAGATTTTTAAAAAAGAGTATTGTAGAAATTTGGATTTAGATAAATATAGACCAGCATCAATATCATTCATAAGTAAAGCGGATACCCAATAAAATCTTTTGTTTCTAAATAAACCAAAACAACTATGCCAGATACAAACACAGACGAAGGCTTAAAAAGAGAAATTGGAATTTGGGGGCTTTCTGCCAATATGGTAAATATAATCATAGGCTCTGGAATATTTGTGTTACCTGCAATTGTTGCCGGAATTTTAGGGCCGGCCTCAATCATTGCTTATGCTTTTTGTGGAATTTTAATGATGCTGATTATGCTTTGTTTTGCCGAAGTTGGCAGCAAGGTGACTAAATCTGGCGGGGCTTATACTTATGTAGAAACGGCTTTTGGCAAGTATCCCGGGTTTTTAATTTTTCTGACTATGTTTATCGCAACTATATGTGCTGTCGCTGCAGTTGGTAATGCACTATTCGATACGTTAGCTGCTTTTTTCCCAATCCTTCAAAACATTTTTTTTAAAATTATTTTTTTTAGTTTATTATATTTTGGTTTTGCACTAATCAATATACTGGGTGTGAGACAAGGAGTAGGAATGGTTAAATTTCTTACCGTAGCCAAATTGCTTCCACTCATTTTATTCATCATCTTTGGTATATTCTATGTAAACTTTGATAATCTGAAGTGGGCTGCATTGCCTGGCTATCAGCAAGTAGGCGACGCTTCATTGATTTTATTTTTTGCCTATTTAGGTGGTGAAACAGGGTTATCCGTTGGTGGAGAAATTAAGCAACCAGGTCGTACTGTACCTCGTGCAGTATTAATCAGTGTGATTTTCCTAATTATTTTTTATATCGCTATTCAAACGATTGCTCAGGGTGTATTGGGCAATAATCTTTCCAAAGAAATAGCGACACCACTTGCTGCTACAGCACAAATTATTTTTGGCTCTTTTGGTTTTAGATTTATTCTAATAAGTACCGCCATTTCTATGTTTGGTAATATTGGTGGTACCATCTTAAATGTTCCAAGAAGTTTGTTTGCCGTAACACGAGATGGAGTTTTGCCCATCAACATTTTGCAAAAAGTACACAAAAAATACGCAACACCTTATCTATCCATTTTATGTTTTGCTACGCTGGGTTTTTTGTTTGCTGCATTTGGTGGCTTTAGAATACTTGCAGAATTCACAGTTGCCGGGGCGCTTCTTAGCTATATGGCTGTTTCGCTTGCTGTGCTAAAGTATAGAAGAATGCCTGATATGAAAGATAGAGGATTTACTATTCCGGGCGGAAAAATTGTGCCTGTATTATCGGTTGGTATCTGCCTATTTTTCTTATATCATTTAAAAGCTAACGAGATGATCAGTGTAGTTGTTTTTTTTGTGGCAGCTACCATTTTGTATTTGGGATTAAATAGTTTTAAAAAGAAAGGAAGCGATGAAATGGAATTAAATACTGAAATAGTGAATATTGAAAATGGAATCTAAAATAAAAGTTGCCGAGAAGTCATATTTTCAATCTCAATTTGAAAAACAATTGATAATAAAAATAAATTAAAATGAAAAAATCAACCATTCTTTTTATCATTATTTGTTTGTTTACTGCAACCGCATTTGCCCAAACAGCATTCAGCGTTGAAACTAAAAAGTTTATTGATTACAATGATCCGGTTACGATTTTTAAAAATGCTTTATTAATTGATGGCACAGGCAATGCGGCCAGGCCTCATCAAACGGTTATCATTAGCAATGGCAAAATTGATTGGGTAGGCGATGATGCAAAAGCCAATGTTCCAAAAGGCGCTAAAACAATAGATTTGAATGGCAAAACCCTGATGCCCGGGCTGGTGATGACGCATGAACATATATACATTTCTGCATTTTCCAGAACGCCACAAAACCTCAATCTAAGACAAGTGCCGGTAACTTTTCCACGCTTGTACCTTGCATGTGGCGCCACTACCATCCGCACCACCGGCTGCATTGAGCCTTATTCAGATATCCGGATAAAAAAAGATATTGATGCAGGAATAGTTCCCGGGCCTTCGATTGAATTAACAGCGCCTTACATGCAGGGGCAGAATTCACAGTTCGAACAGATGAATGAATTGAAAAGCCCGGAAGATGCTATAAAATTTGTGAATTATTGGGCTGACCAGGGTTTTACTTCTTTCAAAGGTTATATGAATATTGACCAACCCACTTTAAGAGCAGCCATCGAAGCGGCTCATAAAAGACATTTGAAAGTAACGGCTCATCTATGCGCTGTTACTTATCGTGAGGCGGCGGAAATAGGTATAGACCATTTAGAACATGGCTTTATGGAAAGTACCGATTTTGTAAAAGGCAAAATAGAAAATGCCTGTCCGGCAAGTGGCCTACAATCTATTGCCGGCCTCAATCCTGAAGGTGACAGCGTAAAAAGCCTGATGCAGTTTTTAATAAATAAAAAAGTTGGTGTTACTTCTACATTAGCTGTACTGGAAGATTTATCAGCAAAGTATAAAGCGCCTTCTGAAAATTTATTGGAAATGTTTTCGCCGGATAACAGGGATTATTACTTAAAACAATTTGCCTTTATAGAATCATTAAAAGCAACAACGCCGCAGGTAGCAACAATGCTTAACAATGCATTTACCAATAATGCCAGGATGGAAAAAATGTTTTATGATATGGGCGGTTTGCTTTCGGTAGGTACCGACCCCACAGGCGATGGCGGCATCATAGCCGGTCTGGGAAATTGGCGCGCCATTGAATTGTTGGTAGAAGCTGATGGCTTTACGCCATTGCAGGCAATAAAAATTGCCACATTAAACGGAGCAATCACTTTGGGGTTTGAAAAAAAGATTGGAACCATTGAAGTAGGTAAAAATGCAGACCTGCTCATCATTGACGGCGATCCATCCAAAAATATCAGCGACATAAGAAAAGTAGAATGGGTGTTTAAAAACGGTGTAGGTTACGATTCAAAAAAGATGTTCGAATCGGTGAGAGGCAAAGTTGGGTTTTATTGACAGGTTAGGCACGGGATCTTTGCACGGGATTATGGCACGGGATTATGGTACAGGATTATGACACCGGGTTAAAACCCTGTGTTCGAAAACAGAATCGAGCCTAACGGCTCTGCAAAAGAAAATTGTGAGGGACAGGGAATAGTTTGCAGAAGTATAGCATCAGTTCGATATTGTAATTTACACAGGGTTGAAACCCTGTGGTACAAAATGAAATCGAGCCTAACGGCTCTGCAAAGGAAAATTGGTAGTGATAGAAAGGCCTGTAGATGCATAGCATCGGTTCGATTTTCTAACAACAGGTTTCAACCAGTTGCAGATAGATAGGCGGGTTTCACACAAGGCTGAAACCCTGTGGTATCAAATGAAATCGAGCCTAACGGCTCTGCAAAGGAAAGATGTGAGGGATAGAGAGTGGCATGAAGATGCTTAGCAGCGGCTCTGTATCATAACAACGGGTTTTAACCCGTTGCCGATTGGTAGATACGTAGTTCACACTGGGTTGAAACCCAGTGTTACTAAACAGAACCGAGCCTCTGGCTCTGCATGTGAAGACTCTGTAAATGCTACTGAGTATTTTGCAGATGCGTAGCATCGGTTCGATTTTCTAACAACGGGTTTAACCCGTTGCAATTAATGAATAATAATCAAAAATAAATACCATGTCACAAACCTATCATCAAATTTATCTGCAAACTGTTTTTGCAGTGAAGTACAGGGAAGCTGTTTTGGATAAGGAATGGCGCAGTGTTGTTTGGGGTGTAATTGGTAACCTGATCAATGAATCCAATTGCAAAACCATAATAGTAAATGGAGTAGAGGATCATGTGCATTGTTTTCTTGGTTTGAAGCCTGTTGTTTCTGTTTCAGAATTAATGAAAACTGTAAAAGCAAAATCATCGAAATATATCAATGATAATAAACTAACGAAAGAGCATTTCGGATGGCAGGATGGATATGGCGTATTTTCTTATGCGCAGTCACAAATTGATCGCGTGTATAAATATGTACAGAATCAGGAGGCACATCATAAGAAGCAAACATTTTTAGATGAGTACGTGGATTTTTTAAAAAAATTTAAAATTGATTATGAGGAGCAGCACATTTTTCAAAAACTTATTTAAAGATAGGTGGGTATCACACGTGGCTGAAACCCTGTGGCACAAAATGAATGGCAACATAAACAGTAATAAAAACAAAATTCTTATTCACACATATCTTGAACAATAAAAATTATCAAATGAAAAAAACTTTCTATTCAGTATTATTTTTTACAGTTGGTATTCTTTTTTTTAGTTGCAGTTCTAATAAAAATAATTTAGACGCCAATAGGGAAATTATAAAAAAATATCATCAGATATGGTCTAACGGCAACGTAGCAGATTTAGACAAAATAATGTCACCAAACTTTGTTTGCCATTTTATCAACGGCATTGAGTGGAAAGGAATTGACGGTGCAAAAAATGAAATTACCAGCCATAGAAAATCATTTCCTGATTGGAATGAAGATATTGTTGATATGATCAGTGAAGGAGACAAAGTGGTAACAAGATATAAATCAACAGGAACACAAAAAGGTAAATTTAACGGGCTTGATTCAACAGGAATTCATGTTGCCATATTTGAAACATCCATTTACAGAATAGCAAACGGAAAATTAGTAGAACAGTGGGGATTCCCGGACGCATTGGGTTTGAACAATCAATTAGAAGTAAAAAAGTAACTAAACATTCACGAGAATTTCAAAAAATAAAATGGCAAAATACAATTTACCTACAAGCAAAATTACAATGGCTCTTTTTGCCTTTATTGGTTTCACTTTACAATCAATGGCTCAAACAACTTCTATACCAGTCATTAATCAAAAACAGGAATACCAGCTAAAGTCTAAAATCAACAATAAAGCCTATCAGCTATTTGTGTCGCTTCCAAAATACTATTCTCAAAAAGATACCACTAAGTATCCTGTATTATACCTGTTAGACGGGAATTACACTTTTCCAATCGCTCATTCTACAAGGCAACTTCTTGATTTTACGGGCAGCCTTGAAGATGTGATTATTGTTGGGATTGGGTATAACTGGAAAAAATCGTACGAGCCCTGGTTTACCGGTAGGTGGCACGATCTTACACCTTCACCTGATAATACAAGCGATACCAGCCGTTCCTTTTTAGCAATGCTCAACTTAAAGGCAGGCTCTTTACAATCCGGTGGAGCGAAAGAATTTTTGACCATTATTAAAAATGAGATAATACCATTTGTTGAGAAGAATTACCATGTAAATGATGACAGAGGAATTGAAGGACATTCTTATGGAGGATTGTTTGCCACCTATTGTTTATTGCAGGAGCCACAGTTGTTTAACAGATACGGAATCAACAGTCCGTCTTTATGGTGGGATAATGAAAAAATTTTTGAAACCGAAAAATTCTTTGCTGAAAAAAATAGAACCCTGAATGCACAGGTTTTTATTACCGTAGGCAATAAAGAAGGTGAATCAATGGTGACCAAGATGACGGCATTTGCAGATTCACTTAAGACACATCATTATTCAGGACTCACCCTAACTTCTCAAATATTTGAAGACGAGGGACATTTTTCTGTTGTGCCGGCTTCGATCAGCCGTACACTCAGGGTATTGTATAAACCCAAAAGAAAATAAATACTAACTAATACCTGCAAACGTAAAGCCAGCAGGGCAGGCAATCAGCGATAACCAAAACAAACTAAAACAAAAATGGAAAAAATTTTTCAATTCATCACCAACATTAACCCCGACATTTTAATGGCCGGAATATTGGCATTGCTTTTTTCTTTTGAACAATTATTTGCCAACGTTAAATCACTTTTTAAAAGAACACCACATTTAACAGGCAGTATTTTTCTTCAGCTAGGATATGTGGCTATCAATTACGGGCTTGCTACTTTGGTTGTTAAATGTTTAAACTGGACAGATGCCAACAAGATTGGCCTTTTTAATAACATTCATGTTCCGTATTACCTAAAAGTGATCCTTGGTATTTTTTGTATTGACATGGTTAGTTATTGGCAACACCGCCTCAATCATACCTGGGGATTGTTCTGGCGGTTGCACCGGGTACATCACAGCGATACTACAATGGACAGCGCTACCACTTACAGGTTTCATCCGCTGGACGCTGTTTTGGATAATGTAGCAGGCGTTACGGCAGTGGTGCTTTTCGGGCTCGATGGTACCATTTTAGTGCTATGGCTTATTCTATACATTCCCTTATTAGTGCTGCATCATTCTGATTTTATTATGCCTGCATGGTTTGATAAAACGTTTGGGAAAATAATTGTTTCGCCGAACTTTCATAAGATACATCATCATCAGGAACAGGAATATACCGATTCAAATTATGGACTGATGTTTATCTTTTGGGATAAACTATTTAAGACATTCAGGAAAATTCCCGTAACAGAAATAAAATATGGACTGAAAGAATTTGATGAGCCAACAAAGCAAACATTCTGGTTTTTGCTCAAAAGCCCTTTCATTAATATCAAAAAATAAACTGCTTTTCCTTTTCAATAAAACAATTCAATCATCAACCAAAAAAAATAAAAAATTACCAAGCATTTTTAATTCAAAAAATATTCATTACTAAAACTTACGAATGACAAATTCTAACGAAGGCTTAAAACGAGTTATTGGCGTGTCAGGATTAACACTCTCTATCATTAGCGGAGTGATTGGTGTAGGCATTTTTGTGCTTCCTGCAACAGTGGGTATCTCATTGGGCGCATTTGGGATAGTTTCTTATATTGTTTGCGGTGTGTTGCTGGCAACCATTATGCTTTGCTATGCAGAAATTGGAAGCCGCATTACTACCAGTGGCGGCTCTTATGCTTATGTAGAAGCGGCATTTGGAAATCTTGCCGGCTATATTATTAACTGGTTGTATTTTTTTGGGTGGGGCATATTAGGTAGCGCTGCCGTAATAAACATTGTTGCAGATTCATTGTCTGTATTATTCCCTGTATTTACAAATCCACTTGTCCGAGGCCTGCTGTTTTTTGTAATGATTTTGTTTATGATACTTTTAAATGTATTTGGAGCGAAGCAAAGTGTGAGTTTTGTAAAAGCCATCATAGTAATAAAAATGCTTCCGCTATTGGGTATTATCGTTTTCGGTATCGGGTACATAAAGGGATCTAATCTGCATTGGGAACATTTACCATCCCTTAAAACATTTAGTGATACTACACTCATTTTATTTTTTGCTTTTGCCGGCTTTGAAGTGGCTCTTGGGGCTAGTGGAGAAATAAAAAACCCAAAACGTACCGTGCCTCTTAGTATTTGTATTGGAGGGATAGTGATTTTATTGGTGTATATACTTTTACAAACAGTAGCACAAGGTGTGCTGGGCACACAAATGTCCATATTTAAAGATGCCCCTTTAGCGGCAGTCGCTGAAAAAATTATTGGACCGGTAGGAGCCACTATTTTATTGCTTTGTGCTGCATTATCTTCTTTTGGAAATGTAACCCTTGATATACTCTGTACACCAAGGTCGCTCTTTGCCGGTGCGAATGATGGAACATTCCCCAAAATTTTGACTAAAGTACATCCTAAGTTTGCCACACCCTATATGGCCATAATAGTTTACGGCACGTTGATATTTATTTTTTCCGTTACCGGAGGATTTCAGCAATTAGCCATTATGTCGAGCGCTATTGCTTTGCTCATTTACCTCGCAGTTGTTTTGGCTACCATCAAATTAAGAAAGAAAAAAATAGCAGGAGAAGAAAAATATTTTAAAGCGCCGGGTGGATTGGTTACACCCGTGGTAGCCATAGCCGCTATAGTATGGCTGCTTACAAGTTTAGGTAAGTGGGAAATTCTTTCTACCCTCATATTTATTGGTATCGTCGTAATTATTTATTTCGTAACAAAATGGTTCAAAAATAAAAACATAATTGTTGAAACAGTTTAGTAAAAAAAATGGCTGCTAACAAGAGTTCCAGCTTAAAAAACAATTTAAAAACACAAAACATGAAAAAAAATCTCTTATTCGCAGCAGCCCTCTTAATTGGCATTACCATTCTTAATAGCTGCAATACCGGCAATCAATCAGCGGTTGCAGAAAACAGTCACATTGAGAAAGCAAAGACTGACACCGCCGAATTTTATTTGTACCGCCCCGAGTTAGAAAAAACGTATGGGTATAGTCATGCTGTGAAAATAGGAAATGTAATTAAAATATCCGGGGCGGTAAGCATGGACAGCGCAGGCAACCTCTTAGCACCCGGCAACCTGGAACAGCAAATGAAAAACTGCTACAGCGATCTTGAAAAAATATTGGCGCATTTCGGCTGTACATACGATGATGTAGTTGTTGAAAATATCTTTACCACCAACATGCAGGAGTTTATAAAAGTATGTGGGTACAGGGCAGGCTTGTATAAAAAGCATTTTCCCGCTGGTAATTGGCTTGGTGTGAAAGAATTGGCGTTAGTTGGGCAATTGATAGAGATAGATATGGAAGTACATAAATAAACTTACAACATAAAACGGCTGCACATGCAGCCGTTCTTAATTAAAACAACAATAATTTATTTACCATGAAGAAAATTACAGGGCTTTTTGTTTTTATTTTTATTGCTTCTCTATTTTCCTGCAACCAGCCAGGTATAACATCCGAAGCTTTAAAAATTGATACAGCAAAAGAGCAACAGCAAATTAATATAATACTTGATTCTTTTAACAAGGCTGCCGCAAAAGCAGACTTCAATTCATACTTCAATTTTTATACCGATGATGCCATCTTCACAGGCACAGATGCAACTGAGAGATGGACGAAAAAAGAATTTATGGCATATTCCAAACCCTTCTTTGATAAAGGTAAGGCATGGAATTTCACTTCTCTGCAGCGGCATATTTATTTTGATAAAACCGGCAATACAGCATGGTTTGATGAATTATTAAGTACTCAAATGAAAATTTGCAGAGGCTCAGGTGTGTTGGTAAAGCAGGGCGACGAATGGAAAATAGCGCAGTATATTTTATCGGCTACAGTTCCCAATAGTATTATGGATACAGTAACAAAAATGAAAGCGGCGGAGGAAGATTCGATTATGCTAAAATTTAAAAAATAGCATTGATTCCATTGGCAAAGCAAAGAATATTCAAGATGATTATTTATGTACTTATAGGGTTTGTTACTGCATTTGTTTGGCATCAGTTTAAAAACAATCTCTAATGAAATCACTTTGCAGTAATGCTAATGAGTATCGCTAAAAAAGTAAAAGTATGAAATTGAAAAACAAGCGTGTTTCATTTTGGCTAAAGCCAATTATTTCATTTTTCCATTACCACAGGCTTAAGCCTGTGGTAATGAATAGCACCTCAACCGGCTTTAGCCAAATGGATAAAAACTATAGAATTAAGAAATTATAAAATAAAAATATGGAAGTTCGTCATCATTCTGCCCTGCATCACAAGAAGAAATATTTCAATAAATATTTCTTGGAATTTCCATTGATATCTTTTGAAGTAGGTCAGAGGTTTATTGATAAAACAAAGCAATTAATAAAAGTTATAAAAGAAAATATTTCATTTTGGCTAAAGCCAATTATATCATTTTTCCATTACCACAGGCTTAATCCTGTGGTAATGAATAGCACCTCAACCGGCTTTAGCCAAAGGGGTAAAAACTATAGAATTAAGAAATTATAAAATAAGAATATGGAAGTTCATCATCATCCTGACCTGCAGTATAAGAAGAAAATTTTCAATAAATATTTCTTGGAATTTCCATTGATATCTTTTGAAGCAAGCCAGAGGTTTTTTGATAGAAGAAAGCAATTAATAAAAATCATTAGAGAAAATATTCCATTTTGGCTAAAGCCTACTACAGCAATTTTTAGTTACCACAGGCTTAAGCCTGTGGTAATGAATAGCACCTCAACCGGCTTTAGCCAAATGGATAAAACGAAAGACTTAAGAATTTATAAAATAAAAAATATGGAAGTTCATCATTATCCGGATTTATAATACAGCAAAATAGCCCCAAACGCTGAAAATATTGACAACACAGCATCACAAAATATTAATGAAAAAAAATCTTAATCAACTTATAATTAAACGATGGCACATTCTCAGGAATACACAAAGCCCTATTACATGTTTTTCTTAATCATGCCTATGGGTATCAGCCAGGGATTTGTTACAGTGGCTTTACCATTTTTATTAACTCAAAATGGTTTCTCTGTAGCGCTCACTGCAGGCATAGTAGCCGTAGGGCTTTCGGCAAATCTTTGGCGGTTTGTTTGGGGGCCAGTGGTTGATTTATCCCTTAGTTTACACAAATGGTTTTGGTTAAGCCTCACCGTTTCCATCGCTACATTATTACTGCTTTGTTTTATTCCATTTACCGTAAAGGGTGCCACATTGCTTATGGTGGTGGTTTTCATATCGCAGGTAGCAGCTACCATCACGCTCTTGCCTATTAATGGAATGATGGCTAAACGCATTCCGGAAAATAAGAAAGGCGAAGCATCCGGATGGTACCAGGCCGGGAGCCTTGCCGGTACCGGTTTTGGAGGTGGCATAGGTCTGTGGCTTGCCACGCATTATAATCTCACTATCTCAGGGATAATGCTTTGTGTGGTTTCTATTCTCTTCGCTTTGGTAATGCTCGTGATAAAAGATATACCGCATCTGAAAGGAAAAACAATGGCACAGGAAATAAAAGTGATGGGGAAAGATATTTTTTCGATGATAAAATTGCCAGTAGCCTTGTTTGTAATGATACTTATTATCATGCCTATTGGCACCGGCGCTATGGCTAATTTATGGTCGGCTGTGGCTAAAGATTGGAAAACAGATGCAGATACCGTGGTGCTTGTTACGGGATTGTTGTGTGGCGGAGTAAGTGCGGTTGGATGTATAGCCGGAGGTTTTATTGCAGACCGATGGGGCGTATGGATTGCTTACCTCGGTAGTGGAGTAATCTGTGCGGCAGTTACCATAATAATGGCTGTAATGCCCTACCAGCCTATAGTGTATATTGCCGGGGTGCTTACTTATGGCTTCTGCACGGGCCTGATGTATGCGGCTTATACAGCCACTTTATTTTTTGTGATTGGCAAAAAACATGTAGCTACCAAATATTCTTTACTGTCTTCTCTTGGTAATTTACCCGTTGTATATATGACTACATTTGATGGCTGGACGCATGATAAATTTGGAAGCCGCTATATGCTCACTGCAGAAGCGTTTGTGGGAATTTTATTTGTAATTATTTTCTACCTGGTTTTAAAACGGATGAGGTATAAGAATCTGATTCCGGCAATTGTTGAATAAAACCAAAATAAAAAGAGAACTATTTTACATCATACTTTCAACACTTAATATTTACCAAAACAATAAACAAAGAAGATGGCAATCACTCAAAAAATAAGGTTCGACAAATCAGGGTATTATTTCATGGCCCTTGTATGTATTGTACTGATGGGCTTCTGGCCTTCGTACTTTGCAAAATTTGCAACCGGCACAAACAAGTATCCATTCTATTTTCATTTTCATGCCACGATGATGTCGCTGTGGCTTCTTCTCTTGATTGTTCAGCCAATTTTAATACGAAAGAAAAAACTTTCGCTACACAGGACAATTGGAAAACTGTCGTACGTAATAATGCCCCTGTTATTCCTATCGGTGATATTGCTCAGGCATTACCAGATGGAAAAGCATGTACAGATAAAAAATAATGAAAAATTTTATGGGCCAAGTTTGGTTGTTCCATTCAAAGATTTATTCATCATTGGCATAGCATACATTATTGCAATCCGTTACCGGCATAATGTAAATATTCACGCCAGGGCAATGATTTGTACAGGTATCGCTTTCATTGAACCGCCGCTTATCAGGTTTTTAAATTATGCTGTATTTCCGGGTGGTGATGGCCTTGCAGCCTTTTTTACTACCATTGGCATTATATATTCAATACTCATTGCCCTCATTATTATTGAGCGCAAACAAAGGAGCGGCCTTTGGGTATTTCCATTGATACTGGGTTTACTTATCATGGTCCATTCTATTATATATTTCCAGATATCCATTCCCGGGTGGGAAACCTTTGCCAGGTGGTTTGCTGCATTACCATTGACAAAACATTAATTGTTGTTTAAAATAAGAAAACAAAAAAATATGAAACAAATATTCTTTCTTCTCTGCATCTTCTCTGTACAACAGACACAGGCGCAATCCTACAAAAAAATCCACGATAATGCCCTTGTGGTAGATACCCACAATGATATCCTGATGAAAACCGCAGACCTGCCCGGCATCGTTATAGACCAGGATCTTTCAGGGAAAACCCTTAGCGATCTTGCCCGATGGAAAAAAGGCGGATTGGATGTTCAGCTATTTTCTGTTTTTTGTGATGGTGATGCAAAGAATCCTTATGGATATGCCAACAGGGAAATGGATACACTGGATGCGGTTGCTGCACGCAATCCGGATAAAATCATAAAGGTTGCCAACTATGCACAATTAATGAAATCAGTAAAGCAACATAAAATTGCCGCCATGTTTGGTGTAGAAGGCGGACACATGATAGAAAATGATTTAAATAAATTAGAAGCAATGTACAATCGTGGAGTAAGGTATCTTACTTTAACGCATAATATTTCACCTGATTGGGCTACAAGTGCGGCTGATGAAACCAACCCCAACCCTGTTATTGGAAAGGGGCTGAATTCAGAAGGTAAAAAAGGATTGACCGATTTTGGAAAACAAGTAGTTCAAAAAATGAATCAGCTGGGAATGTTAGTAGATGTAAGTCATGTAGGTGATCAAACCTTTTGGGATGTGATAAAATATTCGACCAAACCAATCATTGCCTCACACAGTTCCGTTTACACGCTGGTTCATCATCGGCGCAATTTAAAAGATGACCAGATAAAAGCCATCGCTAAAAATGGTGGTGTCATACAAATTAATTTTAATCCCGGTTTTATTGACAGCACTTTTGATAAAAAAGAAGCGGCATTTTTACAAGAGCATGCGGCAGAAAATGATTCTCTTATGAAAGCCGGCATGGCTGATTTTTATGCATTGAATTATTTATATCAAAAGTATGCCACAGAAGCTAACAGCATGCGCCCACCCTTGTCCATGGTTATTGATCATATTGATTATGTCGTAAAATTAGTAGGTGTTGACTATGTTGGCCTGGGATCCGACTTTGATGGCACTAATCTCACACCTCAGCAGTTAGATGATGTTACCGATTATCCATTGATTACAAAAGCTTTGGTAGAACGCGGCTACAATGAAAAAGATATTGATAAAATTCTGGGTGGAAATTTCTTGAGGGTTTTAAAAGCAAATGAAAAACATTTATAAAATTTAGATTAAAAAAATGAATCCGGTTAAAACTTCCAGAAAAAATTTAATTCCAATCATAACAGCTTCTTCTGTGGGCACCCTCATCGAATGGTATGATTTTTTTATTTTCGGAAGTTTGGCTACGATTATTTCTACAGAGTTTTTTCCTAAGGAAAATCCGGCTGCTGCATTTCTTGCTACTCTTGCCACCTTCTCAGCGGGCTTTATTGTACGTCCATTTGGCGCCCTTGTTTTTGGAAAAATGGGTGACATGGTTGGCCGCAAATATACCTTTATGATTACACTGATATTGATGGGTGGCTCTACTATTGGAATAGGCTTGGTACCCAATTACAGCTCAATTGGTTTTTTTGCCCCATTGATCGTTCTTTTTTTAAGATTATTGCAAGGGTTGGCAATAGGCGGTGAATATGGTGGTGCAGCAACCTATATTGCAGAGCAAGCACCGGAAAATAAACGAGGCTTATATACATCGTGGATTCAGTCAACAACTGGGATGGCATTTATACTTTCTGTTACAGTTGTTTTAGTTGTAAAAAACGCGATGCCTTCTACTTCATGGATCAATTGGGGGTGGCGCTTACCGTTTTTACTTTCTGCATTCCTTGTGGCGATCTCTATTTATATCAGAAGAAAAATGACCGAATCACCACTCTTTGCCAAAGCTAAAGCCGAAGGCAAAACATCTTCCAATCCACTTAAAGAGTCTCTTACCAGAAAAGAAAATCTAAAAATGGTTTTGCTCGCATTTTTTGCGCTTACACTTGGTGGCGGAACTATTGCCTGGATTGGATTCTACGCACAAAGTTTTATCCTTAAAATACTAAATGTAGATTACGGGCAGGCGAATACCATCATCATTATTGGGATACTTTTAGGGATTCCCTTTTTCTTTTTCTTTGGTTGGCTAAGTGACAAGATCGGCCGTAAGTATATTTTATTAACCGGTCTGCTACTGGGCCTAATTGGATGCAGGCCAATATTCTCAGCTATGTATCAGGTAGTAGATCTGCACAATAAAATTGAAATTACAACTGCGTTAAAAACAAATATCCAACTGCAACCTGAGGACAGTAATTTATTCACTACCACTACTAATCACTATTTTACAGATGGCACCATTTTAACGGAAGTAAGCAATCAACTAACAATTACGAACAAACGAAGAACAGAATTAACCAAAACAATAACCCTCAACAATACAGATAAGTGGGAATTAATTTTTCTTACCTTTTTGTTGGAGTTTATATTTACTGTTTCTTATGCACCCCTTGCCGCTTATTTGGTAGCAATGTTTCCGCTAAGAATAAGATACACATCACTTTCTTTGCCTTATCATTTAGGCTATGGTATTATAGGTGGCATGTCACCTTATTTGGCAAGTTACTTTGTAGAAAAGGCAAGTGAAGCTCATAGACCGGCCTATTATTTGGCAGGCACTACCTATCCTATGGTGATGATGAGCATCAGCCTTTTAATTGGGCTTATATATCTAAAAGAGAAAAGCAAGAATGCCATAACAGAAAATACAACTACTTCAATAAGAGATCAAATAAAAAAATGGACGGGTATTGTATGGATAGCCCTGGGACTGGTTGTAGCCTGGTTCAATATTTTTGAACTGGGAATTCCCAAAATAATGTCAGGAAATACAGAAGATATCGTTTTTGCAAATATTATGCTATTCATTATCACACCTGTAGTAGTATTGGGATTATTTATTTTTGGCAAATATTGCCTGCAGGGAGAATATGATAGCAAGGTTCTTGCCGCCAACACTATTGATGAAGAATAAGAGCCATGAGGTGATTAAAATATTTTTTTATAAGATAGCAGATAACCAAAACATAAAATGAAAATTAAAAAACCAAAAAACCTTCCTAACGCACTTACGCTGATAATGATCGTTATTGTACTGGCAGCTATCAGTACATGGCTTCTTCCATCGGGGCAATACAGTAAGCTATCGGTAGAAAATAATCATGCCTTCGTAGTTACATCTAATGCAGGTTCCGTGTCTTTGCCTTTTACGCAACACACATTAGACAGCCTCGGCATTAAAATTTCATTACAAAAATTCAGTAATGGTGATATACGTAAACCAATATCTGTACCCGGCACTTATGTAAAACAAAAATCAAATCCACAAGGATTTATTGCCATGCTGGAAGCGCCGGTAAAGGGGATTATAGATAGTATAGATGTAGCCCTGTTTGTATTATTTATTGGAGGCTTTATGGCTGTTTTTAATAAAACGGGCGCCATGTTCAAAGGTGTAAAATATTTAGCACAACAGATGAAGGGCAAAGAAAGAATGTTGATTGTTATTTTGGTTTTTGTGTTTTCATTTTTAGGCGGCTCTTATGGTATGGATGTAGAGTCCATTGTATTTTATCCGGTATTGGTGCCGCTTTTTATGGCAGAAGATTATGATGCAATGGTGCCTTTGGCTATTGTATTTGGCGGAGCAGGTGTGGGCTATATTGCCAGTTTTACCAATCCTTTTTCTACCATCATTG
The DNA here is from genome assembly GCA_018268075.1 of Bacteroidota bacterium. Taxonomy (GTDB): domain Bacteria; phylum Bacteroidota; class Bacteroidia; order Chitinophagales; family Chitinophagaceae; genus Ginsengibacter. The sequence goes on along the minus strand of JAFDXH010000061.1, from coordinate 22,249 downwards.
CGTCTAATGCGGCAGGGATTAACTGGATTGACGGGCTTTATGGCAGGCTTTTATTTTTTGTAATCTCTACTTCTATGCTGGCATGGTATATACTCAGGTATGCGGCTAAAGTAAAAAAAGACCGTACCGCTTCTCTTGTTTATCAAATAGATGGAATCACCCAATCACCATTTGAAATTGAAGTACATCCGGAAGGTGAAAGAATGAAATTGAATATTAAAACAAGATTAATGATACTCATATTTGTACTCACATTTACTACCATGATTGTGGGGATTGTTTTCTTTAACTGGTGGACAACAGAAATGGCTGCCTTGTTTTTTGGCTCCACCATCCTCATTGGATTCTTAGACCGAATGAGTGAAAAAGAGTTTGTAGCTGAATTTTTAAAAGGGGCAGAAGGCTTATTGGCAGTGGCTTTGATCATAGGCCTGGCACGAGGTGTAACCATTGTATTGAACGACGGACTCATAGCAGATTCTATTCTTTTTTATGCATCCAATGTAGTGCAGCATTTTCCGGCAGTCGTTTTTATTGTAATGGTAATGGTCTTCTATTTCTTTTTTGCTATACCTGTAAGTTCGTCTTCGGGGATGGCAGTACTTACCATGCCTATCATCGGTGCACTCGCTATTATTGTAAATATTCCTGGAAGGGAAATCGTAAATGCTTATCTGTTTGGTATCGGTACCATGTTTCTTATTTCACCAACGGGGTCTGTATTTCCTGCCCTGCTGATGGTAAAAATAAGCTACAAGGCATGGATGAAATTTATAACACCAATGATTATTGCATTACTTGTTTTAGGCGCTTTGTTTTTGATAATCGGAATTAATTTTAAATAAAATAATGAGTATGAAAAATTGTAAAAAACTTTTATTCAGCATTGTTGCCATCATTTTTGTAACAAGCACAAATGCACAGGCTTCCAAAGCTTCCACTCAAAAAATAGTTTATGGTAGCAACAGCAAAGCCGGGAAATATTTTGACAACCGTGGCTTTAAAATGTATTATGAAACTTATGGCGCAGGTGAACCACTGTTGTTAATTCATGGCAATGGTGGCTCTATCTTATCCATGGCCAATCAAATTCCTTTTTTTTCAAAAAAATATAAAGTAATTATAGCTGATAGCCGGGCGCAAGGAAAATCAATTGACAACGGCGACTCTTTAAGTTATGAAATGATGGCCGATGACCTCAATGGATTGCTCAATCATTTGCATCTGGATTCATGTTATGTAATCGGATGGAGCGATGGCGGTATCAATGGTTTATTACTGGCGATTCGCCATCCCGATAAAGTAAAAAAATTAGCCGTAACCGGCGCTAACCTTCAGCCCGATACTTCGGCTGTAGATCCGTGGATTCGTGACTGGTCAAAATCGCTTTGCGATTCTATTGACAAATTACCAATAACACCGGAAGTAAATACGCAACGCAAACTGTTTCATTTATTATCCTATGCACCACACATCAGCACAGAACAATTACACACCATTCAATGCCCAACGTTGGTGATTGGTGGCGATCATGATGTAATTCGTACAAAACACACCATGCTTATTGCCGAATCCATTCCGAGATCGTATTTGTGGATTTTGCCTAACAGTGGCCACTCAACACCGGTTGTATATAGAGACATTTTCAATACAACAGTGAAAGATTTTTTTAAAAATCCATACAGAAAAATTGAAGGAATAGATCGCTTAAATTAGGTAAACCACGATTAAATTTAAAAATAACAAACAAGTTGTTGAAGTGAAAAAATATAGATGCCACTTAGATTGCTTGCTACTTTGAGAAGGATAGTGGCTATTATTGGGGCACAGGCCGGATTAAGAAATAAAGAAATTTTGTCAACAAGTATATTTATTGCTGTGGCGAGTATGATATATTTTGTGATAAAGAAATGAGAAATAGAAAACATGTCATCATTCCGATTTTACCAAAAAGAAAAATTTATAATCAAAATGAACAAATTTTTAAACCTACAAATAAAGCAAAATGAAATACTTATTATTCTTTTTAATTATTGTGGTTTGCGGATGCAGCCAGCAGCCTAAATATGATACCATTATCCGCAATGGAATGATCTATGATGGCAATGGTGGCGCGCCTTTTAAAGGAGATATTGCAATCAATGCAGACACCATCGCATTTATTGGCGACCTAAAAAATGCTTCTGCAAAAAATGAGATTGATGCCGGTGGCAAAGCCGTAGCGCCGGGCTTCATCAACATGATGGGCCATTCAGAAGAATCCCTATTTCAGGATGGCAGGGCGCAAAGCGATATCAGGCAGGGAGTAACTACGGAGATATTCACAGAATCCAGCATGGGCCCTTTGAATGCGATTATGAAAGATCAACTTCAAAAAAGCCAGAGTGATATCAAATACCCTGTAACCTGGAATACATTAGGCGAATACATGAATACGCTGGAGCACAAAGGCATCTCATGTAACATTGCTTCGTTTGTAGGTACGGGCACCATAAGGCAATATGTAATTGGAGAAGATGATAAGGCACCCACTGCCCAACAATTAGACAGCATGAAAATTTTGGTAGATAGCGCAATGCGTGAAGGTGCATTGGGTGTTACCTGTGCACTACAGTATCCTGTAGATGTTTTTGCAAAGACGGATGAACTAATAGCGCTTGCGAAAGAAGCATCAAAATATGGCGGCACTTATGACAGTCATATCCGCAGCGAAGGCAATCAGTTAATACAAGCCATCAATGAAATCATAACTATCGCAAAGGAGGCCAATATTCCTGTAGAGATCTGCCATTTAAAAGCATCCGGTAAAGACAACTGGGGCAAGATGGACACCGTAATACAAATGGTAGAGAATGCCCGCAAACAAGGCATTGATATTACTGCTGACATGTACACCTATACCGCAGCAGCCACAGGCCTCACATCCTGCTTTCCGCCTACATTACAAGATGGTGGTTTTGGAAAATTAAGAGAGCGTTTACAAAACCCTGTTATAAGAAAACAAATGAAAAAGGCCATGAATGCTTCTGCAAAAGATTGGGAAAATGAATATTATTCATCAGGCACACCGGATAATATCCTGCTTCTTTCCTTCAAACAGGATTCTCTGAAAAAATTTACAGGCAAAACATTGGCAGAAGTGGCAAAGATACGTGGCACCTCGCCTGAAGAAACGGCGATGGATATAATAATACAAGATAGCACAAGAGTGGGCGTAGCCTATTTTGTGATGGATGAAAGTAATATTAAAAAGGAAATTGTATTGCCATGGGTAAGTTTTGGAAGTGACGAAGCAGCCTACACAAACGAAGGTGTTTTTTTAAAATCAAATGCACATCCGCGTGCTTACGGAAATTTCGCAAGAGTGATTGGCAAATATTCCCGCGATGAAAAATTAATGACACTACAACAGGCTATTTATAAACTTGCTAATCTTCCCGCCACGCATTTAAAACTACAAAAGCGTGGCGAACTAAAAGTGGGCAACTATGCAGACATTGTAATTTTTGATCCGGCAAAGGTACAGGATCACGCTACATACAGTAAGCCTCACCAGTATGCTACCGGAATGAGCGATGTGTTTGTAAATGGAACGCGGGTGTTAGAGAATGGTGAACATACAGGCTCTATGGCAGGCCGATTTTTGAAAGGGCCTGGATACAAAAAAATGTAAATAAGCCAGGAGAGAAATAGCTGCACCGGTTAGCGCTGGGTAGCAATCGGCAACAATTTGAAATATACTTTTTTAGCCACTCAAATAATTAAACCCTGATTCCTCATAAATTATTAATAAATTTAATTACTAATCCTGAATATAAATGAGAGCTAAATTTCAATTTGCCTTTCCTCCAACTACACACTATCAGGGGAGGCATTGACAAGTCAGGCGCATTAAAGGCAGGTGAATCTGATGTATGCGACAATATAGAATAGACACACTATGAATTGCTCAAACTGTTTTATAAAAACCTGCAATAGACTTGCAAACCTTCAAAAACGTATTTGCTAACCTAAATTGACAAAACCTCGGCCATCTCACCTGATGGCAACAAGACAGATAGCATAAAGCTCTTACCAGCAAGCTATTTGAAGAGGTGGAATATTTATAGATATAGTAAAAAAAATAATTATCAAAAATTAAACAAATACAAAATGAAATCGAAAGCAATTGCATTTATTGCAGCAATGGTATTTTTATTCAACTGCCCAGCAATGGCGCAGAATAGACATGAAGACACCTTGCTAACAAAACCTCAAAAAACAATTACAAGAGGCACCGTAAATGTGGAAGGGAAACAGCTTAACTATGAGGCGGTAGCAGGCACACTCATTTTGAAAAATACTAAAGACACTGCTACCTGCAGCATGTTTTATACAGCCTACTTTAAGTCGGGCGAAAGTGATCCAAGTAAAAGGCCGGTTACTTTTATTTACAATGGCGGACCGGGCAGCGCCACTATCTGGTTGCACATAGGCGCATGGGGGCCACAGCGTGTGTATGCCAATGATACTGCAAGAACAATGGCGCCCTATAGAACGGTAAATAATGATTATAGTTTGTTAGATGCCAGCGACCTTGTATTTATAGATGCGCCAGGTACAGGCGGTAGTCGTATTGTTACTAAAGACAAAGGAGGCGCAGGCGATCCAAAAGATTTTTATGGCATTGATCCAGATGCAAAGGCATTTTCCTCTTTCATTACTAATTTTCTCTCCACCTTTAATCGGTGGAACTCGCCCAAATATTTATTTGGTGAAAGCTATGGCACATTTCGTTCTGCTGTAGTAGCCAACATTCTTGAGAATGAGGGGGTGGATCTTAATGGAGTAGTCTTGCTTTCACAATTGCTGAGCTATAATAATATGTCCGATGCTGCTGATATGGATCCTGGAAATGACCTGCGTTACGAATTGGCGTTACCCTCATGTGCGGCCACAGCTTGGTATCATCATAAGCTGGCCAATCAAAATATAACCTTGGAGGCATTGGTAAAAGAAGTAGAAGAGTTTAGCCTGAATGAATATGCTGTAGCATTGGCAAAAGGTTCTTTACTGCAAGGAGCAGAATATAATAATATCGTAACCAAACTGCACAATTACACAGGCCTGCCAGAAGCCTACATACGCAAAGCAAACTTGCGCATCAATGGCCCTCAAATGGAAAAAACCCTCTTGGCAGATGAAGGCCAGGTAACAGGACGCTTAGATACCCGCTTTAGAGGTTATGATATGGATCCATTAGCAAAAACACCAGACTATGACCCACACGGAGCTACATTTGAAGCAGCATTTATCGGAGCTTTTAATACCTATTTACGCACCACTTTGAATTATGGAAAAGATCAGGAATACCATGCTTTTGGTGATAATATAATAGGCCAATGGGACTTTCGCCACCTGGTACCGGGCTCAGGTTTCAGAAAAGCAATGTATGCCAATGTGATGCCAGACTTAGCACGAGCAATGATTTTTAATCCCAAACTAAAAGTACAATTGAACATGAGCTATTATGATTTAGGCACTCCTTTTTTTGAAGGGATATATGAAATGCACCACCTGCCAATACCTGAGGCTTTGCAGAATAATATTTCATACAATATTTATAAATCTGGGCACATGGTATATTTAAATATGCAAGCATTGAAAGAGCTGCATGATAATGTAGCCAAGTTCATTGGAGAAACACACTAAGATGAGAGAAAAAAAATGAACTATTCATTAATAAAGCATCCTATTTATCCAACAAATAAAAATTTATGCGCTCGTTCAAGTTTTTGGTTAAAATAATTAGCACCTGTATTTTCATGCTTTCATTCTCGGTGCAATTGCAGGCACAATCGAACCTGACTTCACTAACCCGAAATCAAAAATTGGATGGATTTAACGTTGTAGCACTTTATATGAATGATGCCAACCAGCCAATGGGCGGGCGTTTTATTCATGAAAAAACAGGTTTTACTTTGGATCTGCTACAAATAGAATCTGTGCCACAGGTATTTTTTTACGTAAATACCTTTCCCGTATCAGACATGGGTGAGCCTCATACACAAGAACATTTACTGACAACCAAAGGTAGCAAAGGGCACGAACTCAATACCCGCGAAGGCATGTCGCTCAGCTCATCAAATGCCTTTACCAGTCAGCTTTACACAGCTTATGATTTTTATACAGGTGCGAGCACCACTACTTTCTATTCACTTTTTGAAGGATACCTAGATGCCTTCCTCTATCCCGATTATTCCGATGAAGAAGTAAGCCGCGAAGTATGCAACTGGGGTGTTTCACAAAGCCCTGATAAAACTTTGAGGATAGAAGAAAAAGGATCCGTATATAACGAAATGTCCACCTCAATGAACAATCCCAACTTTTTGCTTTATGATACATTGGGCCGTTTATTATATGGAAATGGGCACCCTATGTCCTTTAATGCCGGAGGGTTGCCTTCGGGTATCCGCAAATTAAATGCAGCAGAAATTTTAAAATTTCATAATGAAAATTATTACCTAGGAAATATGGGGGCTATCGTTTCTCTATCAAAAAAAGAAAAATTAAATGATGTACTGAACCGTATGGATGGCATATTTATCAGGTTGAATTCAAATGCAAAACAAGGTATTCATGCCCCCAAAGTATTGCCTGCACCCAATCCTGGCAAGGCAGGTGAAATAGCGATTGTTCATTTTCCATCACAAAATGCACAGCAATCTGGCACAGTGCTCTTGGCTTTTCCGCCTATGCTTCCACTTTCCAAAACGGATTATGTATTACTTAGTAACTTTCTGAATGTTTTTGCAGGCGACCCTACTACCAATCTCTATAAAATTTTTATAAATAGTAAAACAAAAAATAAGGAAGTAAGCGCACAGTCTATTGCCGGATATTTAGATATTAATCAAGGGCATCCTGTATATTTTGAATTAGATGGTGTAGATGCAGAAAATCTAACTTCGGAAAAAGGCAATGAGGCGCGAAACCTTATCCTGAAAGAGCTTAACAGAATTGCTGCCTTAAAAGATAATTCACCTGAATTACTGGAGCTTAATAGCCGATTCCACAATGCTTTGATAAGTAGTAAGAGGTTTTTTACAAAGATTATAAACAGCCCGCCCAGATTTGGTTTTAGAAACACGGGTGGAGCCTGGATGGATCAGTTGACATTATTAAATTCGACAAATGAATTTCAAAAATGGGTAACCTTACAACCAGAATTTGCCGAAGTGGAAAAAATGATTACATCGGGAAAGAATATCTGGAAAATGTATTTGGATAAATGGCATTTAACTTCTGCCACTCCATTTGTTGTAATTAGCAAAGCAGACCCTCAATTAATTGTAAAAGCAGAAGCAGAAAAAAAAGAAAGAACCGAAAATGAAATTGCTGCGTTAGAAAAACGATATCAGGTAAATGATGCACAGGAAGCCATTCGCAAATACAAGGCTACCTACGACTCAAACACAGCGGTATTAGAGAAAGCCGAACAGGTTTCCACTGCAAAATTTATAGACAACCCGCCACTTACCTTAGACGACCAATTGGTGTATAAACAGGAAAAGTTGCCGGGAAATATTCCGATGGTTACCTCCTACTTCAATAATATGACTGGCGCTACTACAGGTATTGCGCTTGATCTGCACAGTGTACCTCAGAGCAAAATGGTGTACCTGGCCATGTTGCCTCAACTGATTACCAAAACGGGTATTATCAAAAATGGTAAAGCCATTCCTTATGAAGACATGGTACAATTGATTCAAAAACAGATTCTGAATCTTGAAAGTTATTATAGCAACTTTCCCATCACTGGCAGATCTGAATTGGTGGTACGCGGGGATGGCAATGATGTGGCCGAATCACAACACGCGATTGAATGGATTAGCGATGTTTTAAAAAATGTAAACTGGACCAAAGAAAATTTACCACGGATACGCGATCTGGTAGAGCAGCAATTATCAGTCATTCGCAAAACGATGCAAGGCCCTGAAGAAAGTTGGGTAAGCGACCCCGCCAGCGCTTATAAATTCCAGAATCAGCCTTTGCTTCTTGCTACCAAATCATCCTTTACAAAAGCATATAATATTTTTCGGTTAAAATGGATGTTGAAAGAAGCAGGCAGCGAGTCAAACACAATAGAAAAATTCTTAGCAGCATTGGGGAATGCAAATGCAGGCAGAGAAGGATTAGATAGGCTATTGGCTTACATGACAATAGAAAAAAATCTGAGTGCAGACTCCGCCGGCATTAATAATAAATATGCAGCAGATTTCGATGCACTACCTGCTGCCGCAAAATCTATTGCAAAAGACGCTGCAGCAGATCTGCAACAAATGCTGACTTGCATACCGGATAATTCGCTTCAGGCAGATTGGAAACATTTATGTGCAACCATTCAAAAAGATCTAGCACAAACACCTGAAAAAACACTTGACGACCTCAATACAATACGCCTCAACTTGCTAAAAAATGATCGGGCAAGGTTCTTTATAATTGGCTCAGAAAATACAGCAAAGAACCTTAGGACAAATATCAATAATCTATTGAAGGGATTCAGCAACCTGCCATCTGCTAAACAAGATTACACAACCGGAAAACTAATAGATGAAAATGTAAAAGAAAGATTGCACACAGATGAAACACCGGTCTTCGTGGGCCTCATCAATCCGGATTCACCCACAGGTGTTTTTATCAATAATGCACCTCTTGTTTCTTATAAGGACACTTCCGAAAACAACTTATTGAAATTTCTCGCAGCTGAATTATACGGAGGTTTCGGCAAGCAAAGTGTTTATACAAAAACCACAGGAGCTGGCTTGTCCTATAGCACAGGCGTAGGCGCTTCTCCTGGTACCGGCATGTTTTCTTATTATGCAGAGCGCACCCCCTTATTGCCTCAAACATTACAATTTGTAATAGATGAAATCAAAAGATCACCGCTCGATACAACGCTGCTTGATTACACGATATCACTTGCTGTTGGCGGATTTCGCTCAGCAGATGATTACGAAACCCGTGGCATAGCAATGGCCAACGACCTGACGGATCATCTCACTCCTGAACTGGTAAAGAATTTCAGGATGGCTATTTTGAGAGTGAGAAAAAAGCCGGGCGTGATCTATGATATTTACAAAAACAAAGATGCTGTTTATGAAAAAATATTACCGGGTTATGGTATTCAGGCAAAAGATGTAGCCGGTGGCCAATACTATGTGATAGGACCAGAAAAACAAATGACCGCTTATGAGGCATATCTGAAATCAGTAGAAGGAAAAAATACCAGATTGTTTCGTTTGTACCCAAGAGATTATTGGATGATGAATAATAAACAATAAATAAAAGAGTATAATTTATAGGGTAAATACAGTTGGTAAAGAAAACACTTGAAATGTCATGGAAAAATTAATTTTTGGGAAAAAGAAAAGTGTTATTGAATAATAAATTTTGATAACAACATAACATAATTTGATAAACACTTCAACAACTGTATATGCAATCAAAATCAATCAAAGGAAAAACAACAGAAGAAATTATAAATGCTTTAGAACAAAGTATGAGCGATGGCTATAAACCCACTCTTGCTATTGTCTTTATTTCAATAAAGCAAGACAGGAAAGCCATTGCTGAATTCTTGTATCAAAACGGCATTGATGTTTTAGGGGCTACTTCCTGCGGAGAATTTATTAATGGCAACCAGGACGAAGGATCAGCCGCTATTTTATTGATGGACATCAAAAAGGAAAATTATACAATCCTATTCGAAGCAGTTGGTGAGCGGAGTTTAAGTGAAGTAGCAACAGGGCTGGCAAAATCTGCATTACAGAAATTTCAAAAACCTGCATTCATTCTTTGCAGCACTGCCGTATCCGTACAGGGCGAAATGCTAAGCGGCGATACCATCGTTCAAAATATTAAATCTGTTGTGGGGCCTGATGTAAAATTTTATGGTGGTATGGCGGGGGATGATGGCACTTTTTCCGGCACGTATGTGTTTGCCAATGACAAAGAAACAGATGTTGGATTGGCTACGCTGATATTAGATGAAGAAAAGATCAGTTTACAGGGCATGTCCATCTCCGGCTGGAAAACAATCGGCATCACAAGAACCGTTACAAAAAGTGAAGGCCCGTGGGTATTTACCATTGATGATCAACCGGCGCTTGAATTGTATTTAAGGTATCTTGGCAAAGACAATGCATTTGCTACCAATAAATATGGCATTTTAGAAGAAACCGGTGTGTATTATCCCTTCCAGGTAGAAGGTGTGGCAGATCCTAAAATGCGTACACCAATGGAGTTGGACAAAGAAAGAAATGCCATCAAACTTGATTTCGAAATACCTCAAGGCACACAATTTAAGTTTTCTGTACCGCCCGATTTTGATATTGTAGAAACCGTTTTGGCAAATGCAAATGAATTAAAAAACGAGACTGGTGCTGATGCAGAAGCTCTGCTCATTTTTTCCTGTGCAGGTCGTCTCAATGCGTTGGGTCCGTTGGTTCAAATGGAAAATGACGGCTTAAGCGAAATATGGAATGCGCCAATGAGTGGATTCTTTACTTATGGTGAATATGGTATGGCAGAAAATGGAAGACAGGAATTTTGTTCCACCACCTGTAGTTGGGTAGCATTAAAAGAAAAAAAATAAACAGGTTATGTCTCAATCCCGTCAACTTGCCGCCATCATGTTCACCGATATTGTCGGCTATACTGCTTTGATGGGTAATGACGAACAAAAAGCATTTGAGTTAATTAAAATCAACCGTGAAATAAAAAAGCCGGTTGTAGAACAATTCAACGGGCGATGGATAAAAGAATTGGGCGATGGCGTGATGGCAAGTTTTAATACAGTTTCGGATGCGGTAAATGCAGCCATAAAAATTCAGGAAGACTGCAATGCCATCAATCAATTTCGCCTGCGTATCGGTATTCACCAGGGTGAAGTGGTTTTTGAATCCGGTGATATCTTTGGCGATACGGTAAATATTGCAGCCCGGATTCAATCAGCAGCAAACCCGGGCACCATCTATATTTCAGAATCTGTTCAACAAAATATTTCCAACAAAAACCAATTTAAAACCAGGTTTGCAAAAGAAGAAACTCTTAAAAATGTGAAGGAGGCTGTTCGCATGTATGAAGTGGTTCTTTCCAATGCACCAACAATTACGGAGGAAGTAAAACCAAAATCAATTTCCAGAAAAAGCATTGCTGTTTTACCTTTTGCCAATATGAGCAGCGATCCGGAACAGGAATATTTCAGCGATGGATTGACTGAAGAAATTATATCCGATTTATCTGGGATAAAGACATTGCTGGTGATATCAAGAAGTTCTGCCATGACCTTCAAGGGCACACAAAAAAAGATCAAAGAAATTGCCGGTGAATTAAATGTAAGGCATATATTGGAAGGAAGTGTACGCAAAGCCGGGAATAATCTTCGCATTTCAGCACAATTGATTGATGCCGAAAGTGACTCACATCTTTGGTCAGAAAAATACAATGGCACACTCGAAGACATTTTCGATATACAGGAAAAAGTTTCCAGGTCTATTGTCGCTGCACTTAAAATTAAACTGACCGGAGAAGAAGACAAACAAATTTCTATTCGCCCAATTGAGAATGTGCATGCGTATGAATGTTATCTTAAAGCCAGACAGGAAATTTTCAGGGCAAGCGAAGATTCCATGCAAAATGCTTTTAAGCTTTTACAAAATGGAATTGAGTTAATCGGTCCGAATGAATTATTGTATGCCACGTTGGGATATGCCAACTTTTTCTATCATCGCTTCGTCAACAAAACCGATAGATCCTACTTCTTTAAAGCAAAGGAATATGCAGCCAAAGCATTTGCCATCAACCCCGATTCGCCGTTGGCGCATGTTGTGGAAGGGTGGGCTTATTGGTCTGAAGGAAAATTACAGGCTTCATGTAATTCCATGAAAAATGCTTTGCGAATTGACCCGAATAATTCTGACGCATTGTTTGGCCTGGCTGAAGTTTATTTGTATGCCGGCAAATCATCTGAAGCACACGTGCTATCCGACAAGCTATTGCAAATAGACCCACTTACGCCTTTTATACATATCATGAAGGCGTCTTGCTTTTTAGATAAAAATATTGCAGATGGTCTTCCTTATTTCGAAAAAGGATATGCCATGGATTCGCAAAGCCCGATTGGCCAATGGATGCTGGCCTCGGCTTATTTCTGGTGTGGGGAAAATGAGAAAGGCTTTTTATTAGTAGATGCACTTGAAATTTCTTTGCCGGATTGGCCATTTACCCAACATTTATCATTTCTTAAAAATGGTTTGCAAGGCAATAAAGAAAAAGCACTGGAGTTTGCAGCCAAACCAGAGCTGGAGGTAGAAGCAAAAAACGATCATCACTTTGCATTTCACCTGGCAGAAGGTTATGCAGTGATTGATGAAAAAGAGAAAGCATTGGATATGCTGGAATATGCTATGCAGATTTTCTTTCCCTATAAGTTTCTTTCCAAAAATATTTTGCTTGAAAATATTAAAGGTGAAGAGCGGTTTAAAGCGTTGATGGAAATTGGCAGAAAAAAATCGGAAGCATTTGAGATATAAATAGGTTTAAATAATTAAAGATGCACAGAGAGGATATTTTGGCTAAAGCCAATAGTAGAATGAATTTTTGTTTTCTTCCTCCATCTAAAGATGGAGGGAATTCAGCAGGAGAGAAATTCGGCTAGAGGAAATTCAAATGTAGGAGGCAATTAGAAATACAAAAGAGATTTTTTTGATTTGCAGCAGGCTTTAGCCAGATAAAAAGAGGGAAGCGAAATGCAGAAAAGATTTTTTGAAATGAATTGCCACAGGCTTCAGCCTGATTAAAATGGGGAATAGAAATGTAGAAGAGGAATTGAATTTTGAATTGAATTGCCACAGGCTTCAGCCTGTGGAATAAAAATTAAAATTCAATTGGCTTTAGCCAAAAGGATAAAAACTATTGAATTTAAATTTAATAAAACCAAAACAATGGATGTACAACACCACCCTCATGTAGCGAAAAAAAACCTCAAAGAATATTTTTTAGAATTCTTAATGATATTTCTTGCGGTGACATTAGGTTTTTTTGCAGAGCAGGTAAGAGAAGGCTTTGTAGAACACCGCCAACAAAAAGAATATATCAAATCCTTCTATGAGGATCTGAAAACAGACACTTTACGTATCACCACTTACTCCAATTTTGATGAATCGAAACTTAGCGTACTGGGCAATCTTAACGATTGCTACCAGTTAATTTCTAAAAATATCAAGTCAACTGGCTGCCTACTTGATATCATAAAAATTTCTGCCTTTAACAGGCCATTCAAAATAACCGGCCGTACATTGAATCAGCTCTCTAATGCAGGCGGGTTCCGTATTCTAATAAAAAGCGACGGCGACAGTATTATCAATTACCAAAATGAATATTCTTCATTCGATGATTTTCAAACAACCGTGTTTCAGGAAGCGCAAGATCAGGTAAGAGCCACTTTTGACCAACTTATAAATTTTAGCGCCAATGCCCAAATGTTTAAACCCAATGGCTCACGAATTGAACTAAATTTTGATAACAAAACGGTAACTGAGCCCCTCCTGTCTGCTAATAATCCGGCATTGCTGAACAAGTACTTTAATGAATTACTATTGTACTATCGTGCTACTTATAACCATCAACAAAGAATGCTTGAGTTAAAGGAACAACAGGTACGATTAATCGAATATTTTAAGAAAAAATATAATCTTGAATAATCAAATTTAATAATACTGAAATCCGAAAAATGTTGAAAGGAAAATAAAATAATTGTGTATTATGAATGAAAGAGAAAACAATTAACCATTAAATGAAATAGTATGGCATTTATCAGTGGCTATATTCATTTTGTGTGGAGTACAAAGAACAGAATTCCATATTTAAAACCAAAAGAAATCCGGAATGCTATGTGGCAACATACAAGGGAGAATGCAAAAACTAAAAGTATATGTATAGATTTTGTAAATGGCTTTCAGGAACATTGTCATTGCCTGGTTTCATTGGGCATAGAACAAACCATGAGTAAGGTGAGGCAACTCATAAAAGGAGAGGATGCCTTTTGGTTTAATAAGCAGGATTTCATCAAAGAAAATTAGAATGGCAGGATGCCCGCCTGCCCGCCAGGATGACCCGGTCGGGCGGGAACGACGAAGTCGGGCAGGAATATTTTGCAGTTTAGATTTCAAAATCTACACTGAACACTGTGAGGAAGAACATTAAGAACCAAGAAGAACATCACAAGAAGAAAACATTTAAGCAGAAGTATGATGAGTTCATAGAAAAATTTGGATTTGAAAATATTAAAGATGAATAGGGGAAATATTTTGGCTAAAGCCAGCAAGAAAATGAATTTTAGTTTCCCCCTGCTAAAGCAGGAGGTAATTCAGCAGGTGACAATTCAGCAGGAGGAAATTCAAAAGCAGGAGGAAATAAAATGAATTGCCACAGGCTTCAACCTGTGGATTAAAAAATGGAATTTTAATTGGCTTTAGCCAGATTAAATGGATGGTGGGAAAATTTGGAAGAGGATTTTGGAATTGAATAGCCACAGGCCTTAGCCTGATTTAATGAAAGGACAATAAATGCTGAAGAGAATTTTTGGAATTGAATTGCCACAGGCTTTAGCCTGTGGAATAAAAATTAAAATTCAATTGGCTTTAGCCAAAATATTATTTCTAAAGTTGAAATAAAAAATACATAAACACAAAATGAAGTTATGAATTCAAAATCTATCAAAGGAAATTCGCCAGCAGAAATAAAGCAAGCATTATCGAAATGTAGGGCTGAAGGATTTACCCCTACCCTCGCTGTTGTTATTTTAACCAACATTGAAAATATAGAGGCACTTCAATCTTTATTTGACTCAAATAGTATCGCAATTTTTGGTATCAGCACATCGCAAAAATTCTCAGATCAGGGAATGGAATCAGATGACATCGTTGTATTGCTAATGGATATGAATCCGAGTCATTTCAAAATTGTATTAAACGAATACGAAAAATCCTCTCCGTATGAAGCAGGTCATAAGGCAGGGGAAACAGGAAAGAACTCATTTGCGAATCCCGGTTTCATCATTTCACCAATAGACTTCAGCATGTCGGGAGAAGAAATGGTACGGGGATTAACGGATGCAGCGGGCTACGATGCTAATGTCATGGGCGGTGTTGCCGGTAACCCAGCTGATTTTTCAGGAATTATATTCACCAACGAGCTATCAACTAAAAGTGGATTGCTGGTTCTTGTAATTGACCAGGATAAAATTGCAATAAATGGACTTGCTGTCTCAGGTTGGAAACCTGTGGGGACCGATAAGATAGTTACAAAAAGTGAAGGTATCTGGATTTATACTATTGACAATGAACCGGCATTGAATGTGATCAAAAGATTTTTGGGTGATGAAATGGTAAACTCAGATATACAAAGAGAAGGACTGATCCCTTCTGACCTGGGTTATCCTTTGCAATTCCGTCGTGCAAACGGAAGTCCTATGATGAGGCCTGTGCTCTTTTGGAACACAGACAACCTGGCGATAATGGTAGGTGGTCAGGTAAAAGAAGGAGAAAGCTTCCGTTTTTCATTGCCGCCGGATTTTGATGCAATTGAAACGGTTGTGAAAAGCACCCAAACCATCAAAGAAAAACTTATGCCTGATGCAGATGCGTTGATTGTTTTTTCCTGCATTGGAAGGTTGGGTTCCTTTGGACCAATGATTTCTACAGAAATAGAGGGGATGGCAGCAACATGGAATATACCAATGGTAGGTTTTTTCTCACTGGGCGAATTTGGAAAATTAGATGAGGGACAATGTGAATGTCATGGTACAACGGTGAGCTGGGTGGCGTTGAAGGAATTGTGAATGAAGAAAGTACAGGCTTGAATTGCCACAGGCTTTAGTGGAATAAAAAAAGTTGAATTTTAATTGGCTTTAGCCAGATTAAATGGATGTTGGGGAAATTTGGAAGAGAATTTTGGAATTGAATAGCCACAGGCTTTAGCCTGATTAAAGGAGGAAATAAAAATGTAAAAGAGAGTTTTGAATTGAATTGCCACAGGCTTCAGCCTGTGGAATAAAAAAAGTTGAATTTTAATTGGCTTTAGCCAAAAAGTCAATTTGATTTAAGAAAAATAAAATTTTTAAAACTTAAAATAGACAATGAAGTCAAAATCTATCAAAGGAAAAACAACAGAAGAAATAAGATCTGCTTTGGAACAAAGCATTGCCGATACATTCATTCCAACTCTGGCCATTGTTTTCATTTCTGTAAAACAGGATAGAGAAGCTATTTGCAGATTATTGGCAGAAAAAGAGATTCAGATATTTGGCGCTACCACTGCAGGCGAATTTATTGATGGTGACATTGAGGAAGGCAGCATTGTTATTTTATTGCTCGATATGAATCCTGGTTATTTTAAAATTGAATTTATTGAAACCACCAGGGAGACTGCATTTGAAGATGCCAAAGTATTAGGAATTACAGGAAAAGAAACTTTTGATAAACCGGCACTTGTCATTGCCAGCGGTGGTGTGGCTTTAGACGGTGAAGATATTGTTGAAGGCATTACAAAAGGATTTGAATCACTTGCTTCATCAGAAGATAAAGAAGTTACCATTTTCGGAGGTAAGGCGGGTGATGACCTGGCATTGGAAGAGACTTTTGTTTTTACCAATGGAAAAAGCAGGCACAATGCACTGGTAGCACTTATTATTGATGAAGATAAAATTGATGTAAGAGGTGTTGCTACTTGCGGATGGAAAGCTATAGGCACCACCAAAACAGTTACAAAAAGCGAAGGCAATATTGTATTTACGGTGGATGATAAGCCGGCACTGGATATTCTAATGAATTACCTTGGTGTAGAGATAAAGCAGGATGACAACAAAGAAATTGTAACATTTCTTAGCTCATGGTATTATCCGGTACAATTAGAAAGGGAAAATGCTGAGCCTGTTATTCGTACAGCCATGTTTGCCAATAGCAAGGACAGGTCTCTTATTTTTTCAGGCAATGTGCCGCAGGGTTCGAAAATAAAATTCTCAATGCCACCCGACTTTGATTCCATCGACAAAGTAGTTGCCGACTGTAAAACCATTAAAGGCGATGCACAACAGCAAGCTGATGCCTTGATAATGTTTTCCTGTGTAAGCAGGCATTTATCATTTGGTATGGTAATAAAAGAGGAGATAGAGCAGGTACAAAACATTTGGAATGCGCCCATGGCGGGCTTTTTTACTTATGGAGAATATGGAAAATCGCTGTCGGCAATACGGGCAGGAAAAAATGAGTATCATAATAATGCATGTTGCGTAGTAGCGCTGAAAGAATTGTGAATTGTAAATGAAGAACCATTAACCATTAATAAAACTAAAAATGAAAAAAACAAATCAAGTCATAATTAGCCTGCTACTTCTTTTTTCTATTACAGCTTCTTCAGTTCAGGCACAGATTACTTCTACCGGTATAGATTCATTGGCGAAAAAAGCACTGAAAGAATTTAATGTTGCCGGTATAGCCATTGCCATTGTAAAAGATGGTGCTGTTATTTATGAAAAAGGATTTGGTGTAAAATCCATTGCAACCCACTCACCCGTAGATGTACATACTAATTTTCAAATAGCTTCAAACAGTAAAGCATTTACTACCGCAGCATTATCCATTTTAGTGGATGAAAAGAAAATTTCCTGGACGGATAAAGTACGGGATTATTTACCTGAGTTTAAAATGTACAATGATTATGTTACCGAAAATTTCATCATTGAAGATCTTCTGTGTCACAGGAGTGGCTTGGGTTTGGGAGCAGGTGATTTGATGGATTTCCCCGATGGTACTGATTTTACCATTAAAGACAAGCTCACTTTTGCTCAACATTTTAAACCCGTTTCAGCCTTTCGTACCAAATGGGATTACGACAATCAGCTTTATATGGTGGCCGGGGAACTGATAGCCAGAGTAAGCGGAATGACCTGGGAAAAATTTATACAAACCAGAATTTTAGATCCTTTGCAAATGACCAACTCTTTCTCATCGCTGGATGCTATGAAAGATAAAACGAACATGGCAACACCCCATTCCACCAGTACCGGAAAAATAAGAAACATAGGATTTTTTAAAGAAAATATTAATGGCGCTGCCGGTGGTATTGTATCCAATGTAGATGACATGAGCAAATGGATGATTACTCAATTAAACAAAGGGAAATATGGCCAAAATTTAAGTCAGCAGCTTTTTTCAGCAGCCAGACAGAAAGAGATGTGGACGATGCATACAGTGATGAATGCAAATTCCAACCCAAGATACAACCAACATTTTGCAGGCTATGGCCTCGGTTGGGGTATAGCAGATTCAAAAGGTAATCTTGTGGTATCACATACGGGCGGCTTGCCGGGCATGCTCACCAGTGTAACACTTGTTCCGGATTTAAATTTGGGTATTGTTATCCTCACCAATACAGAAGATGGTGGTGGCGCTCTCTTCTCAGCGCTTAGGCAAACAATCCTTGATAGCTATTGGGGATTAGATGATTTTCATTATGTAGAAAAATATAGTAAGCTATTTAAAGACCGTGAAAATGCACGGGATTCAGTAACAACAAAAGTTTGGCAAACCGTTGAACAAAATAAAAAAATAAAAATAAACGCTTCGGATTACACAGGCATATATGAAGATCCATGGTTTGGAAAAATAGAAGTGTCCTTAAAAGGAGATCAGTTATGGTTCAGGGCTTTTCGTTCGCCAAAGCTAAATGGGCCAATGTCATTCTATAAAGCCAACACATTTGCAATCAAATGGGAATACCAGGATATGCCTGCTGATGCATTTGCGATGTTCAGCTTAGATGAAAATGGCAAAGCGCAAAGTATTAAGATGAAAGGCATTTCACCAGATATTGATTTCAGTTTTGATTTCCAGGATCTGAATCTTCAAAGAAGTAATAATTAAAAATGATGAATAATAGAGAAACTCATTAACCATTAAATAAAAAAAGTTATGCCATTTATCAGTGTCTATATTCATTTTGTGTGGAGTACAAAGAACAGGGTCCCATATTTAAAAACAAAGGAAATAAGGGAAGCTATGTGGCAACATATCAGGGAGAATGCAAAAGCAAAGGGCATATTTATTGATTTTGTAAATGGCCATCAGGAGCATTGCCATTGCCTGGTTTCATTGGGCGTAGAACAGACAATGAGTAAAGTGATGCAACTCATAAAAGGAGAATCTGCGTTTTGGTTTAATAAGCAAGATTTCATCAAAGAAAAATTAGAATGGCAGGACGAGTATTTTGCAGTGTCTGTTTCAGAATCTGGAGTGAACAATGTGAGAAATTACATAAAGAATCAGGAAGAGCATCACAAGAAAAAAACATTTCAGCAAGAGTATGATGAGTTCATAGAGAAATTTGGATTTGAAAAATTTAAAGATAGGTAGAGGGAATATTTTGGCTAAAGCCCGAAAGAGAATTAATTTTTGTTAGCCTCCAGCTAAAGCTGGAGGGAATTCAGCTGGAGGGAATTCAGCTGGAGGAAATTAAAAAGCAAGAGGAAATTAAAATGAATTGCCACAGGCTTCAGCCTGTGGAATAAAAAAAAATAAAATTTTAATTGGCTTTAGCCAAATATTCAATTTGAAATTCTAAGAGAACTTTGAATTGCAATAGGCTCTATCGTGATTAAAAGGATGGAACTATGAATGCAGAAGAGAATTTTTGAATTGAATTGAATTGCCACAGGCTTGAATTGCCACAGGCTTCAGCCTGTGGAATAAAAAAAAATAAAATTTTAATTGGCTTTAGCCAAATAATTAATTAAAAACCAAAAAAGATTATTTCAGAAAACAATTGAATTTTATATCTAAATATTTTTAAAATCAGCAATAAACAATGAAAGCAAAATCAATCAAAGGAAAATCAACAGAAGAAATAAAATCTGCCTTGGTGCAAAGCATGGCAGACGGCTATCAACCAACTTTAGCCATTTGTTTCATTTCCAAAAGCCTGGACAGATCAGCCATCTCGGATGTATTAGATGCTGCAGGAATAAGCGTTTTCGGCTGCACTACCAATGGTGAGTTTATTGACGAAGAAACAGAAAAAGGCTCTGCGGCAATTCTTCTGCTGGATATGAACCGAGATTATTTTCAAATTTATTTTGAGGAATATGCAGGGAATAATTACCGCGAAATCGCAAAAGGAATTGCTGAAAAAGCAAAACAAACATTTTCTTTACCTGCATTTTTAATCGGCATAAGTGATGCTGCTGCAGATGGCGAGGAAATATTGCGGGGCATTGAAGAAGTGGCCGGCGCTGGTGTGAATGCATTTGGCGGCGCTGCAGGAGACGATTATTCCTTTTCTGAAACATTTGTATTTACCAACGGAAAAGACAGTGGCCATGCCATGACATGCATTGCAATAGATGAATCAAAAGTGCAAATAAAAGGAGTAGCTACTTGTGGATGGAAGCCGGTAGGTACAGAAAAAGTGGTTACAAAAAGTGAGGGTAACCATGTTTATACTGTTGATCACATCCCTGTGTTGGATATTACTGCAAAGTATGGTGGACTTGAAAATGTAAACAAGGAAAACAATAATTTGTTGATAGAAATTGCAGCCAACTTTCCTTTGCAATTGCAGCGGGAAAAGGGAGATCCAGTAATGCGTCCCGGCTTGGTAGTAGACTGGAGCGACCGGTCTTTTTACACTAGTGGCGCTGTGCCGCAAGGCTCAAAAGTCCGTTTTTCTTTACCGCCGGATTTTGATGTGATGGAAAAAGTGGTGAACGGTGTAGAGAATTTAAAAGTCACAGAAATGCCGGAAGCCGATGCTCTGGTAGTTTTCAGTTGCGCCGGAAGAATACTTTCTTTAGGGCCGTTGATGAGCAAAGAATTGGAAGGAATAAAAAATGTATGGAATGTACCGATGGCAGGAATGTTCAGCAATGCAGAACTTGGAAGAGCTACAGGTGGAAATCTGGAGATGCATAATCTAACAACCTGTTGCATTGCATTAAAAGAAAAATAAAAATATGAGCAATATAAAATTATTTGAGTCCAAACAAATCCGTTCTGTGTGGAATGAAGAAGAACAGAAATGGTATTTTGTAGTAGAAGATGTCGTAGCGGTCCTTACAGATAGTAATGACCCCAAACAATACGTAAAACGTATGAGACAAAGGGATAAAACGCTTGCCGAAGGGTGGGTACAATTTGTACCCACCCTTATAGTGGATACTTCAGGAGGCAAACAGAAAATGGGATGCGCCAATGCACAGGGGCTTCTTCGTATCATTCAATCCATTCCATCGCCCAAAGCAGAACCATTCAAACTTTGGCTGGCGCAAGTTGGCAGCGATAGGCTGGATGAAATTGAAAACCCTGAACTGGCTGCACAAAGAACAAGGGAACTTTATAAATCAAAAGGCTACCCGGAAGACTGGATAGAAAAAAGGATGCGTAGCATTGCTATTCGGGAAGAATTGACAGAAGAATGGAAAAATGGTGGCGCAAAACAACAAAAGGAATATGCTATACTCACAGCTGAAATTTCAAAAGCTACATTTGGTTTAGCCCCGGCGCAATACAAGAAAGTAAAAGGATTGAAAAATCAAAATCTTTGGGATCACATGACTGATTTGGAATTAATTTTTTCAATGCTGGGTGAGGCCTCTACAACTGCCATTGTAAAAACAAGAAAGCCCAAAGGATTTACTGAAAATAAAAAAGCTTCCAAACAAGGTGGCGCAGTAGCAGGCAATGCACGGAAAGAACTTGAAATGAAGACCGGCAAAAAAGTGGTAACATCTCAAAACTATTTAACAGACCAGGATAAAAAAAACAATAACCGGATTACTTTACAGTCGGGCAAAAAGAAAAATAAATGAACCAGCATTTACAAAATATATTAACTATTATGCAGCAGGATGAAAGTTTATCTGCAGAACAGAAGGAAGCTATTGCAAAATCAATAAAGGATGCCGATAAAGAATTAGAGATAACCGCTTTCAAACTCGACAGAACTGAAAAAGTAAAACGCACCACCGCCATTTTGCTTGAGGAAACCATTCAAGAGCTGGAACTCAAAAGAAAAGCGATAGAAGAATCCAATGATGCCTTGCATAAATCATTGGAAGAATTAAAAGCGACTCAGCAACAACTCATCCAATCCGAAAAAATGGCTTCGCTTGGCGAGCTCACCGCAGGCATAGCACATGAAATACAAAACCCGT
>JAFDXH010000060.1 GCA_018268075.1 Bacteroidota bacterium | reverse complement strand
TTGGGATAAGGAAAAAAAATCTTGCGAAGGGAAAAGGTTCAAAAAACCTTTGAATCTTTTTCTTTCAAAAGAAATTAATAACACTACTATATTAACCTCCTCTCGGAAATTTTAGGTACATAGGAACCTTTTGTTATGTGCTTGTGCTATTTTCCTCTAAACCAATTCTCTATTTTGATATTGTCTAATCTCTCAAAATCTTTAATGTTATCTGTTACCAACGTAAGTTCATTTTCAATTGCAGTTACACCAATTAAAAGGTCAAATTCGTCATGCATTGGTTTGCCAATTTTTCTCAGCCGCACTTTTTCCTTAGCGTAAAGTTTTATAGAACCAAAAATTGGAATTATTGAAAGTCCACTTACAAAAGCGTCCACAGATTTATGTGATTTTAAAGGATTGTCACTATTCTCGGCGCCATAACGAAGTTCTACTACTGTTATTTCAGAGATAAAACAGTTTTCCCGTCCTTTTTCTTTAATTATTTCGTCTAAATTTAGTTTCCCACGCAAAAAGAAAACGCAAATGTTTGTGTCAAGCAGATAACGCATTAGAACTTGATTTCTTTGTTTCTAAATTTTCTACTTGATTTTATGTCAGCAATTATTTCTTCTGCCGATTTTCCTGAGTCAAATGCTCCAAAAGATTTGTAAAATCTGCTGTCCCTTGTTGATTCTTTAACCTTTAAAGATTTTGAAAGGCTTTCAATTAATTCAATTTTATTTAAAGAACTAAGTCCTTCAAATAAATCTGAATAAGTTGTCACAATATTTCGGTCTATAACGCTCATGTTGATTTTTTTCGTAAAGTTAAAGATTTTTCCGTTTCGATTTAAAGTCTCGACCGCATAGCACATAACGGTAGGGCTTGCTGCTGCGCTGGCATTCAATGTACTTTACGCCCGAACGTCAGACCAGTAGCGAACCAAAAGCCGAAGATAACTACAAAAGATGAACAATGAATTTTAAGCCGGGAACTAAAGGTGAACAGCGAACAAAACGCTGATGTTTATTCCGTCAGCCAGCGATAGCAGCAAACCCAATGTAAGCGGTTCGTGCTTTTTGTTCCTGTTAAAAATCTTTTCGCCAATTTTTTCCACAATCAACCACTTGGTTATTCAGTCCGTGTCGCTTTTTAACTTTAGTCTTGAGTATTAATCTATAAATTTCTTTGTTAGCAAAGGGGTAGCAGTTATTCCCGTCATGAAGATTGGCCTTTGTTTCATTTGAGACTTTCTCCATAAAATACGAAATAAGTTGTTCTTCTTTTTCATTAATGTCTTTCTCTGGATACTCGGCGAGAAAAACATTCAATGATGAAAGATTGCTTAGGACATTTAACCAGTGACCACCAGCATGTTTTCTTTTGCTACCAAGTTTTGTTTCATAATATTCTTGAAGACGCTTTTCAACTGTTCTTTTTTTTGTTGGTCCAGCTTTTCCAATATACAGAATGGTTTCATCAGGAAGCCATAATTTCTCTAAACGATTTTTTATGCTAACAACATCTCCAGGTTTCTTGTCAATAAGAATGGTCTTACCACCTTGCTTAACTACATCAATCCATTTGCCAATTTCATTATTGTCAATCTGAGGTTTAGCATGACAAATTAATTCATCGGCTTTGTCAGAAATTGCAACTACGTAAAAGCCACACTTCCTCAATGGTATTTTTTGTCCCCACTTAATTTGTGCGAATAAAGTAAGTTTTGAGGACTTAAATAGTTCTTCTACTGTTGTTGGCATTGAAATTATTTGAAGTGTCCCAATTGCATGACCGCATAACGGACAGGGCTTGCTGCTGCGCTGGAATTCAATGAACGTTTTGCCCGAACGTCAGCCCAATAGCGAACCCAAAACCGAAGATAAGTACTAAAGCCGAACAATGAACGTCAAGCCGGAACCAAAGCTGAATAGCGAACAAAAGCTCATGTTTATTCCGTCAGCCAGCGTAGAAGCAAACCCCATGTAAGCGGTTCGTGCCGTTTCGTTATGCTGTTAAAGATAATTTTAGATGTCCACCAAGTCCCTCTTGAATGATACGCATTAACGTTGAAAGTCTTATGTCACTTGCATTGTTTTCGATTCGTGAAATGTAGGATTTTGTGGTTCCAACTTTGTCGGCAAGTTGTTCTTGTGTCATATTTTGCTGCTCCCGCATTTCCTGAATTAAAACGCCGATTTTGAAAGTTTCAAACTCTCGTTCGTAAGCTTCTCTTTTTTTTGTCCCGCGCTTGCCATATTCCTGGTCAAGATGGTCAGCAAACGATGTCAGATTTTTATTTGTTTCCTTTTTCATCAAAATATTCTTTTTTAATTTTCTTGGCTAATTCAAGTTCATTTTTCGGTGTCTTTTGAGATTTTTTCTGAAAAGCGTTTGCTACCACAATTAATTTCCCTTCGTCAAAAAATGAAAATGCCCTAAAAATATTGTTTCCGACCTCAACTCTTATTTCCCAAATTCCGTCAGTGCCTGTCATGTGGTCAAAGTATTTTTTCGGCACTTTGTCAATAACTGATATTAATTCCAAAGTCCAGTTGAACTTTTTCTGAACGTCCTTCGTCTGTTCTCTATAAAAGTCCAGGAAATAATTTTTGTAGTAAAAGACGTGTCGGATAAATTTTTGTTCCACAAAACAAAGTTAGCTAAATAGTGAACTTTGCCAAAATAAAATTTGAGTGCTTTTAGAAACTGAAAAATCTCCTTTGATGGAAGGTTGTTCTGTTGGCATGACCGCTTACGTTAGGGCTTGGCGATGGCAGGGAAATATATATTCTTCAGCCCGAACGTCAGCCCAATAAAGAACTAAAAGTACAGAAAAAGTACATAAGTTCATCAAAGAATTTTCAGCCCGGAACTACTGCTCAATAACGAACAAAAGCTGATGAAATGCACGTCAGCCCCACTATTGGCAATACCACTGTTGAACTAAACCTACGGTAGCCTACCGCAACTATCCGTAAATTTAGCATTCACTAAAACTTTAAAATATGACAACGAAAAAAAATCGCCGGAAGCATTAAGGTATAATAAATACCTCAA
>JAFDXH010000005.1 GCA_018268075.1 Bacteroidota bacterium | reverse complement strand
GGGATATAATGTCATTGTTCGATGATGTGGATGTAAACAAAAGGGTCTTAATTGCTGGAACATATAATGCCCATCCATTGAATATTGCGGCTGCCCTGGCAACGATAAACATTTTAAAAGATCAGCAGGTATATCAACACCTTGAAGCGACGAGTGAAATGCTCTATACCGGATGGAAACAGTTGTTTGCTGAAAAAGGGATACCTGCAGTTGTAGTAAATAATGCATCCGCATCAGTAATATACTTCAGCGAAAAAGCTCCCACTGATATGCATGATATCCTTTATAATCATGATTTTGAACTGGATTTGAAATACCGCCGGTTACTTATTGAAAACGGCATTTACCAGATTCCGCTTCCCTGTAAACAAAATTCCATAAGCTATTCTCACACGGCAGATGATATTACAAAAACGCTGGAAATAACAAAAAAAGTTTTACAGAAATTATAATATTCATTAAAAGTGGAAAAAAATGTAAATAATTTTGTAAACTATTTAAATATTTATATGTTTACATAAATAAACATTATTTACAACCAAACCTTCTGTCATGCGGTTATTTGCCAAAGATGTGCTCATCGGGAGACCATTAGTCCTGTTAGAAGCAATTAAAAAGTCATTTTTCCTACTCATTTTTTTGTTTACAAACTCACTTCAAATCTTTAGTCAGTCATCCGGTATTATTAAAGGGAAAGTAACTGACGGATTGAATCCCCTGTCAGGAGTATCGGTGCAGGTGAAAGGAAAACCCACCACTGTTCAAACAGATGCAGAGGGTGTCTTTTCAATTACAGCACAAAAAAATGATGTGCTTATTTTTACGCATGTCGGCTATGCTTCAAAAGAGCTGACCATTTCTAATGCAAACAGTTTTCAGGTTGCTTTGGAGTCGGAATCTTCCTCTTTAGACCAGGTAGTAGTGGTGGGGTATGGTACAACAAAGAAAGCGTCGCTTACGGGATCCGTGGCTACCGTTAAAGGTGTTGAGATCAACCGGTCTCTGGCATTTAATGTTGGCAACAGCCTGGCCGGAAGGCTATCCGGAGTAACAGTGGTAACCCCCAGCGGAGAACCCGGACGTGATTGGTCTACCATAAGGATCAGGGGTGTTAACACCCTGGGCGATAATAATCCTTTAGTAGTAGTAGATGGGATAATGGGAAGAAGCCTGGACAGGATTAATCCTGCTGATATAGAAAATATTACTGTACTAAAAGATGCTTCAGCGGCAATATATGGTTCAAGAGCCGCAAACGGAGTAATATTAATAACCACCAAAAGAGGAAAAACGGGCAAGCCTCAACTTACGGTATCATACAATCATGGCTATAGTGCACCTACCGTTTTGCCAAAAATGGCAGACGCAGCTACTTATGCTCAAATGGTAAATGAAGTATACGAATACAGGGGAAAAACTCCGGTATATACTCAGGAAATGATTGATAAGTACAAAGACGGATCAGACCCCTGGGGTTATCCAAATACAGACTGGTTTAAAGCCGTTTACAAACCGTATTCCTTACAGAATATGGCCAATGCTTCTTTGTCTGGCGGATCAGACAGAGTGAAATATTATATATCGTTTGGAACCAGATTCCAGGATGGTAATTATAAGAATAGTGGTACAAATTACCGGCAGTTTAATTTTCAAAGCAACTTGGACGCAAGGGTCAGTGACCATATCAGAGTGAGTGTTGACATTAACGGGCGACAGGAAAACCGCAGGTATCCTACCAAACCGACAGATATCATTTTTGCGGCTACCATCAGGGGAAAACCTAACGTGAATGCATACTGGCCCAATGGATTTCCGGGACCAGATATTGAAAGAGGTGAGAATCCGGCAGTGATGGCTACTGATGCAACAGGCTATGACAAACAGATAGGTTACCGCCTCCAAACCAATGTAAAACTGGATGTATCAATTCCCTGGGTAAATGGGTTATCCTTTATGACTAATGCCTCGTATGATAAGAGCATTGATAATAACAAGGTTTGGCGCACCCCCTGGATGTTATACTATTGGGATGGCAGCCACGACAGCAATAATGAACCTGTGCTCTCCGGAGGATTGCGCGGATATTCTGAGCCTCAATTGTCGCAGGATATGTCTGACAGAAAACAGACCACTATTAATGCGATGCTGAATTATGAAACAACTTTTTTAAAATATAATTACCTAAAAGTAATGGCAGGAACGGAACAGATCACCGGGGATGCGATGTCTTTTTCCGCCTTCAGAAGGTATTATATTAGTAATGTTATTGATCAGCTATATGCAGGCGGAGATTTAGAAAAAGACAATAGCGGATCTGCAAATGCTTCGGCAAGACTGAACTATTTCGGAAGGTTGAATTATAACTTTAAGGAAAAATACTTAGCAGAATTTGTATTCAGGTATGATGGATCTTATATTTTTAAAGATGGCAAACGATTTGGCTTTTTCCCGGGCATTTCACTGGGATGGAATATCCATAAAGAAAATTTCTGGAACAACAACCTATCCTTTATTAATTATTTAAAACTCAGGGCTTCCTGGGGGCAAACAGGAAACGACCTGATTGACCCATATCAGTTTTTAGCCAGCTATGGCTGGAGTTCTAGCACCACCTATGTGTTCAACAATAATGTAGAAAAGAAGATTCTCCGGGAGTTAAGGATACCTAATCCAAACGTAACCTGGGAGGTAGCCAATCAAAGCAATATCGGCTTAGATGGCCAAATATTTGATGGACATTTGAATTTTTCCTTTGAGTACTTCTATAATAAACGTACCAACATTTTGAGTTATAGAAATGCTTCCGTACCCGAATCTTCAGGTTTAACCCTACCAAGAGAAAATATAGGTGAAGTGGAAAACAAGGGTTTTGAATTTGAGTTAGGATATAATAATTCAGTTAGAGACTTTAAGTATTCTATCTCTGTTAATGGTGGTTTTGCAAAAAACAAAATTCTTTTTTGGGAT
>JAFDXH010000059.1 GCA_018268075.1 Bacteroidota bacterium | reverse complement strand
TTAGGAGAAAATAATAAATGTATTATTTTATTCCCTGTTCAATCCAGTTCAAGTGGGCATTGGTGTGCTTTAATATATCACGAAGATATTAATACATTAGAGTGGTTCGACCCGTACGGCTTTAGCTGGAATCAAGAATTAAAATACTCAGAAGATACAAAATGGACAAAATATAATATAATTGGGCAGTTAATGGATAAAGCAAAAGAACAAGGATTCCAAACAATGTTTAATCCCTATCGTTTTCAGCAATTAAAAGATGGTATTTCAACCTGTGGAAAACATAGCAGTTTGAGAGCTAGATTTAGTTATTTAAAAATTGATGATTATGCAAAATTAATGCTTCATCAAAAAGAGTCAGCGGATTATATCGTTACAATAATGACGTTTTTAACATTAGAAGATAATCAAAAAGAAAAAAATATTATTAAGAAAATTTTACCAAAAGTTTAAACTAAATGAGGTTTGAATAATAACAACTTCATTAATTTATCAATTGTAATAAATACGTGTCCACTAATTTCAAATGTTTCTTCTAAAATTTTTATTGCATATTTCATTGCAACTATTTTATCATTTGAACTTTCAATGACAAATAAAGAGATATTATTACGAATATTTTGTTGTATTTCACCAAGCGAATGTTCGTATTTAATTGTAGTGTCTATATCATATTCTAATTCACATAATTTCGAACATAAAAATATATTATATCGAAAACAATCATCATAAATGTCATATAATATTTTCATTCTTTTTTCTTTTAATTTTAAATCGTTCAAATATTGCTCTTTGGCATGTTCGCATTGATTATCAATATTTTCCAAAACTTTTTTTTTAATTTCATCTGTTGGAAAAGAGTATACAAAATGATAGTCATATCTTTCACCAAACGTTTCTAAAAAATCTTCAAATTTTATCATCTATATATTATATATAGAAAAAATATTTAAATTACTTTTACTGCATTTTCGCTAATAATACAAGTTGGATATGACCGCTTAATTACAACCCATCTAGATGGAACACTTTTTAAATAGTTCAGTTGGTCTTTATCAAAGCCATAATATCTACGACATAAATTTGATACAGCAGAAAAATTTGATTTTGGAAATAATACAACTTCTTCACTTTCATTTAAAATAATTTTTGTTGCTTGGTTTGCTAATATAACGTGATGAACTGCAATTGTTGTGATATTTGTTGGTGCTCTTCCTATTTCATAACATTGGTCTCTAAATCGTCGTATTGCTTCATTTAATGCTTTATTTGTGATAGATTCGATATCATCAAAGACGCAACACGAGTCGATAAATTCTGACACATTGAGCACATTAGATAAAACTGTGTCATCTAGTTTCACATAATCTAAATCTTTTATTTTTTTAAACGCTGGGTCATCTAATTTGGGACTAAATATATAAATGTGATTTTTTGGATATTTTTCTTTATATGTTTTCAACCAATTTGAAATGAATGTTGATTTACCAACACCAGCAGGACCGAATACAGCCATTCGAGATGATTCTTGTAATGGTACAGGCTTGA
Organism: Bacteroidota bacterium; assembly: GCA_018268075.1. GTDB lineage: Bacteria > Bacteroidota > Bacteroidia > Chitinophagales > Chitinophagaceae > Ginsengibacter. Next base: position 2,578 of record JAFDXH010000059.1, on the reverse strand, counting down.
CGTCACCCTCAGATTTAGGTATTAAAAAATTTTGTTTCCCAATATCAGATAATAATACTTGTGCTTGACTAAACGCTTCCATTAAATTTCTACTGTTAGCAAGATAACCAATTTTATTTTCACGGATTGCTTTCTTTAATAATGCTAATTGAGTTGTTCCCATATTTTTGAGACCTGTATAAAAAGATTTTGGTAGAATTTCATCTTTATTAACAGAAAGCATTTCATTTTTGCTTCCATCATCATCCTTCACATATATAGGTTTTGACTTTAATTTTTTATCTTTAAATACAACTTCTGCAACGGCTTGACCAGATTTAAATGATAACATATTGACTTATATAAAATAATTTGATAAAATAATTTTTTTAAATTCCTATTTTATATATAAATATGGGAGATTCAAATGAGGAAGGCGCTGGATTATTAGATAGTGTGAAAAGCTTTGGTGAAAGAATTAAGGGAGCAATATTTGGACGAAATAATTATCCTCCAGCAGAACGGAACATAATAAATCAATATGGAAATAATAAAATTGTTGGAATAACTATTTATCGTGAACCATTAGACAATAAAGTAAATGGATTAGTTAATGCAATTACATTAGGACAATTTAATTCAATTAAAAATAAATATTCAATTGATGAATTATATCATTTATATATGGTCGTAACTTTGCAAGAGGGTATACCGATTTTAGTAGAAAAAAATGAAGTTATAAATTTACATCAATATCCAACAATCAAACCAAATGCACAGAAGTTTGTATTAAATATTCCACCAAATTTCAACTGTACCTTTAAACAATTATTAGATGCTGGGCAAGCATATATGGGTAAAGATTGGTTTACTTATGATGCATTATCAAATAATTGTCAAAGATTTATTATGTCAATTTTAAATGCTCAACCAAATTTAATCAAAGCCAATCCAACTGTTAATCAATTTGTTGTTCAAAATGTCAGCGGTTTAGAACGAGATTTATCACCAGCATCAAAAAATTTATTTCATGGCATTGCCGGATTAGCTTCAAGATTAAATGTTTTGGCAAAAGGAGCAGGATATGAACAGCCACAACCACCACAACCACCACCACAACAAAACCAACAACCACCACCAGTACCAAGGGCGCAATTTCATATTAGCCAAGTTCAACGCATAATGAATCCAGAACAATTTAATAATTTTATTAATATGTACGGACATCAACAATTTTACAATGCAGATGAAGTACACGAATTTATTCGAAATAATAATTAAAAAATAATATTATAATTAATTTATTTCTCATATTATATTATTATGAATCGAATCATTAAAAAAAGAATATTAGAATCTGCTGAAAGAAATGTATATAAAAAGCGACCAATCGATACCCTTAATGAAATTCAACAGCTCAAGAAAAAAATTGAATCCGATAAATTAGCTCAAAAAAATGTCAAAGTTAAGGTTTTCCAAAAAACAACTCCAACTGGTGTTGCTATTTCGAAAGCCAAAATGAAAAGAGGTAAAAAGGCGATGCGTGAACAATTAGAATTAAATGAATTTCAGAAAAAACTTGACATACTAAAAAGCAAAGGTGCTTCACAAGAACAAATAGAAGATTTTTACAAAAAAGAGTTTAAAATTCAAAAGATGCAAAAAGAATTAAAATTACTAGAAGACCAACCAGAAAAATATATGGCTAAATTACAAGAATTAAATCAATTACAGCGAGAAAACAACGTAGCTGATATTTTAAAAGAACAAACATCTCAATTAAAAAATCAAAATACTGCATTAGCACAATTAGTAAATTTATATAGTGGATTATTAACACCAGCACAATTATTAGAGTCAACACCTGAATTTCAAGATTTAACTGCACAAGAAAGAAAAGTTGCATTAGACAATTTACAAACACAAATCCCACGTGATAGAGCAAAACAAAAAGCATTTATTCATATGATATTAGAACAGCCTGATGATACAATTTCTGATTTAAAACGAGGCATAAAATTATCTATTCCAACGAAAATAAAAGCACAAGAGATAGTTAACCCTCCAGCTATGGCTCCAGCTCCAGCACCAGCTTTGGCTCCAGCTCCAGCTCCTACTCCCGCTACACCTAAACAAAGAGGAAGACCAAAAAAACAACAGCAACAACAACAACAACAACAAACAGCTCCAGCGCCAGTAGCCCAAGATGAAGCAGGCGTAGATTCAGACCATGAACAGCAAATTCAACAAAGACGTTTACAACAACAACAACAACAACGACAAAGACGACAGGATGATGACGATGATGATGATGAAGATGAAGTTTTTCAAACACCAGCCACTAGACCACTCATACAACCTGGACAACCATCAATGTTCGCTATACCACCGCCACCTCCATTACCACCAATTAATTTAATTCATCCTAAGTTATTGCCAATTGTTCCCCTTGCTGCTGCACAAATCAAACAACAAACCGAAGCAAGTGACGACGAGGCTTTTCAAGATGCACACGAAGTTGTTCAAGGCGTTACAAACGATTTAAATATGTTTGCTCCTCCACCACCTCCGCCTCCATTGCCATCAAAATTATTTGGTG
>JAFDXH010000058.1 GCA_018268075.1 Bacteroidota bacterium | reverse complement strand
CAGGTGCGCCATTGCTTTAAATGTATAAGTGAAGGAAAGGTTTTCTTTGTCGCCGGCCTTTAAACATGCTGCTTCACTTAGTTGAATAAATTTTGCTAATAAATCTTTTTTGCCCCATTCAAGGTAAAGAAGAATAGTACCCACAAGGCTTTCGCGATATAAGACCGGACTGCTAACAGCATTTTTTCTGGCTTCATTAAATAAAGAATCTGCCTGTGCAAAAAAGTTTAAAGATTCTTTTGCCCGCGCCCAACCCATTAATAATACATGTACCCATTGATGATTGCCGGTGGCTTTTACCCGGGGAAGGTATTGCTGAAAAATTTTATAACTATAATTAATATCTGTTTTTGCAATTGCCTGCATCAGGTCGCATGCAGCATGAAAATTTTTTTCATTCAGTGGTTGTTTTTCTATGCGCTTCCAGGCAATACTGTCTGCGCTTTTTGAAGAAGTTTGGGCAAAAGTATTGAGGTAAAAAATAAAGAGGAAAGGAAGGATAAATGAAAATGATTTCAACATTACTATAAAATTAATACAATATATTTTTACTATTAAAGTATTATTATATGCTTTAGAGTTGCCTGAATCGTGTCAACCGCAGTAGCCCATACTGATTGGGCACTTACACTAACCGGTTTTTAGTACATTTTCTCTCTATTTGACCACCTCATTTTAGAAAAATTTCATACAAAAGTTGCTGTTTTCTGAAGAGAACTATTCTTCAAATCCTTACCGGTTTGTATCAATAATTTTCTCTTCTTTGAAAACAATCTACTTTTGAGGAGAAAATTTATTGACAAAAATTAAAAATAATATGAGCAGCTTTCGCCTGAAAAGTTCTATTACTTTTTTGCTGCTTTATTTTTTAATATCCTTCTCCGCATTTTCTCAATTTGTAAATTCACTTCCTTTACAAACGATTGATGAAGAAAATGGATTGAGTGATAACAGTGTTCAATGTATTTATAAAGGGCAGCGTGGTTTTATTTGGGTGGGCACCAAATCCGGATTGAACCTGATAGATGGCAGTACCATTTCTGTTTTTAAAAATATGCCTAATGATAAAAATTCTATATCTAGCAATATTATTAATAGTATTTCTGGCGATGCTAATGGTACGATCTGGATAGGCACAGATCATGGGTTGAATTATTTTAACCCGCTCAATAGAAAATTTCAATATGTACCTCTTGATAACAATTCGCAGCGAAATGATAATGTTACCTGCATTGCCATCAATACCGATAATATTGTTTTTATTTCAACATCTTTTGGTTTATATATTTATAATCAAGTTAATCGAAAATTGTCTTTTATTGATTTGCCGGGAAGCCAAAATGAAAAATTACTTAACAACCGAATCACTCATATAGGGTTTGACACGAAAGGAATATTGTACTTAAGTACTTTTAATGGATTATGGAGTTATGATGTAAGCACTCGTCAATTCAATCATGAGGTGAGTGCAGCGAATGATCCGGAATTTACCGGGCTTTTTACCAATTTTATTTTTGATCATGAAGGAAAAATTTGGATTGGCACCTGGGATAAGGGGTTAAAAGAATTTGATACCAAATCAAAAAAGGTTTTCGATTTTCTATTGAACAAGAACAACCCCTTTAATGTACAAAGCCTTACTGAGGTGAAGCAGCAAGATGGCTCATGGGGAATACTGCTGAACGATAGTTTAGAAATATTTAATCCGAAAAAAAACACCCTTACCCGAAATTTTATTAACCAAAAAATAAATTTTGATGTAACTTTTTTATTTACCTCATTAGATAAATGGGTGTGGATTGGCACTAATAAAGGGCTTTTTTTTTATAATCCATCCAGAAATATTATTCACCATCATGAGTTTCCCAATTCTATATCCAGCCAGGGTATTTCTATTCTTGAGTGGCGTAATAATCTGTTGTTGGGGGGTAGCAATCAAAATTTTTTAAAATTGTACGATGCAGATCTGAATGAAAAGCGAGATTACAGCAAGGAGATTGGTAAGATGCAGGTTTCCTGTCTATCTATGCAGATGGAAGGCGCTGATGTACTAAAGTGTGGCACATCAGAAGGCCTAGCAGCAATTAATCTTAATACAGGAGCAAAAATATTTTATCAATTAACAGACACCGAGTTTTCTAAACCCGGGATTAAATTTATTACGGATATATTTCAGGACTCCCAAAAAAAGTGGTGGGCATTCCCATGGCGGCATGGAATATGGGTTTCAGATTCTTCTGGGAAAAAATACAAGCAGGTTTTTAATAATTTCATAACAGAGTATGGCCTTCCCAAACCCTTGGTAATAGGGGCTGCGTGCGAAGATAAAAATGGTAATCTTTGGTTGGGAGATTATGATGAAGGAGTAATATTTTATGACAGAAATACCGGTGAGTTTTCAAAGCCATTTGTAAAATTTATAGGATCCAGAACGGCAATATCCCAAATATTGTATCATAAGGGGTATTGTTACACTTTTAATAACAATACTTTATTGACCTGGAATGTTGATAGTATTCGGCTTCACGAATTTAAGCTGCCGTCATCTATTGATAAACCTATTACTTCTGTTGCCATTGACAGTACCGGCAATATATGGATGGCTACCCAAAGAGGATTGGTAGCCTATAATTTGAATACAAATGTGTTCCGGCATTTTACTACCTCTGATGGCTTGTTGAGTAATGCAATGAATGGAACACTTTATTGCAGCCATAGCGGGATGATGGTTTATGGTTGTGCAGAATATATTTCTTCCTTTAATCCGGCTGATTTACTAAAGTCTATTGATGTAAAACCCCATATCCAATTGACAGAGGTAATCGTGAATGGAAACCCCTATTTATTTAATCCGCTAAAGGAGCAATATTTTAAACATGATTTGAACAATTTTATTTTTAAATGGACGGTGACTGATTATAGTAACCCCCTGAATAACCGTTACTCCTATAAATTGGAAGGAATTGATAAAGATTGGCGCCTGGCAGGAAGGGAAGGGAAAATTGAATTTGCGAATCTATCATCCGGCGACTATACATTATTATTAAAGGCTGAAAATTCTAATGGCGTGGGTGCAGATAAGATTTTAAAATTGAAGTTTGCCATCAAGCTACCCTTCTGGAACACTTGGTGGTTTATAGCCTTAATAGCTTTAGCGATAGGCGTATTTTTTTATTCACTATTCAGGTACCGGATTAATCAACTTAAAAAAATTGAAAATTTAAGAAATAGAATTTCTTTGAATCTTCACGATGATATAGGTTCTACATTAAGTTCTATTTCAATATTGAGCGATATGGCTTTGCATCATAAGAAAGATGCAGAAGCATGGGATATGCTGAAAGAAATAAAAGAAAATTCATTATCAATGATGGAGCGGATGGACGATATAGTATGGAGTATTAATCCAAAAAATGATTCATTGGAGGATCTTTTTTTAAGAATAAAAACTTTTGCAGCAAAGCTTTTTGAAGCAAAGGCCATTAACTATAAAATTAATATTAGTGATGAGATTAGGAATATCCATCTTGAGATGGAATACAGGCAACATATTTATCTGATAATGAAGGAGGCTATTAATAATCTGATAAAATATTCAAAGTGCACAGAGGCATCCATTGTGGTGGAGCGTAAGGCCTCTCAGCTCAGCATAGTACTGATGGATAATGGTATAGGCTTTGATAAAAAGAATCTATCTTTTGGAAATGGGCTGAACAATATGAGAAAAAGGGCTAAAGAGATTTTGGCTGACATAGATATTGATTCCCAAAAAAATAAAGGAACTAAAATTACCCTGATTGCAAAAATCAAATAAACATACGATACGTATATTTCAATTCATTATTCAATTTTGCAGGGTATGATTAAAGTTGCAATTGTAGAGGATAATAATACACTACGAAATTCTCTAACCAAACTATTAAACCAAACTGAAGGCATGCAATGTGTGGCGTCACTGCCTAACCTATTGAATGTGGTGAGTGATTTGAGAAAATCGCAGCCTGATATTGTATTGATGGATATTGGGTTGCCTAATATTTCCGGTATAGAAGGTGTAAGAACGGTGAAGGAAAATTTTGATAACATTCAGGTGCTTATGTTTACCGTTTTTGATGATGATGAAAAAATTTTTGAAGCAATACAGGCAGGCGCTTGTGGTTATCTTTTGAAAAAATCTTCTCCTGAAGAGATTACCGATGCTATCGTATCCTTATACCAAGGTGGTGCACCGATGAGCGCAAGTATCGCCAGAAAGGTGATTCACTCCTTTCAGCAATCTTCGCCATCTGGCCTAAGTGAGTATCAACTTACCACAAGGGAAAATGAAATTCTGTACTCATTAGTGGAGGGGTTGAGTTATAAAAAATTGGCGGAGAAATATTTCATAAGCATTAGCACTATTCGCACCCACATTAAGCACATTTATGAAAAACTGCACGTACATTCTAAAGCACAAGCAGTAGCAAAAGCACTCAAAAAGGGGTAAGTACCCCTAAAAATTTATTTTAAAAATCACCCATTTATGGGATTGACTTGCGGTTCATTATTGAATTTCTTTGCTGATGAAAGAAGTTGGTAATATTTCATTCCTTTTTGGAAACGGGTTAGTAATATTTAAAAAATAAATTATGAAAAAGATTTTTCCTCTTTGCGCCCTCCTTTTTATTCTTTGCCAAAATGCCTCTGCCAAAATTTGGCGGGTAAATAACAACCTCGGAGTTTCGGCAGACTTTACAGACTTACCTGCTGCTGTAACCGCCGCCGCTGCCGGTGATACCATTATGGTGGAAGCCTCTGCCTCTGCATATTCAGCGCCTACGCTCACCAAAAAATTAGTGATTATCGGCACAGGATATTTTTTTACCGATGCTACGTCCAACCCTAAAACTCAGGCTAACACCAACGTAAGTAATATCGGCTCGCCATATTTCAATGCGGGCAGCGCAGGCAGTGTGGTAGAAGGTTGTTCCATTGCCGCTGTTTATTTGAATGAAAGCAATATTACCCTTGAAAGGAATAATATTTCCAACTATGTATATCCCGGTTTTACCGCAAACTCAATCAGTAATAATGATACCATTCGGCAAAATGTAATTTACGGTTTAGTAGCAGGTAGCACTACCAGCAAAGCATCCAACCTGTTGGTTTATAATAATATTTTTAATGGGCCGGGTATGCAGTTTGCCTCTAACGTTAATAATATTTCAGGATATTTTATTAATAATGATTTTCTCTACAGCTATGCAGCATCATGTGCCAACTTTACTTTTCAAAATAATATTTTTAATAGCGCCAATTTTGGCAGCTATCTCTCTTCCAATTCATTTTTTAATAACATCACTAACAATACAGGGCTTCCTACAGGAAACGGCAATCAGTTGAGTGTAAACCTTGATAACGTTTTTGTTGGTTATTCAAGCGGAACGGGTTTTTCTTCTGATGGAAGATATAAATTAAAAACCGGCTCACCCGCTATTGGTGCAGGCTCATTGAATAGTGTAACGGTTGACTGTGGCGCTTATGGCGGCCCAGCTCCATACATACTTTCAGGTATGCCGTCTATTCCGTCTGTCTATGTGCTTACGGTGCCATCTTCCGTTCCGAGTGGCGCTACCAATATGAACATTACAATTAGTTCTACCACGGTTCATTAAAATATGGATTGCCAATAAAAGTTGATTTACTGTAAGCATTTACAAATAACAACCATGCTACGAAAAATATTTTATACCGTCTTTTTACTTTTTATTTTTTCAGGAATCATACAGGCGCAGGTCAGTTTTACATTGCCCTCAAATGCAACGCCAGCCAGCATTAATTATGAAGAATATTTTATAGATGCCGACCCCGGCATCGGAAGCGGAACATCCATTCCTGTTACTTCGTCAACAGATGCTACTGTTAATAATTATTCAGTAAATCTAAGTTCAGTAACATCAGGTGTGCACCGCATTTATTTTCGTACAAGAGATATAATGGGTGTATGGAGCCATACCAATGTACAAACATTTTTCAAATTATTCCCCGCAGCTACTATTCCATCAAACCCTGTGGTAGCCAATATTACAAAGGTTGAATATTTTATAGATACCGACCCTGGTTTTGGAAAAGGGACTTCTATTCCAATTACCGCATCAATTGATGTAACTGCAAATAATGCTTCGCTAGATATAACCGGTATTGCCACCGGAGTGCACCGCATTTATTTTCGCACACAGGATGCCAACGGAAGTTGGAGCCTTACCAATGTGCAAACATTTTTTGTGGCAAATGTAGCTGCATCAATACCTGCAAACCCTTTAGCGGCTAACATTGTAAAAATGGAATATTTTATTGACACTGATCCTGGTTTTGGAAATGGAAAACCAATTGCCATCACTTCCTCTGCAGATGTTACTGCATCCAATGTGCCTATTGATTTAAGTGGGCTGAGCAATGGTGTGCATCGTATTTATATTCGCACTCAGGATGCCAACGGAAGCTGGAGCGAAACCAACCTGCAGACGTTTAATATCCTTATGGCCAATGTGGTGATTCCGCCAAATCCTACTGCAGCTAACATTACTAAGCTGGAGTATTTCTTTGATACAGATCCTGGTTTCGGCAAGGCTACAGCAATTGTGATATCGCCAACAACTGATTTAAGTAATTATAATTTCGTTGCAGACATAAGTTCATTAAAAGACGATTCGGTACATACCTTATATATTCGCACTTTTGATGATTGGTCATTAACCAATACACAAACGTTTGTAAAGGGAACGCTTCTTCCATTATCCTGGATATCGTTTAATGCAAAGGCAGGTATTGGAAAAGTAGTATTGAATTGGCTAACAGCTCATGAAATTAATAACGATCATTTTGATATAGAAAGAAGTAGTGATGGAGAGCATTTTAAAAAGGTAGGAGCTGTTGAGGCGTCTAGGGCCTCTTCAGCAGAGAATAATTATGCATTTACTGATGAAGATCCATTAAACGGCATAAGTTTTTATAGGTTAAAGCAGGTGGATATTGATGGGCATTCATCTTACTCTATTGTAATTTCTGTTAAATTGAACAAGGATTTATCTGTGAAGATTATTCAAAATCCGGTACATGAAAACCTTATTTTGCAGGTAAATGGCACCATGGCGCAGGCTTTGCCATTATCAATAATGGATGTTTCAGGCAAAAGAATAAAAATGTTTTCTGCCCAAGAAGGATTACAACAAATCAATGTCAATGAGTATTCTGCCGGTATGTACTATTTAAATTATCAGGTAAATGGGAATAATTTTTCTATCCCATTCAATAAACAATAATTTTTGTGATTTTTCTCAAGTAGTTTTCCAATAAGGGTTGTCAACCTTTTAAAAGTTAGCAACCCTTATTTTTTAATAGGCGATGTTACTTTAGGGTAAGCCGATTTTGAAAATTGGTAAAACCCAAAAAATCACCCCTTTATACGATAGGAATTTATCTATAAAAAATATTCCTTTGATGCTGAGTGATTCTCTAACCTAAATTTTTTTTTCTATTATGAAATCGTCATTTAGTTTTCCAAAAAGTATGGTATTGGTCATTGCGTTACTTTTCGTTTGCCAATATTCCCAGGCACAATTTTTAAAAAGGTTAAAAGAAAAAGTAGCCCAAACAGCAGCAGACCATGTGACCAACGATGCAGGTAATGCCACTGATAAAGCAATAGATAAAACAGAAAGTTCAGCAGGAAGGGCAGCGAAGAGGAATGGTAATTCTTCTTCATCAGATAATTCTTCATCGAATGCTTCATCCAATAATGGCGCTTCCTCAGGATCTGGAAATTCTGCAGCCCCACAATCTATTGCCGCCTACAACAATTATGATTTTGTACCTGGTGATACTGTCCTCTTTGCCGATGATTTTACTGAAGACCAGAATGGCGAATTTCCTTCTCATTGGAACTTAACAAGCGGACAGGCTGTAGTAAACACAGTTTCAGGAAAGATTGCGTTTTTACTCACAGATGGAAATTATTGCAAAGTTGCCCCCCGAATGAAAACAAAATCCTATTTAAATGAACCCTTTACCATTGAATTTGATACCTATTGCAGCAATAACAGCAGCCAGGGGAGTCCGATAATTTATTTGCAATATATCAACAAGGATGGCAATGCAGATGAAGGCGCAATTTATTTTAATAAAGGCGATAATGAAGGAAGAGGTGATGTTTCGATGAGTGGTTTCCCCAATAATTTAAACTCGAATTTGCCAACAAAATTAATTAATAGCTATCAAAATCATTGGCATCATTGTGCCATCATTTATAAAGATAATCAGCTAAAATGCTATGTGGATCAGTACCGGATATTGGTAGAGCCGAATTTGGGGGGTGTACCCTATTCCTTTTATTTTGCCGGTATCGGAGACCAGGATAATCCAATTGTAATTACTAACATTCGTGCGGCTGCCGGCGGCAATATGAATATGGTTGGTAAGAAATTTACCGAATCAAAGATCGTAACACACGGCATCACTTTCGATATTGATAAATCAGACATCAAGCCCGAAAGCATGGGAACATTAAATATGATTGTTGGCGTTTTAAAAAGTAACCCTGATTTAAAATTTGAAATAGATGGCCATACTGATAATACAGGTCCGGCTGCACACAATCTTACACTTTCCCAACAACGTGCAGAGGCAGTAAAAACACAATTGATAAAAATGGGTATAGATGCTTCACGGCTTACTACGAAAGGGTTTGGCGACACCAAACCCATCAGTGATAATTCTTCTCTTGAAGGAAAAGCGAATAACAGAAGAGTAGAATTTGTGAGGATGTAATAAATAAACCTATGCGGTATGCGAATCCTTATAGGTTTAAAGAAGTTGTGGGCAACATATAATTTTCTTCTAAAAAAATAAAAAAATGAAAAAATTTTACCTGTTATTTCTCCTCAATGCAATTTTTCAATTTGCAACTGCTCAGCCTACAGTCTCTACTCAGCCTCAGATTGGAGATGTGGTTACCACCGAATATGCACATACTACCGGCATATTGCCCGGAGCTGCGGGAACCAATCTTACGTGGGACTATAGCAACCTGAATGACAGCGTTACCGCAGGTACTTTAAATTTTATAAGTGCAGCAGGTACGCCTTATGTAGTTGATTTCCCCGGCGCCCAATACGCAACAGATTTGGGGGATACGCTTTATAGTTATTACCAGACAGTTTCCGGCAATCCTGCTATTTTGGGCCTCGAATCGTCTTCCGATAAATTCGTATATGCACATCCGTTAACCACTTTGCATTATCCTTTTACTTATCCTGATTCTTTTCAAGATTCAGTCACCTTGTTTATAGAAAAACCTTTTACAGGAACTTCTAAACTCTTGGACACTATACAGGTTACAGGATACGGGACTCTGAAGCTGCCCGGTACCACCTATAATAATGTTTTGCAAACAAGGGAGATTAACGCATCATCTGGAAGCATCACATTAACGGGAGGGATTATATTTCCGGTACCACCAACATTAGATACGACCTACGCTTATTATGTAAACGGGCAGCCAGGCCCGATTTTATTTTACAATATTAAGAATGGAGTTATCAATCTCATTGATTATTTAAAAAGTTCTACATCGATGCCATTGCATTTTATTTCGTTTACCGCATCAGCTGGCGGTAGAGAGGTATTGCTAAATTGGCAAACAGGCGATGAATCTAATACCAATGTATTCCACATTCAAAGGAGTATGGATGGCTCTGATTTTAATACTATCGGCGACGTAAACGCAAGCGGCACTGGCTCTCATAATTATACTTTTACAGATAATGCATTACCCGCAACGCAAACTCTTTATTATCGTTTGCAGGAAACAGATATAGACGGTAAAAGTACCTATTCAGATATCGTTGCCTGTAGCCTGCCTAGTTCTGCAGCGATATCTCTTTATCCTAATCCTGCCACAGCTCATATCACCATCACCGGTATTGGCAATTATTCTTTATTGAAAATTTATAATCTGTCCGGCGCACAATTGAGAAGCTATCGAATTAACGGAGCAAGCATTACAATACCTGTAACATCACTGGCCGCAGGCGTTTATATTGCTGAGCTAAGTAATGGGAATAGAACAACACAGTTGAGATTTTTAAAGAAATAGTTATGGCGTACGTGAGAGCACGAACTAAACTCTCTAGGTTGGGTCCTCAAAAACCACTGCAAATTGTGAATCTTATTGGGTTCGCGAAGACACGGACCCGTGGTCAGCAATATTTAAAGTAGTAAACGAAGAAATAAAAGAGATTTTCATTTCTTAAAAAATCAACCATTTATGCGATTGCCCGCTGTGATATTTTATCATTTATTTACCAAACGAATTAATCAGGAAAATGACCTGAAAAAAAATGATAATAATGAAAAGATTCACTACGCTTTGTTTATTGATTATTTCATGCCTTTCGTTGCATGCTCAGGACTACCCAAACTGGCCTGCGGATAAACCTGAAACAGGATTTATTGAAGACTCTCAAAGCAAGGAAATACGATCAGGTAATGCGATCCTGCCACAGGAAATAGACATGCAGGATAAAATGCGTACACTCATCACCGATATGATGCAAAGTGCCTCTCAAAAACTCAACTGGGCAGTGACGGAACTATCCGAATATACCAATAATAATGGATTGCAGAACGGAGGTACGCCTTACAATCTTCGCTCGCCACGCGGGCTGGTTATCACATTTCAATTCATCGTAAATAAAGACTCATTACAAGCCTGGAAAAAGTATCAACTCGATTACAGTCAGCACGCGCTTGATAACGGGACGCAGAGTTATGATAATGTGGCTGCTACCACCGAAAGCCCGCTGTACAAGCGGTATCAGGATTCTGTAAATTATTACATGAACCTTTATACTACCTATACCACTGCCCACCAGAGCGAAGGCGCTGACTTATTTACCAAAGACAAGCACCCAAAATATTATCAGCAAAAACAAAATGAGTTCATTGATAAAATGACCGCCATGACACAGCAGGTGCAGGATAATTCCGGAATGAAGCAAATGGAAGGTGAAAATGCCTTAGCCACACATCGTTTCAGGAATAATACAGTAGTGCAGGTTTCTTTTAAAGTGAATAGTTATGTAGCAGTACCAGTTGATCAGACATCAGGCTCAATAAAATTCACATCAGTTGCGTACCCTGTAAATAATTCAAAAATCTCGAGGCTTTTTTCTATTCCTGAAAACCAGGAGAATTCTAATTTGGCAAAATGGAAAAATATAATGATGATACTGCTGGGAAATTTTCTTTTAAAGCCAAATGAGGATTTTATTTATCATACCGGGTTCAATCAGAATGGACAGGGCGATGAACACACACCCAAGAAAATAAAAAGTGATCAAGTGCAAAGCATTTCTATCAATATTTATGGCAATAAAACCAATGTTGAAAAAATAGTAAAGTTGATTGATGTAGATAAACTGAATCATGCTATTGTGAAAAAGTAAAACACGTTTTATGAAGAAAATAATGATGGCTTTGGGGTTGTTGTTTTTTGTGTGGCAATTACAGGCTCAATCACAGGCAGATATGCAAAAGATTAAAGAGGCGCAAAAAAAATTGCAGCAACTAAAATCAAGTCCCCAATATAAAGAAGCCATGCAGAAAGCGCAGCAGGCGATGCAGAAGGTGAAGATGGATACATCAATACAGCGGCAAATGAGTACGACTGAAGCGAAACTAAATGATCTAAAAACAACACATCCTGAACTGGCGAATGTAAATTTCCCGGACATAAATCAAATGCAAATACCGGCAATACCCAATCTTGATTCGCTTAGTAACCGCCTCGATCAGTCTGTTCAAAAAGTAGCATCACTTAATAATGCAATAGATCAGGCTACGCCAAAACTCAACCCATTTCATCATGCAGAAAAACTTGCTAAACTGTCAAAAAAAGACTTAATGGCAATAGCACAATTACAATTAGGTAAAGCAGAAAAAAATTTGAATCCTTTTCTTCCAGGCACGCTTAAGAAAATAGTAAAAGATACGAGCATGAATCTTGCTACAACAGGCGCCTTTCTTTTGGCCTCGGGCGGTGACAAAAATGCCGCAGTGTATCTTATTTGCTCAGCCATCTTGAAAAATCCCAATGATGTGTGGGCTATTAATGATTTAGGTGTCTATTACAGAGACATGAAAGATTTGGAGCTATCAATGCAATGTTATTTTTATGCTAATGAGTTAGATTCAGGGAGGAATACTGCTATTAATGCTAACATTGGCTGGGCTTCGGCTTATTATGGCGATTTTGAAACCGCACTAAAATATTTTGCTAAGGCATTGACTGTTGATCCTGATTTTCAAAGTGCCAATGAGGGCGAGGCACTCATATCTTATGCCAAAGGCGATATTGCCGCCTTGTTTCAATGTCTCGCTAAAGAAATTAATTCCATAGGAGGCGCGGGAGGCCCCTCCACAAGTTTTATTAAGACGGCAAGTAAGGAAGCTGCCAAAGAGATGAATCAGGAAACGAATAAAGACCCTTCTGATGATCACACGTTTGATAATAGCCTTCCGGATGATGCGCCCGACACACCTCCGGGCGCCGATGTTGACGATGTAACCTTCCCTATTTATAAAAAGGTTTTTGTAAACAAGCCTGAAGATATAGGTATGGCCTTTGCATTTGGAAGTAATCAATTAAAATCAACTTTTAAGCAATTATCACAGGAAATTAAAAGCCTAACTGCCCAACTGCGTACTCTTAAGCCACTTGGGCAAAAACCTTATATTGATGAAGATGAAGGTTATTTAATCTATCCCAGCAATTTTGAAAAGTATATAATCCCACTCACTCCCATTGAAATGAGTTATGATAAAAGAATCCAATGGTGGCAAAAGAAATTTTACGAAAAGCTGAAACCTTATGCTAAAGATGTACGTCGGCACGATAGGGATTTACTTGATAAATATTTAAAGGAATCGGGGCAGTGCCCTCAACCCGATGAAGACGATAAATGCCAGAAGAGAGTTAGTTGCAAATGGGTGCCTATTATTTATAAATCAGAAAATAGCGATTTAGAAGGATTGTCCAGAATGTGGAATGATTATTATGGCCATGTTTTCGCAGCGGTCAACTGGTATTTGAAAGCAACTGCTCCGTTTATTAGCAGAGTACATCAAGAGGGATGGAATGAATACCTGAATGCTTACCGCAAGTATAAAGTAAAAATTGCCTATTATGAACTGTATTCCGCCTGGGTCGAAGGACTACGATATATTGCAGGTATCTACAGTGGTAGCCGCCCCGAAGAACTGGAAACTTGTAGCGAGGTGCACAATGCAACTCCTGCAGATGCCCCCGACCCATTTAGTAAAAAGCCAAAACATATAAAAGAATTTGAAGGCCCTTGCTTTAATATTCCATCTGAGTATGTAATAGGAACTATTGTCAGCACCTGCCATGGCGATAAATTCCAATTTGGATATAAAAATTTGAACTTGTGTTATAGCCACACAACAGACCAAATAGCCGCACAAAACCAAGGTTATGCCAATGATGTGAACTTTACCGCGAGTGTGGAAAAAGATTTTAAAATAGCTGAGATAGGCGGAAAAGATGTAAGTGTAAAAGGTGGGTTAAGCGGAAATATAGACATGAAATTTGATAATGATTGGAACTTTACCAGCGGTAAAAGTAGTGTGAGTGCCACGGCTGATATTGGGCATGTTCATATCGCTGATGCTTCAATAAGCAGAACAGCAGCGGCAGAGGTTGTATCGGGACAGCGAACAGTACAGGTTGGGGAACTTTCTACAAACTTTAGTGGGCCTTCAATCAAATAAAGCAAATGATAGCAATATTTTCAATATAAGAATATCAAGTTTGTAATCAAATATTTTTGTGTAAAGAGAAATATTAAAATGCTATTTCTTAATTTGAATCGCACGTGAGTGTCATGGGTATATTTTTATAAAATCGAAAATATTTAACTTTTATGCCACTTAAAATATAGCTTCCTTAATTTCTATTTTTACTTTTCTTTCTTTGAGATAATTTAAAATAAAATCAAAGCATTTTTTATCTGCACCTAATGTTTCAGGTGGAAATACCCCCTTCTGATTAAATAAACCTTTAGCAATCAAATTTACTGCTGCAGCGCAAGTGTAACCTGTAGTGCGGCTCATGCTGCTGGTTTTAGTTTTCACATCATATTCATCGTACAGAAAATACTCAATGGCTTTAGTGTGGCCATCCTTCTGGCCGGAAATGTTCATCTGCATCAATGTAAATTCTTCCTCATCTGGATGCAATTTCCATTGATCAAATAATAATTTAAGTGTCAGATCGCGTGGACTGATTTCAACATTATTGATAGAGATTTTCTGATCATTAAAAAACCCTGCATCCATCAGCGATTGTATCAGATCTATATGCCCGGGATATCTTAAGGTTTTTTCTTTCATATTTTTTATGTGGGGCATTCGCTCTATTAATGAACGTAACCCATCTGTATTAAAACTTTCCAATGTTCCTACTTTATTAAAATGGTGAAGTTGGGCATCGCTTAGTGCCGGTCTTGTTATTATATTTCCATTTTCTACATATCGTGCCGGCCTTGTATATTCCTCTATTACATCTATTGGCGAAAAAGGTGCTTTAAATTCAAATGGCTTTATTCTCAATTTGGGCAGGCCGCCTACTAGGCACTCAAAACTTTCTACCTGCATCTCTGCATCACAATGCCCAAGTACAAGATTGCTTAAACCCGGCGCCACTCCGCAATCTACTATTACTGTTATATTTTTTTGGTTTGCAAGATCATTTAGCCTAAGTGTATTTTCCGGTGAAAAAGAAATGTCCACAACATTTTTTCCGGCATTTATTACAGCGCGCAGTGCCTCAAACCCCATAAAACCTGGAACGGCCAGTACACACAAATCATAATGTGCCAATAGTAATTCATAATTTTCAAATTGCTGAAGATCTACTTGTAGCGTATTTACTCCTGCTGCTTTCAATATCAAAAGGTTTGCTGAATTGTTGTCAATAGATGTTACATCATATTGTAGTGCCAGGTCCTTTGCAATAGTTCTTCCCACCATGCCTGCGCCGAGGATTGCTATTTTCATACAGATTGTTTATTGCTAAAATACCTCTATTGCCTTATAAATAAATTATAGAGTCAAATTTCTTTTGAGGTGCTTTAATAAAATTCTTTCTGCTGAATATTACAGGAGCAAAAAAAAACTTCCATTTTTTAGAGGGAAGTTTAATTTTTTTAATTCTGTGGGTTGGTTTTCCTTGGATAAGGGAAGGCTTTTAGGTCCTGGTTTTCATTGGTTCCGATTACTATCGGTAAATATTTTTCTTAGGTATTGGCTTGGGTCTTTTATAGGTTATTG
>JAFDXH010000057.1 GCA_018268075.1 Bacteroidota bacterium | reverse complement strand
TAGTAATACGTTCTATTTCACTTTTATTTTTTAAGAAAAGAAAGGCCTCATAATTAAAATTCACAGACAGGGCATTTTCCAAAATCCCCTTTAATACTATCTTGTTTTTATCAGATGAAAAAATAATATTTCCTGAAGCTAAAACAGAATCAACATTCATCATCCCTGCTTTTTCAAATACTGAGCAAACCTCTGCCATCTTCATAGTAGTTCCCTTTACATTTACCCCACGTAAAAAAGCACAGAAAACAGGAAGCCGTGCGCTTATTTCTTTTTCAGCCATTTTTATATCCTTATTTAATGTTCATCTCTATTTTGAATGCAAGAATGAATACTACACAGCCTTTAAGATAGCGCCCTCAAACTAACAGTGCCACTATTTACAACAATGGTGAAACCAACCTTACCACCCTATCTAAAAGCTGCCAAGCCATCGGCCTGTTCTTCCATAATTCTTTATCTACTTGGGATGCATCTTTCAAATCTTCATAAAATATTTGGCGTAGTTCAGAAGCAATGTGCTGATCAAAAATCATGGCATTAACCTCAAAATTCAGGTCGAAACTTCTATAGTCCATATTTGCAGTTCCTACAAATGCAAGTTCGCTATCTATCACCATAGTTTTGGCATGAATGAATCCCTTTGTATAGGTGTAGATTTCAACACCAGCATTTAAAAGTTCGCCAAAATGGGAGTGGTTAGCCATATTAACAAATGTAGAATCCGATATCCCCGGCACCAGCAGTTTTACTTTTACACCACTGAAAGCTGTAATCAGAATGATCTCCATTAGAGTATGGTTAGGAATAAAATAGGGGTTTGTAATCAATACTTCTTCTTTTGCCAAACTGATTGCTCTGCAGAGAGTTTGCAAAATTAAAGGCGCATCAGAATCTGGGCCACTACCCACCACCTGCCCCACCATATCGCCGTATTTTTCAAGTAGGTTTTCTGAAAAAAAATTCCTGTCTGGAAGTAATTTTTGTCCTGAACAAAAATTCCAGTCAATCATAAAAATGTATTGAAGTGTATGCACCATGGAGCCACTAACCTTTAAATGTGTATCTCGCCAGAACCATTTATTCTTATTAGATTGGGCATTGATATATTTATCACTCACATTTATTCCTCCCATAAATCCCGTTTCGCCATCTACCACTATTATTTTACGGTGGTTTCGGTAGTTCAATCTGTTAGCAATAAAAAGCAGTTTAATTTTATAAAAGGGATAAACTTCTATATTGGCAGCTCTCATTCTTTTTACTACTTTCCGAAGGTGGCGAGCACCAAAATCGTCAAAAATAAATCTAATCTTTACACCCTGTACCGCTTTCAATATTAATAGTTCAATGAGTTGCATTCCAATTTTATCAGGCTCAAAAATGTAATACTCCAAATGAATATGGTGTTTTGCATTTTTAATTACATTAAATACAGCCGGAAATTTATTTTCTCCATTTATCAATAATTCTACATTATTGTTGTCAGATATTGGTGAAAAAATTTGGTTCAATGCAAGGTTTACCAGGCTGGAATATTTATCTAATCCATCAGTGTGTGATTTAATAATTCTATCCCGATCTTTTTCGATGAGTGTTTTGACTTGGCTTTTCAATTCATCAGCAAACAGGTCTTTGCTATACAGTTTTCGCTTTCTGTAGTTAATACCAAAAGAGAAATAAATAAAAATACCAATGACAGGCAAAAAAATAACTAAAAGAATATATGCCGATGCTTTGGTAGAACTACCGGTATCCAGAATAATCCGGATACAAACAATAATAATGATCAGTATATAAATAATTTCAGCGACCAGAATCCAATTCATTGAAATTTTTCATTTAATAGTTTTACTCAATTAACAATTTTTCCAGACCTAAAGTATATCCATAACTTTATTCCTCCCTCTTCATTCGTGCATCCGTGGCCATTTTCCTTCATCCGTGCATTCGTGGCATCATTCCTCCATCCACATTCGTGCATCCGAGGCCATTTTCTTTCATCCGTGCATTCGTGGCCATTTTCTTCTACCATCATCCTTGCATCCGTGGCCATTTTCTTTCATCCGTGCATTCGTGGCCATTTTCTTCTATCCTCATCCGAGCATCCGTGGCCATTTTCTTTCAAAATATAATCCTCTTGTAATTCAATTTCATCTCTCCAAAATTTACAATTAGTGCCAGTTGATTTCCTGACACCTTTAGATAATTGATAGCTTGGGCTACATGCTCTTCAGCAATATCAGATCTTCCTTTTACCTCCAGGATTATCTTATCATAAACTACAAAATCAGCATAAAATTTATGAGGAAGCACAATCCCCTTATAATTAACAGCATATTCCTTTTCTCGTTCATAAAATATTCCCGATTTCTTCAGTTCATACTCCAATGCATCCTTATAAACAATTTCCATAAACCCTGCGCCTAAATTGTTATGCACTTCCATACATATACCAATGATTGAGTAAGACTCCTCTCTATGAATTAAATCCATAATTAAATTATTATACTTTATAAAAACAAGTTATTAATATTAGTGCATCCGTGACCGCCCTCTTTAGTGGCATTACTCGTCCATCCTCATTCGTGCATTCGGGGCCATTTTCTTCTATTCGTGCATTCGTGGCTATTCTTCTTCTATCATCATTCGTGCACCTGTAGCCATTTTCTTCTATCCGTGCATTCGTGGCCATTTTCTTCTATTCGTGCATTCGTGGCTATTCTTCTTCTATCATCATTCGTGCACCTGTAGCCATTTTCTTCTATCCGTGCATTCGTGGCATTACTCCTCCATCTTCAATTGTGCATTCGCGGCATTTCTCCTCCAATTCTGCATCCCCAACATTCTCCCGCTATCCTCCATTTACAATTCAATATTAGTCCATAACCCGCATTTAATTTCAATTCTACTTTTGTGTCTCAAAATCCCCCTTTTGATTATCCCGGAAGCACCAATCTATACACCTCAATTTTTTCAGCGATTGAAATAGTAGCCACCCTTGGTGATGGCGATGGCAGCGTGGCTATATTTTCTATTGCAGGAAATAATTTTCTAAATTCTCTTTCTACGAATTTGCTGGTGAATAGTATTTTTTCAAAATTGTTCTTCTTAAAAATCTGTGACAGCGCTTTATCATGATAAGCTATTACCTGAAGGCTGCTATCAGAGTTATTTTCCTTCTTTCTGATAACCTTATAAAACAGATCTCCTATCGCAATTCCTTTTTCTGCAAAAAGCTGTTGCTTTTTATGTACATCACTCAAATCTCTTTGATAAACAGCGCCAATTATTTTCCAGAACTGATTCCTTTTACTTTCATAATACCATTCTTTATTATCCTTCTCAGTGTGGCCCCTTCCAGGGAAGCTGCCGATAATCATAACTGTAGCCCGTGCAGGTATAAAAATTTCGTGAGGATGTGTTTCAATTTTATTCATATAATCTATTCAAAATTAGAACAATTACCTCCGGCCATCATTTTCAATTATCCAATTTATAAAATATCAGCGCCAAAGCAATCTATTTTTGGGGCGCCGCCTTACTTTTCAAATTTTACAGTTAGTCTCATTGCTTTAATAATCTAGCTTCCCTTTGTAAAATAGAGGTAAAATCTATCTTTAAGATGGAATTCATTATAGCTCATGGCCCCATTATTTTTAAACCCATATATGACAAATACCGGAATTATTGTATTCAAGGCCTGAAAAATTTCCGTCTTTAAATAGCCTTTCCTTCATTTCCTGATTTTGCATTAATTTCACCACTCATTTTATAAATAAAAAAGTGATTTTAATATGGCGCAAGCGATAAGAATGCCCTTGATGAGCGATACCATGACTGAAGGAAAAATAATTCAGTGGAATAAAAAAGTAGGCGATAAGGTAAAGAGCGATGATTCTCTGGCCGAAGTAGAGACAGACAAAGCAACTATGGATGTAGTGGGTTACGAAGATGGCGTACTGCTCTACATTGGCGTAGAAGCTGGAAAATCCGCTAAGATCAATGATATCATTGCTATTGTTGGAAAAGAGGGTGAAGATTATAAATCCATTTTGGAAGAAGATAAGAAAGGGAGTAAAAATGAAAATGAAGAAAAAGCCGTAGCAGAAGGTGAAGAAAAGCAATCAGAAGATAGGCCGGCAGCCGTAGGCATTGCAGCAGAATTACCAGAAGGTGCTAAAGCTATTCGGATGCCGCTGCTTAGCGATACCATGACAGAAGGAAAAATAGTACAATGGAACAAAAAAGTAGGCGACAAAGTAAAAGCTGACGATGCCATAGCCGAAGTAGAGACCGATAAAGCCACAATGGAAGTAGTGGGATACGAAGAAGGCACATTGCTTTATATAGGCGTAGAAGCTGGCCAAGCTGCTAAGGTAAATGGTATTATTGCCATAATAGGTAAGGAAGGTACAGACGTAAGCAGCTTTGTAGCGGCAGAAAAAAGTGGTGCTAATACTGCAACACCTAAGGCTGCCACCCCTCAAAAAACCGAGAGCAAACCAGAAACTTCCGAAAAAGCCCAGCCGGCAGCCAATAATACTCAGCATACAGGCGGTAGGATAATAGCCTCGCCTCTTGCTAAAAAAATAGCTTCAGAAAAAGGCGTAGATATTACTCAGGTAGAAGGCTCTGGCGATGGTGGCAGAATCGTGAAAAAAGATGTGGATTCGTTTGTTCCTAAAGCTAAGGCGAAAGAAGAAAGTAAGAAACAAGAAACTTCAAAGGCACCATTCAGGCCTTTTGCTGCTGCTGGTGAAGAAAGCTATGAAGATATTCCAAACTCTCAAATGCGCAAAACCATTGCCCGCAGGCTCGCAGAGAGCAAATATCAGGCCCCTCATTTTTATCTCACCATGGAGATCAATATGGACAATGCCATTACTTCTCGCAAATCTATAAACGAAGTAAGCCCCGTAAAGGTTTCTTTCAACGATTTGGTAATAAAAGCATGCGCTATGGCACTCCGCCTGCACCCTGCAGTAAATAGTAGTTGGATGGGAGATTATATACGCCAGAACAAACATGTACACATAGGCTCTGCAGTGGCCGTACCCGATGGGCTGATGGTACCAGTAATTCGCTTTGCCGATCAGAAATCGCTTTCACAAATAGCATCTGATGCTACACAGCTTTATGAAAAAGTAAGAAACAAAAAAATTGCACCGGAAGAATATAGTGGCAATACCTTTACCATCAGCAATCTTGGCATGATGGATATAGAGCAGTTTACTGCCATCATCAATCCGCCAGATAGCGCTATCCTTGCAGTAGGTGCCATCAAAGAGCGAGTAGTAAAAAAAGGAGATGGTTTTGGCGTAAGCAATTTTATGAAAGTTACCCTCAGCTGCGATCATCGCAGCGTGGATGGCGCTGTAGGTGCTGCTTTCCTGCAAACAGTAAAAGGATTTTTAGAAAATCCGGTGACTATGTTGGTGTAAAAAGTGAAAATAAAATTTTCATATAAAAAATTTGTAAATTTATTTGTATGCTAAGTGATGAAAAAATTCTGGGCAAAAAAGTTGAATTGATTCAATGGCTTTTGACTTTAGAAGATAAGTCAGTTATAGATAAATTAATGGAATTTAGAAAAAGTGAATGTAAGGGGATTGGTGGAGTATGATTTCTGATACTGAAAAAAGTTCAATCCAAAGTGGGTAAAAGATACTGATGAAAAAAAAATTAAAGCCCCATCATCTGCAAGAAAACTTAAGCCATGGTTCGTGGCTCACGAAACAATTCCCTCATAAATATCCAAAAACACAAAAAATAGGAAGTTTCTGAAATAATATGGAAAGGTGTGTTCAAGCATTAAGTGCAACACTTTGTTTTAGTAAATGTACCTCATTAGGAGTTTTATATCCATATTTTCTATAATAGCTTTCATGAAGGCAAATGAACATCATATTGGAATACTAAAAAATCTTAGGCTAAAAAATCAGTTAACCCAAAGTGAATTAGCATCCAAATTACACATGAGCCAAAACTCTTACAGCCTCTTAGAATCAGGAAAAACACAATTAATAAATTCAGCTAAAATTAACTTGTTAGGAAAAACGTTGAATATTGATCCTTACGAATTGATTTTGAAGATTTTCCCGGGGGGGCGAAATAATCGAGGATGAAAAAATATCTTTAGAAGCAATGATTAATAAATTGAATTCGCAAGAAGCAAAAATTGATCAATTGTTGCAACAAATAGAAAATTTAATTGGTTTATTAGGTGTAGAGTCCAAACATTAATGTAGTCGCAAAACTGTTTCTTAATATAAAACCCATGCCTGATAATATTATATTTTTTGATGGTGTTTGTAATTTATGCAACCGCCTTGTTATTTTTATTATTCAGCGCGACCATCACCATATTTTTAAATTCGCTCCTTTACAAAGTAGCATAGCTACAGAAATGGGATTATTTCAAAAAGGCACCAATTCCGGCTCAATCTTATTTTATAGCAATCACCAATTGTATCAAAAATCAATAGCCATCTTGCGCATTTGCAGGCTACTTCCTTTTCCTTGGCCGCTTTTGTTTGGCTTCATTATTGTTCCCCGATTTATTAGAGACAGCGTATATAACTTTGTTGCCCGAAACAGGTATAATTCGTTTGGCAAAAAAAGGCAATGTATGGTTCCTTCTAAAGATATTGAAGACCGTTTTTTAAATTAAGTTCTATGGCAAATAAAAAGACTTTGGTATTAGGCGCATCCACCAACGAGGAGAGATACAGCTACCTCGCTATAAAAAGCCTCATTGATCATGGGCATGAGGTATATGCTATTGGAAAGCGCCCGGGGCATATAGATGAAGTAGAAATATATGCTAAAGAAAAAATAATTCCAAATATTGATACAGTCACACTTTATTTAAATGCTCAAAATCAGGCACATTACTACGATTATATTCTCGCGCTCAATCCTAAACGGATCATTTTTAATCCGGGTGCAGAAAACCCACAGTTTGCTAAGCTTGCCAGCACTAAAGGTATCATCATACAAAATGCCTGTACCCTCGTTTTATTAAGCACAGGGCAATATTAATATCCTCTTCCATGTCTTGTAATATTAAACCCATAAGCCTCAAGGTTAATGTTACTTGGTTGCCTGCGTATTCTTACGATACCCTTTGAGTACTTCTTCCCGATTTTAATTTTTGAGCTGTTATTTCTCTCTAAAGGGTAATATTTTTCCATGCCTTCCGTTTTATGATTGTCTGACTCACAAGAAAGGCAAAACCTCAACCCAAATGGAAATATTCTAAAAAAATTAATTCCATCTGGACATTGAAACCAAATAACCAAATCACATGAAATGAAGCATAAAAATTGTTTTGTCTAAACTATTTTTTTTGCGGAATTCCATGTGGCAAATGAAAACATAACCAAATCACATGAAAATGCTTACCAGATTATTCGTGCTCTCCTTGTCATTAATGATATTTTCTTCTTCGGAAGCACAGGTATTAACCTCTAAAAGGCCCTACCTCTTTAAAGATGTAAATAACCAAATACCGGCTACTATCAGCGAACTGGATAAAGCTTTTACAGTACCCGCCGGCACTACATTACAACTTAAGTTTAATAATTTTTTATTTAATGGCACTGTTACATCGTCCATTAAAAGGTATGATAAACTTTACAGTGTAATCATTCATTCACCTTCCTTGCACAACACACTTTTTTCAATTTCCAGAAGAGTAAATGATGATAATACGATAACCTATGTAGGCCGCATCTTAAATGAGCAATATGCAGATGGCTTTGAACTGGTTAAAAATAAAGATGGCAGCTACCTACTGAATAAAACCAAAACAGATGAAATGATTCAGGATTTCTAAGTTTAGTTCATCCCAATAAATACCTACCATAATCCCTATATCATGAAATGAACCAGAACAAAAAGTTGACACCAACTGAAAATGTTCATAGGCGAATTCCATGTGGCAAAAAAAATAAAATTGAACGCATGAAAAAGATTACCCCTATTATTTTTTCACTCTTCATGCTGCTTTCTTTTAGAGCAACATGCCTGCCCAAATTAAGCAGTTTCCCTTCAGCAAGGGCTACCATATTTCTGGATTTTGATGGCCAGTTTGTACAGAGCTCATCATGGAATGGGGGCAACTCATTTTATTGTACACCTTCCGGATTAAACGATACGCAGATTACCGAAGTTTTTAACCGTGTTGCTGAAGATTATCGTCCTTTTAATATTAATATTACAACAGACTCCACCGTGTTTTTAAATGCCCCGTTAGCACAGCGCATACGCATCATTGTTACCCTCACCAGCGCCTGGTATCAGAATGTTGGCGGAGTTTCATTTACGCGTTCCTTTACCTGGGGCGATGATACACCTGGCTTCGTTTTCCCAGATCGTTTGGGCTACACTCCAAAGAACATAGCAGAATGCTGTACCCATGAAAGCGGGCATACAGTTGGCCTTTCTCATCAGGCAAAATATAACGGCACTTGTACGCTGATAGCCACCTATAATGATGGGGTAGGTAGCGGCCAAACAGGATGGGCACCAGTGATGGGCAACAGCTACGGACGGAATTTAAGTGGTTGGAACAATGGCCCTACACCAAGTGGGTGCACCGCAGACCAAGACAACCTTTCTATTATTACTTCTATCAACGGATTTACTTACCGGCCAGATGATCATAGCGACGACCCTGCATCGAACCCCACCTTACTTGTAGCTGAAAATGAACAATTATCTCAGAGTGGTATTATTACTACCAATACAGATAAAGATGTATTTAAGATTAATATTAATAAAGATGGTTTGTTACACCTGAATGTGAATCCTTTTTCTGTA
Source organism: Bacteroidota bacterium (assembly GCA_018268075.1). Classification (GTDB taxonomy): domain Bacteria; phylum Bacteroidota; class Bacteroidia; order Chitinophagales; family Chitinophagaceae; genus Ginsengibacter. The sequence continues at coordinate 24,773 of JAFDXH010000057.1, read as the reverse complement.
GGCCCTGACAATGAAGGTGCCGACCTGGATGTAAAAGTAACAGTACTTGCTGCCGATTATTCTGTAATAAATACCTACGACCCTTTGGATGCGCTGAATGTGACGATTGATACTACTTTAAATAGTGGCACTTATTATATAATGGTACAAGGAGCCGGCAACTTAAATACCTCAAATTACGGTAGCCTGGGATCATACACACTTACAGGCACTATCACCCCTACCGGTACATTAGCAATCAGAGATGTAAAACTAAACGGTAAAGTAAGCAATGGCAAACACAGCCTTTCGTGGAATATCGTATCTGATGAGCCTGTAAAATCTATTGAAATAGAGTCTTCTGAAGATGGCAGAAACTTTTCAACATTTACCCGGCCAGCTACAGCAAATAGTTTGTTCACCTACTCGCCTACTGTAACAGGTATTATCTACTACAGGTTAAAAGTAACTTCAATAAAAGGAGAAACTGTTTATTCAAACATCATTTCATTAAAAAATTCGGGCAAACCATCGGTTGTATTACTAAGCAATCTAATTCAAGGCCAGATTAATTTACAGGCAAGTGAAAATTTCAGTTACCGCCTTGCAGATATGAGTGGAAGAATGCTAAAGGAGGGTAAAGGAAGCATAGGTACCAATTTAATTAATATAGACAATTCCCCCAACGGAATTTATATCATACAGATGAACTGTAACTCCCAAAGTATAACAGAACGGATTGTAAAATTGTAAGGTAGATTCATGTGTAAGTTAAGGGCCGGCGTTAGGGGCCGGTCCCTTTTTTAAAAAAGAAATTAAAACTGAATTAATAATATTAAATGTTGTAAGGTAGATTCATGTGTAATGAAGGGTCAGCGTTAGGGGCTGGCCCTTTTTGTTTTAATATACCCACTACAGAAAAAAAATAAATTTACCTGCATGCATCTATATGAATTTTGATCAAATTTTCTGGTAGCATTAATTTTTACTTATTAGTGCAAACTCAGAAATTTGGAAAAAGAAATTATGAAAAGGAAATTATTATTTATTTCGACGATATCACTTCTATCTTGCAGTGCATTTTCACAAACCGTAAACAATGTACCTATCAAGGAAATACATTCAGAATATATCCAGATAAAAGGTAATCCGGTTTTATTAAGTAACAGATTAAACATTCTGATAGATTTCGGTCAATACGCCAAATCACTAAGCACCAAAGACCAAGTAATTTTAGACTCAAGCGGCAAAAGAATGCAATTCAACTCTATGATAGATGCCCTTAACTTTATGAGTGCAAACGGCTATGATTTTGTACAGGCTTATGGTGTAGCGATCAATAACAACGAAATAGAGCATTATTATTTATTGAGAAAGGGAAGGAAATAATACGCCAATGTTTATCAATTGGCCATAGTTATTTGTAAAAATAAAAAATGAGGAAATCGCTTTCCTCATTTTTATAATAAGATTCAAATTTTATTTTATTTAAACTGGTGAGCTATCTCTTGTGCCAGCTCTACCATCTTCTTAATCCCTTCTTCAGGCAGATTGCCCTTTTTAAATTCTCCTAAAACTTCTGGTAATTTATTTTCCATTTCCAAAAGAAATTGTTCTTCAAATGCCTGAACATTTTTTACAGGCACATTAGAAATCAAGCCAAAAGTTCCAAGATAGATGATAGCCACCTGCTGTTCTACACGGTAAGGCGAAAACTGAGGTTGCTTTAATATTTCCACGTTACGTGCACCCTTTTCCAAAATTGATTTTGTGGCAGCATCAAGGTCACCGCCAAATTTTGAAAAAGCCTCAAGTTCGCGGTAAGAAGCTTGTTCCAATTTAAGCGTTCCGGCTACTTTCTTCATTGATTTTATCTGTGCATTACCTCCTACACGGCTTACAGATATACCTACGTTAATCGCAGGCCTGATACCGGCATTGAATAAAGTACCTTCCAAAAATATCTGGCCATCTGTGATGGAAATTACATTGGTGGGGATATATGCGGATACGTCACCTGCCTGAGTTTCAATAATGGGCAATGCTGTAAGTGATCCGCCGCCTTTTACAAGGTGAGCAATATTTTCAGGCAGGTCATTCATTTTGCGTGCCATCTCATCGTTGTTTATCACCTTAGCAGCTCTTTCCAAAAGGCGGCTGTGCAAGTAAAATACATCACCCGGATAAGCCTCACGTCCCGGCGGTCTTCTTAATAATAGGGACACCTCACGGTAGGCAACGGCTTGTTTACTCAAATCATCATAAACGATTAATGCCGGGCGGCCGGTATCGCGAAAAAATTCTCCAATCGCCGCCCCTGCAAAAGGTGCATAGAATTGAAGCGGAGCAGGTTCAGAGGCTGATGCAGCAACAATGGTAGTATAAGCCATTGCGCCATTATCTTCCAGTACCTTCATCACATTAGCTATAGTTGAAGCCTTTTGCCCAATGGCTACATAAATACAATATACAGGCTTTCCGGCCTTATAAAATTCTTTCTGATTAATAATCGTATCAATACAAATAGCACTCTTTCCTGTCTGGCGATCTCCAATTACCAATTCTCTTTGGCCACGGCCAATAGGAATCATGGCGTCTATTGCTTTAATACCTGTCTGCAATGGCTCCTTTACAGGCTCGCGATAAATTACTCCTGGCGCTTTTCTTTCCAAAGGCATTTCATAAAGCTCCCCTGTAATAGGGCCTTTGCCATCAATAGGATCACCCAAGGTATTGATTACCCTTCCTACCAATCCTTCGCCTACTTTTATGGAGGCTATTTTTCCAGTACGCTTTACAGAACCGCCTTCCTTTATATCTCCACTTTCACCCATCAACACTACACCCACATTGTCTTCTTCCAGATTAAGGGCAATCGCCTTCACACCATTTTCAAATTCAACCAATTCGCCTGAGCGCACATTATTTAAGCCATAAATACGCGCTATACCATCACCGACCTGTAATACTGTTCCAACCTCTTCAAGGTTGGCCTCTACATTAAAATTACTTAGCTGGCTTCTGAGTATCGAAGAAATTTCATCCGGTTTAATATCCACCATAATTGAAGTTTATTTTTGAGGACGCAAAGGTAAAGTAAGATAGCCTTAGTAACAAACCTAAGAGCGAAATATTTCATTATAATAAAAAATATTATTTCTTATTCAACGGATTATTTCCACAAAAGAAAGTTAGATTTACAGATCAAACCAACTTTTAAAAATTATATGAGAAAATTTACCATCATTTCACTGGCAATTCTCGCAGTCGCATTACTAATCTGGAAGATTTCGCCCTTCTTTAAAGGCACAAAAATCCAACATTCAAAGGGCCAAACAGCCTATTTAATAAAGGAAAGTGATGAGGATGAAGGCGATGAAGAAGACGGCATCTACGAAATTCAAAAACATGAATTTGAGATTACCAGAGATCCGGCTTTAAACATTATTCCAAAAGACCGGCTTGTTTCGGCTTATGAAAATATAATGGCAAGGCGCCAATTACAACGCCCGGGCGATGTATCTGCCTTAAGCTGGACTGAACGCGGCCCCAACACTGATGTAACAGGGCCAAGCAATGGAAATGGCCGGGCTGGAAATGGTGTAACAAGTGGGCGTATGCGCGCTATCTGCGTGGACAAGGCAGACCCCACTAACCATACAGTATGGGTAGGAGGTATAGCTGGAGGATTGTGGAAAACAAATAATATTTCCAGTGCGCCTGCTACCTGGACTTTAATAAGCGATTATTTTTCAAATATGGCAGTAAGCGCTATCTGCCAAGACCCTTCCAATACCAACACTATGTATTTTGGTACGGGCGAAAAGACTTTTAATGTAGATGCAGTAAGAGGCGGCGGTGTATGGAAAAGTACCGACCATGGTGTAACATGGAATATACTTCCTTCCACACAAAACTTCTGGAATGTATCTAAGTTGATTGTGGACAATGCAGGTAATATATATGTATCTACTATAGGTAGTGGCAATGGGCTGATGCGCTCTACTGATGGAGGTACTACATGGACAAACATAGCACCAACCGGGCTATCTACACGTATACCAGAAATGGAATTAAGCAGCACCGGCAGATTGCATATAGTAGTAGGCTATTATAATACAGCCCTTGCAAGCGCAGGATACCGCTATACCGATAATCCGGCTACGGTAACTCCCGCCAGTTGGACATCGGCCACTACGGCCTTTCCTAATCCCAATTACAATGTGGACCTTGCAGTATCGGGCAATACAGTTTACGCACTACCTGCTAATAGTGCATTTCAAACGCCAAATGTATATAAATCCACAGATGGTGGAGATAACTGGGCGGTTACTACCGGCAACCCTGGTTCAACTGTAAGTAGCGGCCAGGCTTGGTACAACGAAGCCATAGCAGTAGATCCTGCCAATGACCAAAATGTAGTAGTGGGCGGTCTGAATATGTTTAGAACTACAGATGGAGGAGCCACATGGACTCAAACATCTATTTGGGTAAACTCTGGTTATTCCTATGTGCATGCCGATCAGCAATATGCTGTATGGAATGCTAATCAGGTTTTGGTGGTAAGTGATGGCGGCATTCATTATTCAAATGACGGGGGCGCTACCTATAACGACAGAAATACAGGATTAAGATTAAAGCAGTTTTATTCTGTAGTGATGCACCCTACTAATTATAATTATTTTCTTGCGGGCGCTCAAGATAATGGAGTACACCAGCTCAATTCACCGGGAATGTCTGGAAGTGTGGAAGTAACAGGTGGCGATGGCGCAATGGTAGCTATAGATCAAGATCAGCCCCAATACCAGTTTGGCTCTTATGTGTACAACCAATACCGCCGCAGTATAGATGGTGGCGCTACTTGGTCTTCTGTCAATTATTCTTCCACAGTAGGGCAATTTATCAACCCATTTGATTATGATAATGCTGGTAATAAAATATATGCGGCAGGAAATTCCAATCAATTTTTACGATGGGAAAACCCGCAGACCGGTAGCACTTTTACACCATTAAGTTTAGCACAATTAAGTGGTCAAGTTTCTACGGTTCAGGTATCCCCATTTACTCCCAAAAGAGTTTACTTTGGCTCTACTGGTGGAAAAGTAGTGAAAGTGGATAATGCTGATGGTGCATTATATGCAGCAACTGATATTTCTGGTGCCGCTATGGGTGCCACCAATGTATCTTGCGTAGCTGTAGGCACTGATGATAATAACTTATTAGCTACCTTCTCTAACTATGGTGTGTCACATGTATGGGTAACCACTACGGGAGGCGGAAGTAGCGGATGGACAAACATTACCGGCAACCTACCCGATATACCAGTAAGGTGGGCGCTTTTTTATCCTGAGGACAATACTAAAGCCATTATTGCTACAGAAGCAGGTGTCTTCGAAACCAATCAGATCAATGGCGCCGCCACTGTCTGGACTCAGAATGCCACCTTCCCTTTTGTGAGAACAGATATGCTAAAATATCGTGCGGCTGATGGAACTGTAGCTGCGGCAACCCACGGTCGTGGAATATGGACAGCAGTGATTCCAAAAACAATACCATATATTCGTTTTGCTTCTACTGTAGCTGGGTCAACAGAAGCTACTTCGGCAAGTGATGGCTGTAGAAATTTTACAGATTATACAATGAAGTTGAATATAGATTTAGCACCTACAGGCACAGCTACCCTTACACTTGGTGTAGATCCAGGCTCATCTGCTAAAGAAGGTATTGATTTTGACATTACTACCAATGGAAGTTTTAGTGCACCATCTAAAACCATTGTGTTTGCGAATGGATCTACTACATCCCAAACCTTTACACTAAGAATATATGATGATGCAGAAATAGAAGGTTCAGAAAATTTTATCATTAACTTTTCTGTAGCAGGTAGTACCAATGCAGTACCGGCGCCTTCTGGAAAAACGCTGACTTACACCATTACAGATAATGATAAGGTGCCTGATCCGGGTGGGGTTGCCAATCTTTACACTATCGGATCAGCCGGTTACTATCTTGGTAATACTACCAGCGGCGCTCCATTCAATGCAAGGCTTCAGGGAAAACGGAGTTTGATGCTTTACAGAGCAAGTGAACTTACAGGGGTTGGAATTCCTGCGGGAACCATTACCAGCATTGCATATAACATTGCAAAATCAAGCGTAAGACCTTACACGAATATGCTGATAAAAATGGGTACTACTAATTTGAATTATATTATAGATGGAGCCGCCGAAAACAACAATTTCAGTACTACTATTGTCAAAACGCTTGCTTCTTATTCTACAGTAAATGGGTATAACACCTTTACCTTAGACAATCCTTTTGTATGGAACGGCACAGATAATATTGTGATAGAAATCTGTTATGATAATGGAACGGTTGCTTCTTCAGACTTTGCAGACCGAACTCTTGGATATTCAGATGGCGGCTCGAACACACAAGGCAACCTTTATTGGCAAGACAGCATTGCCTGCGGTACTCCTTTTGATATCAACTTTACTACTTTTTTCTCTACCGGAATAAAACCAATGATTCAAATGGGGGTATCCACATTGGGCAACCCGATAGCCACCAGCGGTTCAAATACAATTTACGTAGGAGGCACAGGCGCCAATTATTTCTTTACTGGCCCTAATGTAATCGCTTCGCTCTCCAATCAATCAGCTAATCTTGGCTGTGTAGCAGCGTCATTTATTGAAACGGGTAATACTTGGCAAACATTCAGTAGTGGTATGCGCTCTCAGAAAGTATTCAGTATAGAGCCTTCTACCAACTTAGGTGCATCCTACACTGTAGGCTTGTACTATACTACTGCCGAACTGGGTGGCAATGCGCCAAGCAATTTAAAAATACTAAAAACAGATGCAGCATCTGTAGCAGGTGCCGATGGATCCAACTCAGTAATAGGCAGCACTACCTATTCGGCATATAGAGAAGGGTACGTATTTTATGCAGCCTTTACTGGATTTAGTAAATTCTTCCTGATAGACCCTTCCGTAGCATTGCCGGTTACTTTATTATCGTTTGATGGGGCGCTTTCGGGAAATAATATTCAGCTAAACTGGAAGACCAGTTCTGAAAGAAATTCCAAATATTTTGAATTGCAAAAATCTTACGATGGCAATACTTTTGTAGCATTGGGAAAAATAAACGCTGCGGGAACTTCGAGCAACGAAAGAAATTATTCATTCGTGGATACAAAACCTGCTGAGGTTAATTATTACCGCCTTAAAATGGTAGATGCTGATGGCAGAAGTATTACCAGTAAGACCATTCTTATCAAAAATCCGAATATTGCACAACACCTTTGGATTGGCAAAAACCCTTTCCATGACCAATTAGAAGTTCATTTAGCTAAGACCCCACTAAAACCGGTAACTGTTGAATTAATTTCTATGAATGGCGCAAAGGTTTACAGTAAAGTATTTGGCGCCGCTACTACTTTCACTTTAGATTTAAGTAGCAGCAAATTAAGTTCTGGAGTGTATCTCTTAAAAACAATGGCAGACGGAACCGTTTATACCAATAAGGTAGTAAAGGAATAACCGGAAATACTATAAAATTCAGAAAGGCCACTCATTTGGGTGGTCTTTCTGTTTTAAAATACCATTCGGTATAACTTCTATCCTCTTTTCTTTGATAAGAGTTAATCAAGTACAAATTGCGAACAAAAAAATCAGCTTCAAATATTGGACAGATTGGTTTAATTTTAATACAATTGATTTCAACAAATATTTATATGAAGGTCCTTTTACTCTACGTCTTATTATGTGTACAATTTTTTTCATGTGCACAAGTGCACTCTATTTCAAAAAAAATGATAGCTACCTATACTGTGCATAATCCGGGTAATATAGCCGTAGATGATTCGGGAAATGAACTAAATGGTAAAAATATAATTCCAGTAGTTTATTTAGAGACTACTTCAAAGGATCTCCATTTGGAAAAGGCGCTTTTGGATAAATCTGAATATGTGGTGACTCAGCAATTGGTAAGTAGTCAGCCTTATTTAGCGGGCATTAATTTTAAAACTAATGAAAAAGTAATGGCACAACCGGATAAAAATAATTTTCTCTGGCGAATAGAAATTGCTCCAATATCATTGAAAACGAATAGTGAGTACCAGATAGATACCATTATCCTAAAAGGAAAATATCAGGGAAAAGTGTTTGAGCAGAAAATAACAGATTGGATAGAACTGTCCGAATTGCCAACCTACTAATAATATCCCTGAACGATTGCGGTATGCCTAACGCAATTTGTGAATGTAATCGTTGTTAGCAAATTGCTTTTTCACATCATTAAGATCGCGTAGTATGCTTGCATCTACCAGCTTACCTTCTACCTCCAACACAAACCCGCCTATGAGGCTTTCATCTACTTTAGTGTTCAGTTCCAGGTGTTCAAATGAAGAAGCAGCCTGAATTTTTTTCTTGAAAGTTGAAGCAAGTTCATCGCTGATGGGTGTGGCAGTAGTAAGCGTAGCCGAGTGCAATCCCATCTTTACATTGTATTGATCCAGAAAAGAGCGAACAATTTCCGGCAAATTAGATTCTCTGTTTTTGGTACAAAGAAGTTTAATAAAGGTGCTACTTATTTCAGACAAATTACCTTTAGTAACAGCCGAAAGAATTTTATATTTCTTATCAGATTTTATTACAGGGCTGCTCAGCATTACCTGAAATTCTCGACTACTTTTAATAATGGAGTTTAGAAAAACCATATCATTACGTACTTCATCCAACTTTTTTAAACTGTCAGATAAATCAAGTAGGCTTTTAGCATACCGCTGAGAAAGTCGTGGATTAAACATCTTATTTTTTAGTTTAATTCAATATTTTGAGATAGCTGCTGTATGTACTTTTCCTGTTCTTCCTTATTTCCCAATTCACGGCGAAGCACTTTTTCACTTACTTCTATTACCAGATTACCTACCTGATTTTTCAGGTCGGTAATAGCAGCCATTTTTTGTTGATTGATCACGCTTTGAGCGTCAGCTACAATTTTATTTGTTTCCAAACGCGCCTGCTCCTTGGCATCTTCAATTATTTTGTCTCTTGTTTCTTTGGCTTCTCTCATCATCGTTGCTCTCTCTTCGCGCGCCTTAGCCAATAAAGCTTCATTTTCACTTTTTAATTGGCTCATTTCTTTCCGCACATTTTCAGCACTGAGTATCGAATCAGAGATATTTTTTTCACGCTCGTCCAATGAACTGAGTATGGGCTTCCATGCAAATTTTCTCAATATCCATAAAGTAATTCCAAAGGCAATAAGCGTCCAGAATATCAAGCCTAATTTAGGGAGTAATAATTCCATCTGAAATTAAAAATTATTAATTATAAATAGATGAATGTGAGCAAAATTTTCCAGCTTTCACATTCAAAGTTTTAATAAAAAATACTGCATCCCCCGCCCTGTGCTTCAGATGCAGTAAAAGTTTACGCTTAGGCAGTTTTAAGTACAGCCAACAATCCTGCAATAACTGCAAAAAGGGCTACCCCTTCTACAAGCGCTGCTGCAAGGATCATGTTTGCGCGAATGTCGTTAGATGCTTCGGGCTGACGGGCAATACCTTCTACGGCACCCCTACCTATCTGGCCAATACCAATACCTGCACCAATTGCAGCAAGGCCGGCGCCAATAGCTCCACCCATGTGAGAGAATCCAACTTCTGTTAACAAGGTCAATAATGACATAATTCCTGGTTTTTGTTGATGATAAAAAAAATTTATAATAATCCGTCGTGTGTGCCCGGATGTACATCATGATCGCTGCCTTCAAAGCCCTGCCCGATAAAAATAGCAGTAAGCGCAGTGAAGATAAATGCCTGTATAAAAGCTACCAATAATTCAATAAAATAATCGAATACAATAAATAAAACTGAAAACGGAGAAAATCCAAATCCGGCGCCTTTGCTCATTTCACCAAAAATAAAGATCAGCGAAATGAAAGCAAGGATTACGATATGCCCTGCTACCATGTTGGCAAAAAGACGTATAATAAGTGCACCAGGCTTAATAATAAATACGCCAGCAAGCTCTACCGGCACCAAAATAACTTTTACAAGAAAAGGAACTCCCGGAGGCCAGAAGATATGCTTCCAGAAATGGGTAGTAGTACTAAATAAAATAACCACCAGCGCTATAAGGCCCAGTATCAATGTGAAGGCAATATTGCCTGATACATTGGCTGCGCCGGGTATAAGTCCAAATAGAGTATTAACAAGAATAAAGAAAAATACGGTCAATAAAAAAGGCATATAGCGCTGCCACCTGTTACCCAAGTTTACCTTCGCTACTTCTTCGCGAATAAAAACAATAATGGGCTCCATAAAATTCTGTACTCCGGTAGGTGCAGAGGTAACGCCGGTTCCTTTCTTATATTTTTTGGCAATATTTACCATCAATATAATAAACAAGGCCATTGCAAGAAAAGTCTGAATCACATTGCGCGTAAGAGAGAAGTCATATACTTTTACTGTAGCATCAACTGGTACAATTTTATTGCCTCCTACTAATTTATATCCATCATATTCTTCTTCACCTTCATGGCCAAATTTGGATGAAGAAAAAACTGAAAAGCCTTTTTGAGGCGAATACAATATTACAGGCAAATGAATAACGGCATGGAAATCGCCCAATGTAAAGAAATGATATTCATAAGCATCCTGTACATGATTTAAAATAACTGTGGTAGGATCAAATTTTTCAGAAGCCGCCTCATGTTTTGCACCATTTTCCTGGCCAAATGCAGCAGGCGCCAAAGACAGCATGACAAGGCTGAAAACCGCTACCAACGTACATTTCATGCTTTTTAAACCCATAATTATTCGAAATTTGGCGCAAAGATAAGGGGTTTACCCAGTTTAGCAAACAGATGGCGATAATTTTATTGTGACAAAACAGATTATTCATTCCAACAATTAATACTATTAATTATATTGTGCTACCTCATGCCAAATAAAATGAGTTCTTTCATCATTTACCTTCAATCTATTTTATGAAAAATTTTATTTCTACCCGCCTGGCCATCATTCTATTTGCCTGCATTATGGGCTTTTTTGGTGCTAATCATTTTTTACACGCTAAAGAAATGGCCTCCATAGTTCCTACATTTTTGCCTGCACCAATAGTGATGGTATATATAAGTGGAGCCGGTTTTTTATTAGCCGCAATAGCATTTATCATTGATCGGTATGCTAAGCTGGCGGGCTATCTGCTGGCAGCCCTGCTACTGATTATTGTCTTTACTATGGATGTGCCTGGTATAATACATGCAGCCGCCCTTAATACCAAAATGATGTATATAACCAATTTACTTAAAGATTCGGGCCTCGCTATGGCGGCCATAGTAATTGCTGACATATCACGGGAAAGGAAATGGTGAAATATTACAGATCTTTTCACATTGCTCCCCACTCTCAAATATCGCTGGCAAGGGCAGGCGTCTTTTCTTATTAATAAATATGGCTGAATATTTTAAAGAAAAATGATTCAGTTTTTTTTAAAATTTATATAAGAAACCACACTTTCTGCCAGACAAAAAACACTACCGAATCCGGTAAGTTTTTAATGGTTTATCTTTATAAATGTGAAGACCCTGAACCGAATTTTTGCATTCCCATTTATATTAATTATTAAAATCTATCAATGGGTTATTTCGCCTTGGCTTGGCCCGTCGTGCAGGTTTACACCTACCTGCTCACAATATGGGCTGGAAGCATTTAAAAAATATGGCCCGGTAAAAGGGCTGTGGCTCACAGTTAAGCGCATTGTTAGATGTAATCCTTGGGGCGGGCATGGACATGACCCAGTGCCCTAAATGATTATAAAAAATACATTCAAAAAGAATACACGTTTTTATCAAAAAAAATCCGCAAAGAAATTTCATCGCGGATTTTTTTCAATTTAATAGAATACCTCCCTCATTTTGGAGGAATCATTTTTGCAAATTATTTTTTTTCAAAAAGCTCATTCACCTTTTTCCAATTCACTACATTCCAAAAAGCCTTGAGGTAGTCTGCTCTTTTATTTTGATACTTTAAATAATAAGCATGCTCCCAAACATCGCACCCTAAAACAGGCTGGCATTTGCATTCGGCTACATCCATCAATGGATTGTCCTGATTAGGTGTAGAGCAAATAGTAAGCTTGCCATCTACATTCCCCAACCATGCCCAGCCACTTCCAAACCGGCCGGCACCTGCTGCGTTGAACTTTTCCTGCATAGCTTCAAAACTACCAAATGCATCATCTATAGCTTTGGCTACACTTCCTGTGGGGTTTCCGCCACCATTTGGCGAAAGAATTTCCCAGAAAAAACTATGGTTCCAGTGGCCTCCGCCATTATTGCGGATAGCAGCAGAAAGGGTTCCGGCATGTTTCACTAATTCTTCAAGGGACTTATTTTCATTTTCAGTTCCTGCGATTGCTTTGTTCAAATTGTCCACATAAGCCTGATGATGCTTATCATGATGTATTTGCATGGTAAGCTTATCAATGTGGGGTTCCAATGCCTCGTAGCCATAAGGGAGAGGCGGTAATGTAAAAGCCATGATATAATTGTTTATAAATGAAAAAATAACGAATAGGTCAAATTTACAATCTATTATTTTATTTGTAATTACCAGATTGGAAATTGTTACCAATATCTCCATTCACAAATTCTAAGCCATTTAGAAAAGTTGAGTGCTGCACTTTATCTTTTTGCCTTGAAAAAATTTTTCAAAAGCGATATACATTCGCTATCCTTAATACCGCTCGTTAAGAGCGTTTTGGGATGCAATAAATTTTCATGTGGATGTAGGGAAATGCCGCCATGTTTCAAATCTTTGCCGCCATATACTACCCTACCAATTTTACTCCAATAAAGTGCTCCACAGCACATAGTACAAGGCTCTATAGTGATGTATATGGTGGCATCTGGTAAATACTTTGCCCCCATCGCATTAAAGGCAGCGGTAAGTGCAATGATTTCTGCGTGCGCCGTAGCATCATTTAATAACTCTACCTGATTGTACCCACGGGCTATAATTTTATCTTTGATTACGATTACCGCTCCTATGGGTACTTCGTCTTTTTCAAGCGCCCTTACTGCTTCTTTAAGCGCCTGATCCATAAAATAATCGTCTGAAAAGATCATGTGTAAATTTGAAAAAAAAATTAGAATAGAAAATTATACCGGGCACTTTTCATGATAATTAATCAATTCAATGGGTGTCTTTTCAAATTGAAAGCCGGCATAGTGTACAACTATTTCATCAAGCACTTCCAGTATCTCTTCCACATGGGGGTTGGTAACCAACTTGCTCCGGTATTCTTTAATATTGGGCATACCTTTTAAATAATTGGTGTAATGCCTACGCATTTCATTAATGCCTACTACAGGCCCTTTCCACTCTACAGATTTGATTAAATGCTTTTTACAAACTGCCACTCTTTCTTCAATTGTGGGCGAATCTAAAATTTCGCCGGTAGCCACATAATGTGCTATCTCATTGAATATCCAGGGATAACCAATGGCGGCGCGGCCTATCATAATACCATCTACTCCATAGCGGTTTTTATATTCCAATGCCTTCTGCGGAGAGTCTATATCTCCATTTCCAAAAATGGGAATATGAATGCGGGGGTTGTTTTTTACTTTTCCTATCAGTGTCCAGTCTGCTACGCCCTTATACATTTGCGTACGCGTACGGCCATGTATCGCGAGTGCCTGTATGCCTATATCCTGCAGGCGCTCCGCTACCTCTTCTATATTTTTTGAGCCTTCATCCCACCCTAGACGGGTTTTCACAGTCACCGGCAATGAGGTACTTTTCACCACCGCCTCTGTAAGCCTTACCATTAAGGGTACATCTTTCAATACACCAGCACCTGCCCCACGGCAAGCAACCTTCTTTACAGGGCAACCAAAATTTATATCCAACAGATCTGGGTTGGTGGCATCTACAATTTTTGCCGCCATAGACAAACTATCTTCATCGCCACCAAATATCTGAATGCCGACGGGCTTTTCATAATCAAAAATATCGAGTTTCTTCCTGCTCTTTATAGCATCACGAATCAATCCTTCGCTACTTATGAATTCTGTGTACATAAGGTGTGCGCCTTTATCTTTGCACACTGCACGAAAAGGCGGATCACTCACATCTTCCATAGGTGCCAGCAATAATGGAAAATCCGGTAATGATATTTTTCCTATTTGTAACAATTAAATAATATTTAAAAGAGTAGAAGCTCCATATTTTATTTCGTAAAAAAAATGGGCTGTAAATTTACAAACTTAAATTAAGAAACAGAATGACCGCTGACAGGAATTCAAGAAACTTTAGCTTTCCCTCTCAATTAGGGATATTTTTGGCGCTCTTAGGTGCAGGTGTAATAATTGGCGCCTTAGTATCGGCTGGTATATGGTCTGCCCTCACAGGCCGCCCCTTATTATCTATACAGAGCGATATGATGAATCCTAAATATTATAACGCTATCATGCTTATGCAGGCCGCAGATACAATTATTATGTTTTTTCTACCAGTATATTTCTTTGCGCTTATTTGTTATAAAAACCCGAGCCAGTTTATTGGTTTTAAAACTTCTATTAATTACAAGCAGTTATTTTGGGTGCTGATCATTTTAGTTTTCACTTTTCCTTTATCCAGTACATTGGCTGATCTTACCAACATGATACCCATACCTAAAAATCTGGAATTAAAATTCAAGGCAATGGAAAGTGACAGAGAGGCTCAGGAAGCTGCTTTGATCAATATCAATACTTTTTCAAAATATATCATTTCGCTATTGCTAATCGGAGTATTACCCGGCCTTGTAGAAGAAGTTTTCTTCAGAGGTGGATTGCAAAATATACTGATGCGCTGGTTCAAAGGCCCATGGTTTGCTATCATACTCACTTCAGTCATCTTCAGTATTATCCATCTTTCTTATTATGGTTTTTTTGTAAGAGCCGCACTGGGCGCTATTTTAGGGCTTATATTTTACTATACAGGCAGCCTGTGGTTATCCATTCTGGTGCACTTCTTATATAATGGCATACAGGTTACGGGGCTATATTTAACCTCTGGGTCTATTAAGAAAGTACCAAAAGATATCGAGCAAAGTTTTCCATTATGGTTGGGCTTAGCCGCACTGTTCATTTTGGTTTTTGCTTTTAAAAAATTAAAAGAGATATCAATAGCACAACAACAGAAATTTGTATATGAACCACCCAAAGATCCAAATGATTTTCATGACTGGATTGCAGGCCAATCTTAAAAATTATTATGGCGTTTGATCTTCAAACCTTTAGAACAAGAGCATTAACTGCAGTAGTGTTTGTAATCATTATGCTGGCAGGATTGCTATGGAATGAGTGGAGTTTTTTAATATTATTCATGATCATTCACTGGGGGTGTTGGCGTGAATTTTTGAAGTTAATACGAAAAATTAAACCTGAAAGTTATTGGCAAAATATCTGGCTGGGCATACTTTATATTTCATTGCCAATAGCGCTGTTGTTATTGATGCGCATGCCTTTCAGAGAGATTAAAGAAAGTACTCTTTTAAAAGTGTTGCCCTGCGGAATAATTTTTTCTATCTGGATCAATGATACGATGGCCTACATAGTGGGTTCATTAATTGGCAAACATCCTATATCTAAAATTTCACCAAAAAAAACTTGGGAAGGAACCATCGGTGGGATCATTTTATGTGTCGTAATTATTTCTATTGCTGGTAAGTGGTCAGGGTTTTATACCACAACGGATTGGATAGCGATATCACTTTTATGTGGTGTTTTCGGATCTATTGGCGACCTGATAGAAAGTAAAATAAAAAGAATGGCAAAAGTGAAAGACAGCGGTAATTTAATGCCCGGACATGGGGGCTTTTTAGATCGCTTCGATTCGCTTCTTATAGCCACCATCGCAGTTTACGTATGGTATTACTTTTTCATGCGCTGATATTTACAAAAGCTCTTTTACCTTACACCATTATATTTGCAAATAAATAATATTAATAATGTAACTGAAAATCCTGATCTGCGCTTTTTAATGATTGCTTCATTGGCAAATCAACCCATTAGTTTGTTGATTTTAAATTCGCACAAATCAAGTAACTTTTAAAATTCAAATAGCTGATGAATATCCATAAGGAAGGTTATAAAACCATTGCGCTGTCTGCACTTATTTTTGGCGCCATCAATGTTGTTTTTTTTTATTTTTTTAGTGCTACACTTCCGCTTGTAGCATGGCTGGTTTTCATTACCACCTTTATTTTACTGCTTTTTATCATTTCCTTTTTTCGCTCACCCAGCCGCCAGTTCACCATAGCGCACCATCAGGTTATTTGCCCTGCCGATGGCAAGGTGGTAGTGATAGAAGAGATAATTGAATCTGAATATTTTAAGGATAAACGATTGCAGGTTTCTATTTTCATGAGCCCGGCCAATGTGCATATCAACCGAATTCCAATGTCTGGCAAAGTAGAGTATAGCCAATACCATAAGGGAAAATATTTGGTAGCCTGGAACCCAAAATCATCTACCGAAAATGAAAGGCACAGCGTGGTGATAAAAAGCGATAAGGCTGAGATATTGGTAAAACAAATAGCCGGCGCACTTGCAAAAAGAATAGTGAATTACTTAACCGTGGGGCAAGAAGTAGTACAGGGGAGTGAAATGGGGTTTATAAAATTCGGAAGCCGTGTGGATGTCATTCTTCCTGTAGGCACCAAGTTAGATGTAACTCTTAATCAAATGGTGAAGGGCGGTGTAACGGTACTTGCCACAATAGATACTTTAATTGAGGAAAAAAATCCGCAGGTGATAGAGGATTAGTAAGTTAAAAAATATTTTCTAACTCTTTCAGATGCATGATGGTGTACTTGGGATTTTTGGAACTTACTGCGTTTATATGATTTACAAAAACAGCATCCATACCTGCGCCTTGAGCACCACCAATATCGGCTTCCTGATTATCGCCTACCATGATACATTCTGAAATTTTTCCGTTTGCTTGCTTTACAGCAAAATCAAAAATCTCTCTTTTAGGTTTTACACTATTAGACAATTCTGAAGTAATGATATGCGTAAAATAAGGCGTAAGACCGGCATGATCCAATTTACTCCGCTGTGTCTTTTCAAAACCGTTGGTGATCAAGTGAAGTCCATAATTCTTTTCGGTGAGGTATTGAAGTATTTCAAACGTATATTCAAATACTCTCTTTTTTGTGGGCAATATTTGTAAAAAATATTCACTCATTTGCTTTGCAAGAGGTTCATCTGCTATTTTAAAATCAAGCAGTGTGCGCCACATTCTTCGCCACTTTAGTTCTTCCTGTGTGATATATCCCTTTTCGTAACGACTCCACAGTATGGCATTATGGGTAAGATAATGCTGGTAAAAAGCTTCAAACGGTCCAATGGCCCTAGATTCCAGCTTGAAATGATCATATAATTCTGCAAGGCTTTCGATAGCATTGGCATCAAAATCCCAAAGAGTATGATCAAGGTCAAAAAAAATATGCCGATATGGTAAAACTGTACTCATGAAATTCTTTGTAAAAAAAGAATGTAATTTTAAATATTAA
This sequence comes from Bacteroidota bacterium, assembly GCA_018268075.1. Classification (GTDB taxonomy): domain Bacteria; phylum Bacteroidota; class Bacteroidia; order Chitinophagales; family Chitinophagaceae; genus Ginsengibacter. Next base: position 7,218 of record JAFDXH010000057.1, on the reverse strand, counting down.
AAAAAACGAATTTTAATGAGAAATATTGTCATCTCTGGTGGTAGCAAAGGTATCGGAAAAGCCATTGCCCTCAAGTATGCTGCTGAAGGAAATAACATTTTTATATCATCCAGAAATGAAAAATTTCTTCGTAATACTACTGAAGAGATAAATGGGCTTTTTCCTCAATCGCCTATAAAATATTTTGCTGCTGACCTTAGCAAAAACCAAAACGCCATTCAGTTTGCAGATTTTATTTTTCAAAATAATGCCATTCCGGATATCCTGATTAACAATGCAGGCACATTTTTGCCGGGCAGCATACACAATGAACCCGATGGCACACTGGAAGAAATGATGGAAAATAATCTTTACAGTGCCTATTATCTTACTCGCTCATTACTACCCACCATGATGAAAAAAAAGAGTGGGCATATATTTAATTTATGCTCTATCGCATCCTTAAAGGCATATCCTAATGGTGGATCTTACAGCATCAGTAAATTTGCGTTAATGGGCTTTAGCAAAAACTTGAGAGAAGAATTAAAACCACATTCCATAAAAGTTACCTCTGTTTTTCCGGGTGCGGTATATACAGATTCTTGGGCAGAATCCGGTATAGATGAAAAAATTATAATTGAGTCAAAGGATATTGCCGAATTAATCTACACCTCATCCAATCTTTCATTATCGGCTTGTGTGGAAGAAATTGTGGTAAGGCCAATAGGTGGCGATATTTAGCGCGTGCATTTAATCATTTATTCTACTTGGATAAAAAAATACGAATCACACATCCATCCTTTGTTAAATCAGTACAGGCCTCAAGAATTTATAACCTTTTTTTAAAGTCGGTTACACCTAAATTTGCTGCTCACTTATTATGAACCATGAGGAGAACTTTACCACATCTCATTTCATTATTTTCTTTCTTAATGCTGCTGGTTTATATCATTGCACCTATAACAGCATTTTCTCAAACAAAATTTACTACCATTTGCCCACAAAAAACAATTGGGAAAAATGATTTCTTGCAAATTCAATTCCGGCTGGACAATGCACATGAGGTAGAAACCTTTTCGCCACCAGACTTTAAAGGATTCACGGTGGTAAATGGGCCCAATCAACAAAGTGGAAGTACCTACATTTCGGGGCAGAATCAAAATTATGTAACCCAATATTTTGCTCTTGAATTTATTTTGAAACCCAATGCTACCGGTAAATTAATTATTGGTAGCGCACATGTCAGAGCCGATGGGCACAATTTTAGCACAGCACCCGTTACCATTAACGTCACCAATATATCTTCAACAAATAATGGCAACAACAATAATAGTCAGATAAATATTTTCTCTCCTTTCTCAAATGGTGCAGATAATAATGCGGGCAGCCCTGATCATTTATTTGATGATTATATTTTAAAACCCGGCGAAAGTGCTTCAGAAAAAACAAGCAAAAATTTATTTGTAAAATTAGAAGTAAATAAAAATACATGCTTTGTAGGTGAGCCTATTACTGCATCATATAAATTATTTACAAGATTAAGGTCTGAAACATCAATTACAGACGCACCATCATTTAATGGCTTTTCTGTAAGTGAACTTCCCACCAATAATAGGGGAACAATTGAAAAATTAAATGGCAAACCTTTTAATGTGTACGTATTAAGAAAAGTACAACTGTACCCCATGCAGGCAGGCAAATTTACACTAAGCCCCATTGTAGCAGATAACAATGTAACCTTTCTTAAAGCCGCATACGCCCAATCCAGAAATGATGATTCTTTTCTTTCGTTAATGCAGGATTTTTCACTCAACATGGCACCGCCCGAAGCTGTGGTGGATGAAAAAATAGTTACCAAAAGTGACCCGGTAGTAATAAATGTAAAACCGTTGCCCGAAACAAATATTCCAAAAGAGTTTAAAGGCGCAGTGGGGAATTTTAGAATTGCCTCAGCTCTTGAAAAAAATAATATCACTACAGATGATGCAGGCAATTTAACAGTAGAAATATCAGGATCAGGAAACCTAACCTTGATCAATGCGCCTGTAATAAAATGGCCTGCAGGCATAGATGGGTACGACCCGAAAATAACCGACCAAACTGATAAGACGCAGGTGCCCATATCAGGATCAAAGATTTTTGTTTTTCCGTTTACTGTAAACCACAGTGGCCATTTTATAATAGACAGTATTTCATTTTCATATTTTGATCCTACTTCTCAAACCTATAAAAATATTCAGTCTTCACCACTGCAATTACAGGTGGATAAAGGCACCGGCAAAATAAATAATGGTTTTAAAAAATCTAACCCAAATACGGATACTGGATTTCAGCCATCAAAATTTCTGATAGGCCTGGCCTGTGCATTGATACTTTTAATTGTATTTTTTTGTTGGAGGTATATTTTCCGTAGAAAAAAGGAAGTTGTATTGAAAACCCAATCAAAAGCCTTGCCTGAAGCATATCTTAATATGGATGACGAAGCTTTTCTAAAACAACAGAACCCACTCCTAAAGGCACATGAAAAAATGATGGAAAATGATGTAGCGGCATTTTATCCAGCTTTGCGCAATTCATTGAGTGAATATTTTTGTGCAAAATTTAATATACCTAAACCAGCACTTACTAAGAATAGAATTCTCGAAGAATTGGATAAATGCAATGTGCAGGTAGGGACTACCCTATTGACACAACAACTTTTGGAACAAATAGAAATGAATCTATATTCCATGCCATCTGGCAAAGATGAAATGGAAACAGTATATGATAATGGGATGAAAGTAATCTCTTTACTTGCCAAGCAGTGTCCGCAAATCAGGCATAAGTAAATTTATAACCAACACCTCTTACAGAATGAAAATATTTAGGGTTGCGGCTATCCTCTTCAAAATACTTTCTGAAATTGAGAATAAAATTATCAACCGTTCTTGTAGTTGGATAAACATTATAACCCCAAACAGATTGCAAAATTTTCTCTCTGGGCACTACTTCATTTTTATTTTCAATAAGCAATTTTAAAAGCATTGCTTCTTTTTTGGTGAGTGGCATTAATTCACCATTTTTATTGGTGCATTCGAGCGATTTAAAATTGACCCCGTTTTTCCCAAAACTAAATTCTTCAACTACTGGAGTTTTGGAAGAAATAAGTTTGCTTTTATTGATCAATAGATGCACTCTTATCAGTAGTTCTTCAAGATTAAAGGGCTTAGTCAAATAATCATCTGCACCTTTTTTTAATCCTAAAATGCGGTCGGCACTTTGGTTCTTAGCGCTCAACATCAAAATGGGCATTTCTGTGTTGGTGAGCCGAATATTTTCACAAACAGTAATACCATCAATTTCAGGCAACATTACATCAAGTATTACCAGATCAAAGTATTCCTGCTGAACAGCCTTTAAGGCGGCCACTCCATCATTGGCGGTGGTCACATCAAAACCTTCAAGTTCAAAATTTAGTTTCAGTGTGCTTCTCAGGTTCTCTTCATCTTCTACCAATAGAATGGATAATTTTTTTGTCATGATGAAATATTTTAAGTGATTTTAAAATCAATTTCAAAAATACTGCCCCGCTCATTGTTATTTGTCACAAAGATGTCTCCCCGATGTTGCTTAACAATTTGTTGTGTAATATAAAGCCCTAAGCCTGAACCTTTGGTTTGCCGATGAGAGGCTCTATAATACTTCTGAAAAATTTTCTTCTTATCACTCGCACTGATTCCCTCCCCTTCATCTTTCACCTGAAGTTTCAGCATCTTTAAGTCCGTGTATAGTTTAAGAAAAACGGCATCTTCCTTTCCTGAATATTTTATTGCATTGTCCACCAAATTATTGATGGCCATTTGTAATAAAAGTTTATCGCCGTTAATAAAATATTCATCCCTGATGTCCATATCAATTGTACGATCTGGGTAGCGATTGATAAAGTCTGAAGCACAATCCGACGCAAGCTGAGATAAATTAATTTTTTCAAAAGAAAGCTGGTAAGCTCCAGCATCTAACTGACCGAGCAAGAGCATATTGTTACACAGATTGTCGAGCCTGCTGGCCTCTTCCAAGGTGGCATTGATCAGTTGCTTCTGCTGCTCAGGCGTTAGTTTTCGTCTTTGCATGGTCTCCAGGTTCAACTGAGTGACAGCAATAGGAGTTTTCAACTCATGAGTGATCGCCATCATAAAGTTTTGCTGTTGCCGGGATTGTTTTAATTGTTTGTCAATAATACGGAATACAAACACGGCGCCTGCTACTATTAGAAATAAAAAGGTAACGCCTTCTCCAATAAACTGCCATTCATTTCTATGAAATGCACTTTTGAGGTCAACTGTTTTACGAAAATGCAGCGGATCGTTTACATCTATCAGATCGCTTTTATATTTTGCTATTTCTATATTTTGTGCGTTAAGCTCCACAAACCAAAACACAAGGGCAGCCACTATATAGGCAAGCAACAGCCAATAGCCCAAAAAAATAAAACGAAGTGACCCGGTCTTAAACTCAGTTTTCACAAATTTATTTTTTTACTTTAACAATCCTCAATTATCGTGCATTTTTTCAATTCTAAGTCCAATACTAAAAACATGCTTTAAAGGATTCTCTCTCATGATCTGTGCAATGGAAAAATAGTATTCACCGGCAGATTTAAAATGAACAGGGCCTGGTGAAATCAATTTTCGCACTTCGTAAATATCATCCATTGCCGAACCTTCCCACCCCTTTGCATCTGATGCCAATCTCAGATTTATATTCTGAAAACGCATGGAATCGCTTGGCGCTTTAGATCCCAGCCTCACCCATAAATTATTGTATTGGTATTGGTCGCTGTGCCTTATAACAATGTAAATTGAGTATGCTGCACCGGTATCTGTAATATTAAAAGTAAACCCTGGCGTATTGGAATAAAACCACTGTTGTGATGGTATAGATTGCTGCTTTTCAAAAAGGTCTATTCTGGCGCAGGAAGAAACTGCCAAAATAATACTTAAATAAATAAAGATTTTTTTCACTGATAACAATTAAAATTTTACTGTTTCATTCTAAATTATAATACATTAAAGATCTGCTCTTTAGCCTTTTCAAGATCATCTTTCATAAGTACCACACATCTTTGAATATCTGCATCATACGCTTTGGATCCTGTAGTATTTATTTCCCTTCCAATCTCTTGAGTTACAAATGCCAGTTTTTTTCCTTTTGCAATTTCGTCATCATTCAATATTTGTAGAAAATAATCGCAATGATTTCTAAGTCGCACTTGCTCCTCGCGAATATCAATTTTTTCGATATAATAAATAATTTCTTGCTCAAGGCGATTGGGATCAAAATTTTCTTTTCCTGAACTTTCTTCGAGTGTTTGTACCAGATTGGCTTTCATTTTAATTCTTCGCTGAGGTTCCAGTTTCAGAATCTTTTGTTCGTTTATCTCAATATTATTGATACGCAGTTTTAATTCTTTTTCAAGCGACTTTCCTTCTTCCCTGCGATGAATATTTAGTTCATCCAATGCAGCTTTAATCACCTTTTTTAAATCTGCCCAATCATTTTCATTTAATACCTCATTGCTGGGGGCTACCACTTCCGGAAGCCTAAGCAGCGAGGACAAAACCGAATTGGTATCTATCTTGAGTTCGCCGGCAAGTTGCTCTATCTGGCGGTAGTAACTTTTTATAAGATCAGTATTTATTACTACAGGTTTCGTTGCACCATTTTGGCGTATCACTATCAGGCACTCTATGGTGCCTCTCAATAAATTTTCTTGCAACATATTCCTAATGTCAAGTTCATAAGCCTTTAGTAACGGTGGAATTTTTAAATTAATATCCAGCTGCTTACCATTTAGTGATTTGATTTCTACTAAATATGTTTTGTCATCAATTAATTGCTCTGCTCTTCCAAAGCCAGTCATGGAGCTTACCATTTGTGTTATTTTATTTGCAGCAAGTTATACAATTCTTGTTTAGATATTTTTTTCATTTCTCCCTGCACCATATTATCTAAGGAAATTAGTTCTATGCGATACCTGATGAGCCTGAGTGTAGGAAACCCTACAGCGGCTGTCATTTTTCTTACCTGCCTGTTTTTCCCTTCTGTTAAAATAATTTTTATCCAGCTATCGGGTACAGTTTTTCTGAAACGAACTGGTGGTTTCCTATCGGGCAAATTGGGCGTTTGTATTTTTTCAGCCTTACATTTTTGGGTTAGATAGCTCCCACTTTTTATGGTAATGATTACACCTTTGCACAAATTATTGATTGCATCATCTGTGATCTCGCCTTCTACTTGTACATAATATTCCCTCTGGTGATTGTTCTTCGGCGACAAGAGCAATGCATTCAATTGTTTATCATCAGTAAGTATCAGAAGCCCTTCGCTATCATAGTCCAAACGCCCTACAGGATAGACATTGCGCGGTACTGAAAAAATATCTGCAAGTGTTTTCTTTACACCATCTCCGGAAAACTGACACAGAACCTGAAAGGGTTTGTAAACAATAAAATAATTATTTGCCAACAAAAAAAAGTTTAAAAAAATAATAAAGCCCGTCAAAAAAAATTGAACGGGCCTTGTTATATGGATGGGTTAGTAAGTACAGGAAAAAAATTCCTTACACAATATTAAAAAGAATTTTTGCTATAATAAAAAATATTTCTCTTTTTTTTATCAACAAATTTTTTTGATACTGTGGATAAGGGTACTCCTGCTTTGAAAAAAAAATAAAAGCGATACATAAAAACGAAAACAGACTGAAAATATTTTGCAAAAAACAATGAATACTCCTTGCATTAAATTTTAAAAAAAACCTATGTGCTAAACGCGTAATTATTTTTCTTTACTAAACCATTCTTTCCTTTTGGGTTTCATCCTGCTTCATATTACTTTTTACATTTTAGTTTTCCCTTATACCTTTACAATAAAAAAAATGGATTTTCCTTCACCCATCACAGCAGCTTGGCTGGCCCAATTGATCAACGCTAAAATAGTAGGCGATGAGCGGGCTACGGCCACAGGCATCAATGAAATACATAAAGTAAAGGAAGGTGATATTGTATTTGTAGATCATCCCAAATATTATGATGCTTGCCTAAATTCTTCTGCAACATTTATTATTATTAACAGTGATGATGTTCAAATACCTAAAGGAAAAACTTTATTTATCAATCCGGAGCCTTTTGAATGTTACCTGAAAATTGTTAACCATTTTAAACCCTTTAGCCCTTCGCAGAAAATGATTAGCGACAGTGCCAC
>JAFDXH010000056.1 GCA_018268075.1 Bacteroidota bacterium | reverse complement strand
TTATTATTAAGTGTAAAAAGTTGTGCATTTACACCCAAATTCATCGTTAAATTGTCTGAAAAATTATAGGTAGAATTAGTATAGGCATTAAGCAACAGGCAACCCCCGGTTTCGTCTACTATGGATTGGGCGTTTTGATTGAGTTTAAGTTTAAAACTCATGCCTGTAATTGTTATCCCCGTTTTATTGGAATGCTTGGAGTCGAATTTTGTATTAATTAATGAAGATAAAATGATGTTTGTAATATCGTTTTTCACATTGCTTTCCGGAATTAAACTTCCATTACGCTGAAGCTGTTTAAAATCATAATCAACACCATTCTTTGTGGTAGCCCATATTGATTTGATATATGTTTTCTTGTTGATGAAATACTTGTGAGTTAATCCAACGGCAGCCATATAAAGTCTGATGTCTTGCGATTGCCTGTCAGTAACTGTTTCCCACTCCAATGTATCTTTTTTTGCTTCTATGCCAGTGTAATCTTTTAAACCAAGGCCCCATAGTGAAAATGTTCCTGCCTTTTTTGTAGGAAAATTTAACTTAAATGACAAGTCTTCATACTTAACTCCTTTGCCGCCATTTTCGGGCAGTAAAGATTTTACTAATGCTAATGTTGAATATCTGTAGTTGAAAATATAAGTCGCCTTTCCACCTTTTTTAAAAGGCCCCTCTTCGGCATAATCCAATCCGGTTAACCCAATTTGTATTGTGCGTTCTTTTTTGCCACTATTTCCTTTTCGTAAATTCATATCAAACACACCCGAAAGTGCATTACTGTATTCTGCCGGAAATGCTCCCGAAAAAAAATCTGAATTTCCAAGATTATGGCTGCTCAATGCCGACAATACACCACCACCAAAAACATTGCCATCTGCAAAGTGATTAGGATTGGAGATTTCGATTCCTTCAAATTTCCATTGCAATGATTTTGGGTTATTGCCACGAACACTTATACCGTTATTACCTACATTGCTGCTCACACCGGCAAAAGCCGAAACTAAACGGGCAGGGTCATCAAAACCACCGGCATAGCGGCTGGCTTCTTCTACACTAAGCATTTTGGCACTTACAGAAGCTGTAGAATTTAAAGGTTGTTCTTTCTTTAAGTGAGTCTTTACAATTACTTCACTTAACTGGCTTGTTTGCTGCTTTAAATTGATTGTTACAACCGTTTCTTTTGCTGAGCTTACAACTATATCACTGATGAAGGTGGGGGTGTAACCTGAACTTGTTGCTTCAATATTATACCTGCCTACAGGAATGTTATTAAAGATATAGGTGCCGGAACTATCAGTAATGCTGCTCTTTGAAAAATTTGTGCTTGTTAATTTTACTGACACAAAACCAATTGAAGTGCTAGATGCATCATCCACTACATTGATGATAATCTTTTGGGAAGGCTGTGCATTGAGGGTAGTAATAAAGGTTACTAAATAAAAAAGAAATGCAAATCTAATCATTGTATACTGTTTTTAGAAAGCACAAAAATCTTTCTAATAACATTTTTATACAATACTGATTTGTCAGTAATCTTCCTAAGAAATCTATTTGAGGTTTTCCGTTTTAATAAGTTTGGTTACAAAATAGGAGCCATCTGCGTAAACGGGATTTGGAATATTTTCCGAAGACATAACACTGGTACCGGTTAGTATTAGTGTATCACCGGCAAAAGAACACTTAAACCTTGCCTCGCCATTAACAAACATAGGATGCATTGCGAATACAGCCTTTGTTATAAGTATTGAATCTTTTAACTCAAAGCTTCCAGTGTTAACAATAGATTGATTGAATCGGGAGAGTTTAACAGTATCAGGCAAGTTCCAACTGCGTAGAGGAGTACTATGAATTGTCCAGCAGAAACTATAATAATTGCGATAAAAAAATGCCTGACTTTCTGTTGGATGTATAGAGGCAACTGTGTTACCGTTTCTTACAGTTTGCACTTCCACAATTTTCCAAACACCAGTAATTTTTAGTTTGCCATGCGTGATAAACCCTGTAGAGAAAAGAATTATCAATAAAATAAGAGGTGCGAAAATATATCTATTCATTTGCGGATGGCTTTGAAAGTTTTTACAGATGCATTTCTTGAACAGACATAGCATCGCCAGACTAAGAGTATTGTCAAGAAAATTAACAACACAAAAGTTGTTTTAATTTTATGTTTTAACAATACTTATAAATCAGTATTGTTAACTAACTAATAAGCCCGAATTTCGATGCAAAAATTACAGCCTCAAAAGAGTTATTGGCATCCAGCTTTTCTAACACCCGCTGGCGATGTGTGTTAACAGTGTGTACACTTATAGAAAGTTTATCAGATATTTCTTTACTTAGCAAACCTTCCTTTACTAACTTAAGAATTTCCAATTCTCTTTTGCTTAACGCTAATTCAGCTTTTTGAGGTATTTCCACAGGGATAACATTCCCTGTCCTGAAATTCAATAACTGGCACCTGATTGCACCATCATTATCATCTTGGTTAGGTGATATATCTACAATGCTTAGCATTAACCATATTTGTCCTTTTTTATCTAACGCTAATACCTGGTATTGTTCAATAATACGCACATACTTATTTGCTGCATTTAGCATCCGGTACTCATCAATCACTTTATGATTGAGTTTTTCATCCATAGAAAAAGCATTGAACATTTTTAGCAATGAAATGCCGTTAATAGCAAGTTGCATCCTTTCTTCAGGGTGAATTTTACTTTCAAAAAATTGGTAATTCTGAAGTTCATAGTCAGATGGGTTGTAACCAAGTAACTTGCCGTAATTGGAAGAATAAAATACACTCTCTTTTCTGTTCAGGTCAAATACATGTACCCCAGAATTACTAATCTCAGCCATTGATTGCAATGTTTTGATATAGTGTGGTAAAACAGAGTAGTCTAAATTTTTTTCGTCAAACTTAAATTCAGATAAAAATTTAAAAAATATTTCCTCTATGCTGGTTTGTTGTTCCATTATAACTTATGATATTTATTTTTTGCGGTGCGAAAGTCCTTCTAAAAATATTTTTTCACAATACTGATTTATCAGTATTTATTATGAAATACGCCCATTTAGAAACCTTAGTAAGTTGTACTTGAATTCAGGTGATTTTATTTTTCCCTTTTGAAATCTGCAATTTCCCTGTTTAGTTCTATTGCTTTTAAAACCGGCTCCCATTCTTTTCTACTGAAAATAAACCTGAACCATTTCTTGTCTTTGTTTTTATATTTTATGTTGAAAAAAAGCCAACCCGCAATAAATACAAACGACATCGTAATCGCAATTTGAAACATCCACAAGACTGTGTTTCCATTCTCCATCATGTTTTTATTCCAATAAAAAGTTGTCCATAAAGGGAGTTGTAGAAAAAGAAAACGGGCAATCAAGAGTGATGTTGATTTAAGCGTTGATATTTTTTTCTGTGTTACAACTACAGGGTCGCTAATATCTGCCTGGTAAATGTGTACCGTTTGGTAGATATAAAGCACCAATACAATCGTAGTAAGTAATATCTGAATGGCTGCTGAGAATAAAAACCAAGGGCTGATTGTATCAAAGGCATAAATGAATAAATTGGTAACTACGATAGCCCCGAGCACAACCCACAAGCCTCCTGCAATAACCGCAAATACTTTTACCGGCTTCATGGAGGATAGCAGAGTTTGCACTTTCATTTTAGTTATATCCTCTGTGTTTTGCCATGTAATTGAAAGGCTGTCTTCCAATTTGGAATTTGTTGTTTTCCAAAGTTCCTTTAATTGATTATCGTCCATTTTAATAAATATTTTGTTGAGAGAAACGTTGTTTTAGATTGTCTTTTATGCGTCCGATTTTTGTCCCCACATTGCCTACTGTAATACCCAGTATTTCTGCGATTTCATTGTGACTTTTATCTTCCAGATATAGAAGTATTAAAGCTTTATCCAATTCTTTCAGTTCACTTATAAACTGGTCTAACATACTTAGCTGTAGTTCCTTTTCCGCTTTTTCATCTTCCTTTATTTGGGTAACATCCTCTGTTAATGGAACATTTCTATTTATTTTAATCGCATTTTTTCTGTAGTAGGATATGGCTACATTTATTGAAATGCGATAAAGCCAGGTAGAAATTTTGAATTCACTATTGTACTTATGAAACGACTGCCAGGCTTGTATCATCATCTCCTGGATAAGGTCTTGCCTTTCATTTTCGTTTTGGCAATACGTTCTTGCTACCTTATATAAGATACCCTTGTTTTGCTCAATGAGTTCCTGGAATAACAGGCTTTTTTCTTTTGTTTCCATTATAATTTGGAATACCATTTTGAAATTGCCTGGAAACAAGCCGGATTTTGAAGGATGCTTTCATGTGTCGCTCCATCAATAATCTTAAGTTCTCCTATACTATTTTCCACAACTGCTTTTTGCTGAGCTTCAGCAACAAAAGCTTCGTCTTTATTGCCAATCAAAACAAGCATGGGGATTTTTACAGCTTTCAAGCCATCAACATAGTTATCAGGTGCCATACTTGCATTTGCCCGATAGGAGTATTCCCTAAGAGGTGTTCCTTTGGGTAAATTGAAAAAAAGTACCGGCAAACTATCTTGTTGGTGCATATTAATTTCATTCAGCATTTTTAACCCAATAATCCGTGCAATATGTATTTTCATAAATGGCTCAGTTGTGTCTTTAGCTTCTGCCTGCCCTTGTGGAAACGCAGGTGAATTCTGACCAAGCAAGGGGGCAAAAAGTAAAAATCCATCCACTTTTTCTTTATATCCACTCATTGCGTATTTCAGAGTAATACCACCACCCATTGAATGCCCTGCTATAACTATTTTTCCATCGGGTTTCGTACTTCGGATATTTTTAATAATGTCAGCTATATCATCAGCATACTGGTTGATATAATCGACATCACCCGACTTGCCATATGATTTACCATGACCCCTTAAATCTATTGCATACACTTCGGCTTGTGTTGCTTGCTGTAGCATTGTCGCCGTTTGCAAATAATCCCTACCATCACTTTTTACTCCATGTATGAGTATAATAGTGTTAGGCGATTTCTTTGGAAACTTGTAAGCAAATAATCTTTGCTTATCTCTTGTCACAAAGAAAGCATTGCCTGCTTTATAAGAATTCCTCTTGCCGGTAGTAGTATCAATCCAAGTTGAAACTAATGGCTTAAAAGTAGGCTCGGGCATGTTGACAAGCTTGGTTGCCTCGGCTATTAAAGTGTCCTTATTGCCATTGAAATAGTTGTTTAAAAAATCCTGGCCCGAGACCGATGTACCCAAAAAGATACTAAAGGCGAAAACTGCTACTACTTTTAATGATTTCATACTTGGAATAATTTATGGTTGTTTTCGTTTTAGTAATTATTCGCAGAAGAACTCAAAAAATCACAGTTTTGAGAAAATATTTTTTAAGAAATATTGTTATGTCACAACTTCTGCTAACAATTTTTGCGTACTACTTTCACTTTTCCTCCACCTGATATGCAAAAAACAGCTTACCACACTTGCACTTTCTAAAGAAGTTCATCTTTTATCTGTTCATTAGATGGGCATTAAACAAATTGGTCTCTTACCGATTTTGTTATTGCTGCCTTTATTCTACCTGTGTGTTCCGTGGTTTTAGATTCGATAAGCATAATTAGACACTCTTTTTTTGAGGAAACTCTGTGATTTTTTCCCTTTTTAACAACAAACAAGTCGCCTTTTTTCAATATCAGGTCCGGCTGATTTTCAATTTCCATTAGAAATGTCCCTTTTACAACGTAGAACAATTCATCTTCGTTTTCGTGATTATGCCAGGGGACTTCTTGCCCCTTTATTTTTACGACTTTAATATATTGGTCATTTACTTCACCGATAATCCTTGGTGAAAAATAGTTGCCAAGACCTAAAAACGCATCTTTCAAATTCATTTTTTAAATAGTTTGCTTTTTACAATTTTACCCTCTCTTTTTGCCTGATAATAAAGTATTATTCCAATAAGCAATAAAAAAGTTAGTGTAAAAATTGAACCCTCAATTCCAAATGCCCCCCCTGTTAATAGTTCTGGTCCCGTAAATTTTGATTGAATGATACTGCCAAAATCATTTGCCCCTGTGAGATTGGAGCCATAAAAAGGCTGAGAGAAATTCCAACCTATATGGAAGAAATAAGGTAGCCAAATTCTTTTAGTATAGACAAACATCATAGCCATAGTAAATCCCCAAATCAAATATAATAATAGATCAAATATTTTGAAATTGGGATTGGAAATGTGTTGTAATTCTACCAACATTGCAATGACAATGGCTATGTTAGTACCTAACCAATTTTCCAATACTCTTAGGATTAATCCCCTATGAAATAAGTCTTCAACTATCGCAGCAAATATTAATACAGTAAACATTCTTGCTGAGTAGTGAGTAGTTGTAATGCTAAAAGCCTGGTAGTGGCCTAATAAGTATAAAATAAAAATAGATAATGAAATTGTCAAAAAACCAAAAATAAAACCCCCAAACATTTCCTTGGGCAAATATTTCAGGGATAGTTCGGTAATTTTTCTTTTATCATAAAAACGGAATAAATAGTAATAACTAACTAATAATAGTATTGAAGAAATAAAAATAATAATTGGGTCAGCAATACTTTTATCTTGAATAATACTATAGAAAAATGGTTTCAAAACAAAGTTTTGAATTACTACAAATAGAGAAAAGGGGACGACAATTCCGATGATAATTTTTGTTATTGGAAAGTACAATACTCTTTTGATTGATGCATTCATAATTTTTTTGTTTGAAATTTATTGCAAAGAAAATTCTTTATTATCTTTATAGCAAGTACATACAATAAAGTAGTCTACATACTAAAAAGGTAGTATAGCTGATTATCAATGGTTTAATTTTTAGAATAAATGAAGAATAAAATTAAAAAGGCACATTGTGCAGTTGATTATGCTTTCCAGCGAATAGGTGGAAAGTATAAAGGCCGAATTTTATGGATATTGAGAGATGGTTTTTTGAGATATGGGGAATTAAAAAGAGCAGTGGTGGGTATAACACCAAAAATGCTTACTCAAACATTAAAAGAATTAGAATCTGATGGGCTAATTGTTAGAAAAGTTTATTTAGAAGTTCCGCCAAAAGTCGAATATTCACTTACTGATACAGGAAAAGAGTTAATTCCATTTATTAGTCAAATGAGAAGTTGGGGTGAAAAGCAAATGTCAACTAAAACCTAAAGGCGTCTTGCTTTTATGGGACGTTTCCACTTTGAAATTCTTCCCGTTGTGTTCTGTCTCCTAAGTCCATTATAAAGTTTGTCCAACTGCTTGGATAATTTAAAACAGTACAGCTCCACTCACCGTTTAGATTGTCTGCAAACTGCTAAATAATATGATAGCTATAGTCATTTGAAAATCCTTCATTGTCGGCTCCCATTCAAATATTCTCAAGCCAATTCAAACCAACTTGTTCCCACATAATCCTGTTCAACTCCAATCGAAGAACTGTTAAAAAACCGCATCTCATATTTGTGTTGTAATTGTAAACAATAGCAACAATAATTATGAAAACTGAATACATGAACACAGAAAGTACAAGTGGTAACATTTTACTTACTGGCTTTATTTTTCTCGCCAATTTAGATTTTACGGGTTATATAGACTATGCTGTAAAAGCTGCCATTGGCGGTGTTATCTGGATGGGTTTTAAAATTGGTACCGATATGTTAAGCGAAAAAATAAAGAAGAAAAACCAATGAGCAGTTTCTCCCGGTTTTTATTGGGAACAGGTGTTGGCGTGGGGATATATGCAGGTGTAAGATATATGCTTGGCTTGAAGAAGATGCAGGATGAAATAGAAATCATTCCCACTGTCAACATCCATAAACTTGATTTAAAAGGGTTGGTGATAAAGATTGATGTGCAGATGAAAAATCCAACACAAGGAACAGTTAATCTTCAGTTCCCCCAGACTGGCGCAGGTCTCCCGACCTGTGACTGTTCGTTACTAATCCTGATCGAAAGATGAATCTGCGATTTAATTTAAAGAAAAGGCAATCACAGTAGTTTATTACTATGTTCTGTACATTTTCTTAATAAGCAGCAAGTACAAATTTGATGACAGAGAAGGTGTGTATTTTGTAACATCTACAGTTGTAGATTGGATAGATGTTTTTACTCGGGATATTTACAGGAATATTTTGTTGGATAGTTTTAGATTTTGTCAAAAGAATCAAAATCTGCAACTACACGCATGGGTACTAATGCCGAACCATTTTCATTTGATTTGTTCGTTTATCGATAATGCAAACCCGGGTATGGTAATAAAAAATATCAAAAGTTTTACAGCAATGAAAATAATTGATGCTATTATAAACAATCCTCAGGAGAGCAGAAAGGAATGGATACTTGATTTATTTGAAAAAAATGGTCAAAGGATGAAAAGTAATTTTCGTTTTCAATTCTGGCAGCACGAGAATCATCCTATTTTGCTTAACACTAAAGAAATGTATTGTTGACCAATGTTTTTTTATTAATGAAGCAAAAGTAACGCTCTGGCACAGGGCCTGCGCCAGAGCGTGTTTGCCGAAAGCTCAAATTTCAGTTTTTGCTTATGCTAGTTTTTTTCAAAGCTGCTAATTCTTTAACTAGTAAATCAATTCGCTTATTTTTAATCGCCAATTCATTCTTTAATATCTGCATCATTGCGTCTTTTTCGAGATCTGAAAAACTACTATGCAGATTTATTACCACCGGCATCGGGTTCAGGATATCCTCTAAGGCCACTCCCAGAATTATGGCGATTTTATTGAGCACCGTTTCTGCGGTTTTTTTGTGTTCGGTTTCTATTTGCGAATATACATTTTGAGGAATGCCAAGCTTTTCTGCCATTTGTGACTGGCTTATATTTCTCGCCACACGCAATAACCTGATTTTATCGCCATACATAAAATGTATTTTTAGTAAAAAATGCCTTTGCTAAGTTAGCATAAAATTTATGATAAAATAGTATTCTAAAAAGTACACTGTGTAATTATTTATAATAAAATTTGTGTCATGGAAGCGTAAGCTCTCTAACTAATACTCAAATTGTGCGCCTGAATTTTAATACACATATCGCCGAGGTTTCTTACCAATACCTGCGCAGGCTACAAATACCTGTAAATAAATCCACGTTAAATAAGCAACTTCAAGAACATCCATTTTATCCGAGCCTTTTTTGCCTGAGCGATGTTTTGCAAAGATTTAAAATTGATCATCAGGCATTCAAACTGAATGGTGCCAAGTTAGATTCCTTAAAACCACACTTTATGGCTTACCTTAAGAATCAGTCAACAGGAAAAGACTTCGTGTTGGTTACTTCACTTACAGGCAATTCAGTGGAATATATAGCAGAAAATAATAAGAAGAAAGCTATTTCTCGTGAGGATTTTTTGAAAAACTGGGGGCACATCGTTTTAAAAGTGAACGAAAGCGCAGAATGGGGGGGGGGGGGGGGAAAAAGATTTTTTAAAAATAAAGGCAGCAGAAAACAGGCGAAGAAATAAAAAGCTCGCTATTATTTTTACTGCTTGTATTGCTATGCTCTCGATTTTCTATTTATGCATTAATGAGTTGCCTGGCGAATTCAAATTAGCTACGGCAATTCTACTTATAATTAAGTTATTGGGCTTGGGCATCAGTATTATATTGTTGATATACGAAATTGATAAATCAAATTCTTTTGTAAAAAGTATTTGCACTGCCGGGCGGCAAACCAATTGCAATGCGGTACTGCAAAGCAACGCATCCAAAATATTGGGTATAAGTTGGAGTGAGGTGGGCTTTTATTATTTTGCATCCTCTGTTTTATTATTATTGTTTCCTGGCGTAGATATTAGTATAAAGGTGGCAGCACTGTCCGTTGCTACTGCACTCACTATGCCTTATATATTCTTTAGCGTTTATTACCAATGGCGTGTAATAAAGCAATGGTGTCCGTTGTGTGTCTCAGTACAGGCTGTTCTGCTCATAGAGTTTATTTGGAGCATTGAAATTTTTTGGCAAACGCCTTATCTGTCAGCTTTAACAATTTCATTAGCACTTTGTATATTTATTTGTATTGGCTTGCCGTTTGTAGCATGGTATTCGTTAAAACCAGTTCTATTAATGGCCAAAAATCAGCCACTCTATGAAGCTGCTTACAAAAGGCTATTGCACAACCCTGATACATTTAATTCTTTACTGCTACAGCAGCAAAGCGCACCCGATGGCTTACAAGAAATAGGTATT
Organism: Bacteroidota bacterium; assembly: GCA_018268075.1. GTDB lineage: Bacteria > Bacteroidota > Bacteroidia > Chitinophagales > Chitinophagaceae > Ginsengibacter. The sequence goes on along the minus strand of JAFDXH010000056.1, from coordinate 8,680 downwards.
ACCATTGGCAATCCCAACGCTGGTAATACTATACTGAAAGTTTGTAACCCCTACTGTGGCCCTTGTGCCAAAGCGCATCCTGTACTTGAAGAAATAATACACCAGAATAAAGATGTAAAAGTAAAGTTGATATTTACAGCAGGCAATGACCCCGGCGATAAAAGAGGCGTAGTGGCACGGCATCTTTTGGCGGTTAACGCTAAAGGAAATTCAGCAATCACACAACAAGCATTGGATGATTGGTATCTCGCCGATAAAAAAGATTATGATGTATTTGCGGCAAAATATCCCATGAATGGTGAATTAAAGAATCAGGAAATAACCCTTGAAAAAATGGGTAAATGGTGTAAAGAGGCGGAGATTGTAGGAACACCTACTTTTTTTATTAATGGAAGGCGGCTGCCTGAAAACTATAGAATTGAAGAATTGAAATATATTTTATAAAAATATTTTTTGCAAAAAAAGCAGGAAGAAAACCTGATTAAAAAATTACGATGGTAATTTATTTTTATACATTTTAAATTTTATCAATCATGAGAGAATTAACAAAGGATGAAATGAAGCAGGTAGTTGGTGGGCGGGTTATGTACACTTGTACCTGCGCAGGCGGCACAGGCCAATGGTTTTACACTTCAGGAGACCGGCCTGCTGACAATGTAATTGCCAGTGATGTTCAGAGTTATTGTAGTTCTGGTCAGGCTTCATGTATTTATGCAGTTCAGGAGTATAGTGCTTAATTTAAATAAGGGGTATTGAAAGTTGATACCCCTTTGTTTTTTAAATTAATAAAAGATGAAAAGTAAAACTTGTTTCAAATTATTTGTATTTGTCTCTATCTTTATTTTCAAAAATTCCTATGCACAACTAACCATAAAAGGGTCTATCCATGACTCAAACCATGACAAAATATATCTTTTCGAACCTGTCTGTGGATTTTTTAATGATAAGCTGGCTACACCTATATCTCTGGTAACTTTAAATGAAAAAAACTATTTTGAAAAAAAAATACCGTTAGAGAATCCTATCATGATTTGTTTAAAGATTGGATTGCGGCCGATTTATTTTTTTGCAAAACCTCAACAAACCATTGAATTAAAAATTGACCTCGATAAATTTTCGCAGCAATCACCAAATGACGGCATTGTTTTTTTGGGTGAAAACAGTGCGGGCAATATTTATTTTAATGAATTTAATTACATGCCAGGAAAAAAATTGGGCGACTTCGAGAATTTTGCAGATGATAGTTTAAAATTTCATGCTAATTTCGATTTTTCTGCAATTGATTTTGGCATAAAGAAGGTAATTTCGCATTTTGATGAGCTTCTTACCAATAAGGAAATTACTAATGATTTTTATAATGGTGTGGTACCAGGTATAAGGGCTATTTTGGTTTCAAGGGAAACAAGGTATTTATTGGTGAACCAACGGCAGTTCTCCTTCCAAAAAGCGGTGTCAATAGCGAAGCTGATTTATGAAAAATACCCTGTGGATACAAATGTAATAAAACGATCCGCCTTTGGATCTTCAATTGCTTTATATTATTATTTAACAAAAGCAGCCCATACTTCTACTTCACATAGAATTCCTGATAGCTCTATTACAATCAATGGAAAGCGTTTGATTATTAATGGCAATTTTGTTTGTTGGTTATTTTCACCAAAAAGTGTCCAAGAAATATTGTGGCCAATAAGTATAATAAATATGAAAGAGCTCTTTCCTGATGACTATGGCAAGGCGGATGTAGCAGTATATCTTGCTTTGCATCCCAATAGCCCTGTGCGTGGATATTTAAAAGCGCTTGTTGACGAAGATAATCGGTTAGCAATTGTAAATATTGACTCTGCAGCGTATAATTTTATTAGTGATACCTCAGTACACACTTTTGGTGGCTTAATGAAGTCATATTTTGCGGACAAAAATGTCCTTGTTGATTTTTGGGCCAGTTGGTGCATTCCGTGTAAACAAGAATTTAAATATAGTGCCGCAATTGATAGTTTTTGCGCTAAATACAAAATTGAAAAATTATTTATTTCTTTCGACTTTCCTGAAACCAAGAAAACTATGGTTAAAGATGTCTATTTATTTGGCCTCAGAGGCTACCATATAATGATTAATAAGGCCTTGGTAAAAGATATTCAACAAATATTTTATGATGGGCAAGCACCCTCAATACCACGCTATATATTAGTAAATAAGAGTGGCAAAGTAATGAATGTTGATGCTGCGCGGCCTAGTGGCGGTAATGAATTACTTGATCAAATGAAAAATGCGTTTTTATTAAAAGAATGACGTGTTAAAATTACTGAAAGATGATAGTGGGTAACAAATTTTACTTTTTTTAGTGTTGCCATGCAACAACTGGAATTGAGCTAACAAATTTTTCTTAGTAAAAATTTAATCAAATGTTTTTTAGAACCTATTACAAGCTATAGGTTTTGAATTTATAAAAAATCGGCTGTGCCATGCCCTTTACCTACTACAAACAACTGAATGCCATGGATTGCGGCCCCACAGCATTGCGGATGGTTGCTAAGTTTTATGGTAGGCATTATAATGCAGACACTATCAGAAAGAAGGCAGGATTTTCCAAGTCTGGTGTATCGCTATTAGGTATTAGTGATACAGCCGAAAAAATGGGCTTTAGGTCAAGAGGTGTAAAAATAACTTTGAAACAGTTACAGGAAGTAAATCTGCCTTGCATATTGCATTGGAATCAAAATCATTTCGTGGTACTTGTATCCGGTGTAAAAAATAAGTTTAGGGTAGCTGATCCCGGAAAAGGGTTGCTAACTTTTAAAAAGCAAGAATTTTTAAAACATTGGCTCTCTTTCGAATCTTCCGCCGGTGAACCAACAGGAATAGCTTTGCTTCTCGAGCCTACACCTTCTTTTTATAACGAAGTAGGCGAAAAGGAAAATCAGTTAAGCTGGAGATTGGTGTTTCAATATCTTGCACAAAGTAAGTGGCAAATAAGTCAGGTATTTTTTGCACTTATCATTGCTTCGCTTGTACAACTTATTTTTCCCTTTCTTACTCAAAGTATTGTAGATACAGGAATCAATGGCCAAAACCTACAGTATGTTACAGTAATTCTGATTGCTCAATTGATGCTTACTTTCAGCCGTACGATGGTTGATTTTATACGAAGCCGGCTGTTGTTAAGGATTTCCAATATACTCAATTTGCAAATACTTTCTGACTTTTGGATCAAACTTACAAAACTGCCTGTATCTTATTTTGATGTGCACCAGACCGGAGATACTTTACAGCGAATTGGTGACCACCGGCAGATTCAAAATTTTCTTACAGGTACCGCATTAAATACATTGTTTTCTGTATTTAATTTTATCGTCTATGCTATTGTGTTAGTTATCTACAATGTGCAATTATTCTTTGTGTTCTTAGTGGGCAGCATTATTTATTTTGCGTGGATACAGTTTTTTCTAAAAATAAGGCGTAAGATCAATTATCAAACTTTTTATCTCTCTGCAAGGGAAAACAATGCCACTCTCCAGTTCATCCAAGGTATGCAGGAAATACGCCTCAATAATGCAGAAAAGCAAAAACGATGGCAATGGGAAAATATACAGGCAGCAATATTTAAACTCAATTTTAAGAATCTTAATTACAATCAATGGCAGCAGGCGGGTGCTACTTTTATTAATGGCACAAAGGATATAGCTATTACGTTTATAGTTGCGAAGTTGGTAATTGATGGCCAACTTACTTTAGGCGCTATGCTGGCTGTACAATATATAATTGGGCAGCTAAGTGGGCCAGTAAATCAATGGGTAAGTTTTGTGCAAAGTGCACAGGATGCAAAAATAAGTATGGAGCGCCTCAATGAGATTCATCAATTGCATAATGAGGAAGATGAGAAGAAGACTTATATAACAGAACTTTCAGAAAATAAAAGTATCCATATCAATGGCCTTTCATTTACCTATCCCGGTGCCGGTAATGAGCCGGTACTTCGGAATATAAACTTACTAATTCCAGAGGGAAAAGTCACGGCCATTGTAGGCTCAAGTGGGAGCGGAAAAACGACGCTGCTGAAGTTACTGCTAAAAATTTATTCAGAATTCGAGGGCGAAATAAGAATAGGGAAGCATGAAGTAAGCGCGCTGGGAAATGAAAAAGAAAATGGCGCAAACGGAATTAAGCGTGGCGCACGTTTTGAAAATATTAGCCCCTCTTATTGGAGGCGTTTATGTGGAGCTGTAATGCAAGATGGCTACATATTTAATGATACCATAGCGCGAAACATTGCCGTGGGCGAAGAAGATATTCATTATAGCAGGCTTTTGAGCAGTTGCGAAACTGCCAATATATTAAGCTATATCGAGGGCCTCCCCAATGGTTTTTATACAGAATTGGGTACTCGTGGCATAGGGTTAAGCCAAGGTCAAAAACAAAGGTTACTCATTGCCAGGGCTGTGTATAAAAACCCTGACTATCTATTTTTCGATGAAGCCACTAACTCTCTGGATGCCAATAATGAAAGGGAAATTGTAGAAAACCTTGACAATTTTTTCAAAGGTAAAACCGTAATCGTAGTGGCTCATAGGCTTAGCACTGTTAGAAATGCTGATAAAATTGTAGTGCTTGATCATGGTGAAATTGTAGAAGAAGGAACGCATTACAATCTTACACAGAAGCGTGGAAAATATTTTGAATTGGTAAAAAATCAATTGGAGTTAGGGTCGTAGAGTTGATTAAAAACTTGTTTATGAAAAAATTTGTTATAGACGAGAATTCACATAATACCTCAACTATTTATAATGGTGCTAATGATTTGTTTCTTCAAAGGTCAGAAGCAGCGCAGGAAATTATTAGCCGGCAGCCTGGTTTTTTTGAGAAGTGGGCGCTACTATTATTTATGGGTTTACTAATCATGTTAATTGCATGCACTTGGTTTATTCGCTACCCGGATTTAATAGAAGCATCTGGTAAACTTTCTGCTGAGGATGCGCCTAAAGAAATTTATGCTTTAGCAACCGGAAGGCTTACGGGGCTATTAGTTAAGAATGGAGATCATGTGAATAATGGTGCTGTAATTGGTTGGATTGAGAGTACCGCTAATTCTGATGAAGTGCTTGATATTTCAAAAAAGCTTGACAGCTCAGTTAACTTCATTTCATCTGGAAATATGCAGGAATTAGATTTTTTATTTTATAAAGAATACCATCACCTCGGCGAGATCCAAATTCCTTATCAAACATTTATTGCTGCACTGCAGCAGTATATAGATTATCGCATAAACGGGTTTTATCAACAGAAAAAACATCTTTTACAAAAAGATATTAGCACGTTGCAACTAATGAATGCAAGCATCATACATCAAAAAAACCTTACCAGACAGGATGAAGACTCCTCGCAAAAAAGCCTGGCAATGAATAAAATACTGTATGATGAAAAAGTAATTTCTGCAGAAGAGTTCCGGGCTGCACAAAGTAAACATTTGAATAAGCAAATGGCTATGCCTCAGATGAATGCGAATCTTTTAAGCAATCAAAATCAGCAAAGAGATAAGATAAAAGAAATTGAACAACTAAACCACGATGTAGGCCAGCAGCGTATTATATTCGAGCAAGCACTACAAACTTTTAAAAGCAGCGTAGATGATTGGGTGAAAAAATATGTGCTGCTAGCGCCCACAGAAGGTACGCTTATTTTTACCGCACCCCTACAACAAAACAAATTTTTAGCGCAAGGTAAATTGATTGGTTATGTAAACCCACCGGAGAATAAATATTATCTTGAAATGAACCTTCCACAAAATAACCTGGGTAAGGTGGATACCGGTATGAAGGTGCAGCTTCGTTTTGACGCATACCCTTATCAGGAGTTAGGATTTGTAAAAGGGCAATTAGATTATTTGTCACCTATTGCTTCAGATTCGGGATTTCTGGCAACAGTTCGATTAACGAATGGGTTAACCACCAACCTTGGGAACCACCTGCAGTATAAAAATGGGCTTAAAGCCAAGGCATTGGTAATTACCAAAGACATGAGGCTACTGGAGCGAATATATTATAGTATCGTAAAATCATTATCACCGGGAAAATAAAAGTTTTACTTGTCATTACAACACTTTAAAATCAAATGTATGCCTTTCATAAAATACATCGAACGCATCAGATACATAGATACACTTGTTCGTAAAAAATGTACGGGAGATTTAAAATGCCTTTCAAAGAAATTATTGCTTTCGAAAAGTGCTGTTTCAGAAACCTTGAGGGATATGAAAGAGCTGGGTTTTCCCATAAAGTATTCTAAAGCACGAAAAAGTTACTTCTATAAAGAAAGCGGAAGAATGACCGATCATTTTTTTCAAAAAGACCTATCCGACCAGGATTTAAGGCAAATAAGTGGCGGCCAAAATTATTTTGAAATATTTTTAGAACCCAGAAATGCCGGAATGTAGTGTAATAACTTTACATCTTGAAATTTTTAAAAACGCTCCCTTAAAATCTTTTTCGGTGAAAAATACAGGGAGGGGGTTAAGATTTTATGAAGAATTTTATTTTAATTATTATTTTTAAACTAAAAAAAATGAAACAAAAAAACATTCAATTCAAAGACATTAAAAAAATGTTAAGCCGCGATGAAATGAAGCAAATTAAAGGCGGATGTGGAAGTACAGATAAGCCATGTACTGGAACCATAGTTCAAGTGGCCGCTTGTGCATGGAAGGGAAAAAGAGCACAAAGCACAGGGCCTGGAATTTATGACTGGGAATGTTGTATTTAGTATCTATTTAACTTATCCTGGTTTTGCTAGTAACATTGCCAGGATAATTTTTAGTTTATATTAATTTTTATTGCGTTGCTACAAGGCGTTTTGTTGGATAGGTATCAATATTTATTTCTATGAAGAAAGTATTATTAATATTATCTCTTATTATTTCGGATTTTGTTTACGCCCAAATTACAGGAAAATTTCAATTAAAGATTTCTTCTCAATTCTACAATGGCAAAGTTCTATTTATATCAGCAGGTGCTAATGAAAGGTATAATAAGTTTGAATTTAATAAAAATAATGTTGGGGAAATAAGAGGGAATATAATGCGGATAGTATTAAAGGAAGGCACAGTTTGTATTTCCGGTAGTTTACAATATCCTCATCCTCTTATTTTTTCAGCTTATGGCCAAACGAGCAATAAAGGGTATAGTTCTTTTCCGTATTTTATTGATCCTGATGATTCGCTTAAAATAAGTATATCTGACTTATCAAAAAATAAAAAAATTCAAACAAAAAATAATTCAAATTCAGAGAAGGAATATAAAGATTTACTGAAAAGCCTGGGTAATTCTATTGACACAGCAACCGGAGTAGTGAATAATTGGCAAGGCAAATTAGAAAAAATGAAACAATATATTATTCAATTTCCTAATTCATACGTAGCTCTTTGGGAATCTGTGTTTGATTTCTCGCGTGTTCAAGGCGAAGATTATGAAAAACTCATTTTAGAAAATCTGAATTTATTTTCTAAAAATATAAAGGCAACGAAAACTTATATGGCTTTGGAAGAAGATATTAATAAAGATTTTCAGCTTTCCATAGGCCGTATCTTTCCTGACATATCATTAGACTCGTTAATGAACTTGCATGCAATTGTTAAGGAGAATGATCTTACACTTGTTGAGTTTTGGTTTTCACATTGCCAACCATGCATTGCACAGTTTCCTGCTTTGAAAGCGATCTATGATAGTTATCGGGGAAGTAAGTTTGAAATAGTTGCGATATCCACTGACGAGGAAAAAGACGAAGCGAATTGGAAATCAACAATTAAAAAGTATGATTTGGCTTGGTTACAATATCTTGATAAAAACGGAAAACAATCAGAAAAGTTGAATATTAATAAGTTTCCAAGCAATTTTCTTGTGGACAAAAATGGAAAAATTGTGAAGAAGGATATTTCTCCGGAGGAGTTAACATTATTTTTGAAGGGAACATTAAATTAAGAAGTTTCTAAGTGCCAATTTTTAGCCAATAATCATTATTGTGTATTTCAGCAAATCATCGCTGGTTCTTTAAAAGTTTTAATAAATACTCAGAAATGAATATTATTCAAACACTTTGGTCACGGAACTCGCCAGATTTTATATCTGAAAAATGTGGTTGGTTATCACCGGAATACAATTTGATGAGTTGGGCATTGAGTTGTTTGCAATTGAAAAAGTTTTATCCTTCAGTGATTTTATATGCAGATAAGGTTTCAGCAAACTTATTGTGTGACATTCTTCATTTGCCTTATACAAAAGTGATATGCAATCTGGATAAAATGAATGATTATGATCCTCAACTTTGGGCGCTTCCTAAAATACATACTTACTCTATACAAAAGGATCCGTTTTTGCATGTAGATGGAGATGTTTTTATATGGAAGGCCTTTGATGAAGATTTAATTAATAAAGGATTGATTGCTCAGAATAAAGAGTCAGCGACGGGATATTACGAGAATATAATGCTGTTGTTGGAAGCGGAGTTAAAATACTTTCCTCAAGAAATATTGGATGAAAGAAATAAGCAGTCCTTAATTTTCGCTTATAATGCTGGAATTTTTGGTGGAAGTGACATTCAGTTTTTTAGGAAATACACACAAAAGGCATTCGACTTTGTGAATTTAAATTTTTCACGATTAGATAAAATAAATTTAGTTGACTTCAACATTTTC
>JAFDXH010000055.1 GCA_018268075.1 Bacteroidota bacterium | reverse complement strand
GTAACAGGTAAAGCAATACTTGTGGGCGGTAAAACAATACCCAACCAAACAAGAATTTCAACAAATGACCTTTACTTTTCTCCATCAGGAGGTAATACTTTTGCAATCAATACAGCGAGTGAGTGGAAAGTATATGACGCTACTGTGTATCGGTTGAGAGAGTTGTCTTTAGGCTTCGAATTGCCAAAGTCACTGTTTAAAAACACAGGTATCTCATCTGCAACATTCAGCGTTACAGGCAGGAACCTATGGTATCTTGCCCCTGGATTTCCTAAGTACACTCATTTTGACCCCGAAACAAGTAGTTTTGGCGCATCTTCAATCCAAGGATTGGAATTTTCTGCCGCCCCTACTACTAAAAGGTTTGGTTTAAACTTGAACGTTACATTTTAAAAAATAAAATAATCAGATATGTCAATAAAATTTAAATATATCCTACCGTTGATTTTAGCTGCCGGCTTCGTCGGTTCATGCTCAAAATCTACGTTTGATATCAATACTGACCCGAACAATCCTTCTACCTTACCTGCAAAAAATTTATTGCCAGGTATAGAAAGTACTCTTGGAAGTGTCAACGCCATTGGAAATATTGGGGATATTACCGAAGTATATATGCACCGTATTTCTGTAAGGGAAGATCCTAATGCTTATGGCGTAACAGGCAACAGCGGATATGTAGATAATATGTGGGATCCTTACTATGCAGGCTTACTCACCAACGCAAATATTATCATTAGTAAATCCACCGCAGCCGGCAACTTTAAGTATTCGGGCATAGCAAAGGTGATTAAGGCTTATGCTTTCAGCCAGTTGGTAGATCTTTTTGGAGATATACCTTATGCAGAAGCTACTAAGCTAACAGATGGCAACCTGAACCCTAAATTTGATGATGATGCTACTATTTATCCATCACTATTAGCACTTTTGGATCAGGCTATTGCAGATCTTAACAATACTGCTGCAAATCCTTCTTCACCAGGAGCCGATGATGTGATATATCAGGGTAAGGTAGCGAATTGGGTAAAAGCAGCGAATACGCTTAAATTGAAATTATATACTCAAGAACGAAGAGTTACCAATGTAACTGCTGCTGTTACTGCATTATTGGCCAGCCCGGCTACTTTAATAGCCTCTACTGCAGACAACTTTCAGGTACCTTTTAGTAAGGATAACCAAAATCCAGGGTACGGTGACTATGGCGCCGCTCAGAGAACTAAATATATAAGCCCATGGTTTTATGAAACTTTGATGGGGTACAGGCCAGAAATTTTTACAGGAATAACAGATCCAAGAATTCCTTATTATTGGTTTAATCAATTAAAACCGGGACAAACCGCAACTAATGACGGAAACCCAACAGAATATCGTGACGGGCCATTCTTGTCAATTTATTTTGGTTCAAATGGACCAAATTCAGGGTTTGCTCAGCAGAATTCTCAAACTGTTTTAGGTATATATCCTGTAGGCGGAAAGTATGATGATAAAAGTGGCAGTGGTTCTACAGGTACCAATAAATTGAACAGTGCTTCTGCTTCGGGCGCAGCACCCATGAGGCTGATAACTTATGCAGATAGATTATTTCTTGAGGCAGAATTGATTCAAACTGGCGTGATTGCCGGAGATGCAAGAGCAAAACTGCTGGCTGCCATCACAGAAGCAATGAAGCAAGTAGATGCAGTAGTAACTAAAACAGGTACAGCAGGCGTTCCGGTACTAGCAGGCTCTGCTGGAGCTACCGCCTACATTACGGCTATTATGAATTACTATGATGCTAATCCATCCAAGTCATTGCAGATCATAATGACTCAGAAGTGGATATCCAGTTTTGGATCATCTGTGGATGCATATACAGACTACAGGAGAACCGGATTTCCTATTATATGGGATCCTAATAGTAATGTAATGGCGCCGGGTGGTTATGCTCAACCGCCAATTCATGGAAACCCCTTAGTTGACCCTCAGCTTCCTGTAAAAGTAAGTGCAAACAGAGCGTTTCCGCTATCTTTGCCTTGGCCAAACAGCGAATTAGTAAGTAATAAGAATGCACCGGCACAAAAACAACCGAGCACCTATAAAGTTTTTTGGCAGCCATAATTAAAATTAAATTCAAATTATTAATATGAAAAAAGTACTCACATTCACAATTATTGCAGCCTTCACATTCCTTGCGGCGTGCCGGAAGTCTGACAATCCTAAAATTCCGGAATTGACGCGTGTGCCTGTGCCTTTAGTTACTAAAGATGCATCTGGCGACGGTACAATTTCAAAAGATAACCCAACCGCATTTAAAGGTAAAGTAGTAGTAGATCTTTACTTTAAAGACGGCCCTAAACCAGCAAAATTTGACCTGGTAGTTATTAAAAACGGGAATAAAACAAATGTGCAACACATAAAGGATGGTATCACCTCTTTCCCTGTAACTGTTGATGTAACAGGCACTCAGTTGACCTCTCTTTTTGGAAGCACCATCGTGTTGGGTGATAAATTTACTATTGGAGTAAATATCACTACTGCGGCGGGCCAACTTTTTGAAGCATTCCCTCCGGGGCCTAATGCGATACCTTATGGATCTGGCTTGCTTGGGCAACCTGGCGCCAGTACCCAAGTTGATTTTACCGCAGTTTGCCCTTTTGATATTACCGGATATGTGGGTGCAGCTACAGTAGATGACCCTTACTTCTGGGAGGATACCTACCCTGTAACGGTAACTTTGGAAGGAACAAATGGTTTAAGAGTAAAGGGTGTTAATCAAACACCATCAGAATCTGTGCTAATAACCATTAACCCTGCTACCTTAGATGCTACAGTAGCAAAACAGATTATTGATCCGGCTCCACCATTCTTCTCCTACACCAATCTGTCTATGGATGGGAAGGGTGTAGTGGATGCATGTAATAAGAAAATTAATTTAAATATAAATTGGAATGTAACTCAGGGAAGTTTTGGCGGAGGCCCTTTCACTGTTAGTTTCTAAGACATTAGAATATTTTTTTCCAAATGGGAGGCTGCATTTAAATAATGCAGCCTCTTTTTTTATAACCTATTTTCTGATTTTTAAAGAGGAAAATGGGATATGATGCTCGCGTGTATGCCTAATAGTCCTATCCCTGAAACTTGGGAACGGGAAAAATATATTCCAAACTAAATTGTAAATTAGTGCAGACTTAGTGGAAACCAACGCTGTGATCCAGTTTTTTGGCCAAATAATAAGTGAACTATTGCGTAAGTACAATCGTTAATAGGCTACAAATTAATTTTCCAATTTTCCTATTCTGCCATTGCTTCCTGCAAGGAACAAAGCATTGCCATTTTTAGCTCTTCTTACCACATGAAATGGATAGCTGCTTATCTGCCGCCGTGGTTCGTGTCACACGAATCCATACTTCGTATTAAAGAAAAATAAAAAACAGTTCTCACATTAGATAATCCTTCTGAAATGTGTCAATTGTAAATTGATACTGGTTCGCGAGAAACGAACCGAGGTGGAGGAATACATTGTGGCCGGTTCGTGAGACACGAACCAAGGCGGGGCATTGTGGTACTTACCTTACATTGATTCCAATTTTCCTATTCTGCCATTGCTTCCTGCAAGGAACAAAGCATTGCCTTTTTTAGCTCTTCTTACCACATGAAATGGATAGCTGCTTATCTGTTCCCAGGTCTTGCCATCATCATTAGATTCATCTACACCATTAAGCCCACAGGTAATCCACTGCGATTTTTTTATAAATTCAACGCAGCTTCTATATCCTGAAGGGTTTTTTTCAGGGATAACCCAAGTTTTTCCACCATCCAATGTATAACAAGCATTGCCGGTGGTATCATTTTTATTCAAAAAATCACCGCCTACAACTACCATTATTTTCTTATTTTTTATTGCTATTGAGTTAGCGCCTGTTGATGCCTTCCCTTGGTTTAGGGGAAGTTTTTGTTTTTCATTTCTATAGAAAAAGTTTGATGACAATCCACCCGAAATAAAGACGGCTTCAGATTTGGTCAGTTTTCTCACATTTGTTCCACTACTTGCAAAGCATGCCTCGTCTGAGTCTGCAATTGGGCTGCGGGATGGCGGCAATATCTGCCAGTTTTTTCCCCCATCAAATGTGCGGGCTATAATGAAATGACTGTTTATCGGGTCGCCTATCAGAATACCGCTTTGCTCGTTCCAAAATTCCATGGCATCTAAAAAAACACTGGAATCAGCAAAGGAAAAAGTCTGTTGCCATGTAGTACCGCCATCTGTAGTTTTTAGGATACATGCTGGTTTCTGAATGTTCATTATCACAGCATTTTTAGCATCAAAGGCTTCGATATCTCTAAAATCGCCATTGGCAAAGCCCGGTACAGTATAGTATTGCCAGGTCTTCCCGCCATTGAGGCTTTTGCCCACAGTACCCTTGCTGCCACTTACCCATATAACTTTATCACTTACCACACTTAGCCCCCTGAGCGATGCTGTGGTGGTGGAATCTAATACTATTATTTTTTGAGATACAGCAGTGGCAGGAAAGGCAATAATGAAAAATAGGGAAATGATTTGCCGGTAAAGTGCCATTTTTTTGTTTCAAAATTAAACAAACAATTTGGCGGTAATTATTAGATTGACAAAATTCTTCTAAAAAGGCTTTTCTTTTGCTTAGGATAGGGGGCATCATATCCAGATTCATCCATAGGTTTCTTAGCTACAAAATTGGTAATTCCATATTGAAGCGCTGCACCAAGAGCTTTTTTAACTACTCCGGCAGATTTGCCTACAATCATTTTTCGCGAAAAATATCCGGCGCCAAGGCCAAGTGCTACTTTTAGCAGATTATGTTTAAGAGATGTGGATTCCCTTACTTCTTCTATTGTTTGTTTGAGAATGTTGGTAGGCTTCAGGCTTATAAGCAGGTCGTGCACATGATCACGAATGCCTTCTTCCTGAAGCTTTCTTTTGATTTCTAACTTTTTAATTGCTTCAGTCAGGTCGGATGTATTAGCGATATCTATCAATTTTTCTTTAGCGGTCACTGACAATTCCTGGCTCATAGATCTGTTTTTAATGATGCTCCTACTAATCCATGAGATCCTTTATCAGGTAATCACTAACAGGAGTTTTTATCAACTTGGTTTTATTGGCATATAGTACAAGTCCGGCAATTAAATAAATAGCTGCAATAATAAAAAAGCCGTAATAATAATTGCTCAGCCACTGCCCAATTAAGAGCGCTAAACCTATGGATACAAAAATTATTACCAAAAAAAACAACATGAATACAACGAGAGAGGTGATTACCGTGGATAAAAACCCTGCTGTTTTATTGATGCTCTTTAATTTTAAAAGGTCAAGACGAGTATCACCATAATCTTTTAACTTATAGAATAACTCCTCCACACTGGTTTGACTTTTTTCCATTTACCTTAAAACTTTGAAATGATTGCCGGACTTATACAAATACTTAAATTCAACTAACAGGATTGGGATTGCGAACATCATTTCGCATCGCATTTGCCCTATCCTTGGCTTGGTTTACAATATCTTTCCCTGCTTCTTTTCCTTCATTTACCAAACCGGAGAGCTTTTCTTTTGCCGCATCATATTTTTCAGAAATAGTATCAGCAAAATTTGAGTATTTGTTTTTTACATCGCTTGCAAGATCAGATCCCTTTTCTGCAATTTTCCTTCTGGTTTCGGTTCCCTTGTCTGGTGCAAAGAGAATTCCTAAAACTGCTCCGGCGGCAACTCCTGCTAATACGCCGGCTAAAATTTTTCCTGAGCCCATAATTACTGTTTTTAAATGGTTTTAAATTTAATTTTCTATACTTATCTAATACAATACATTGCCAAGAATGAAAATACCTCAGTCGCTATATCCAAATCCTTTATGGATAAAGGTTACAGAGTGCAAAGATAGATAAAAAATTATTTCAATATTAAATGATTGAGTAAAAAAATGCCCACCATGAGGAACAATAAAAATTTTTAAGGCAAATAAAAAATAAGTTGTGAATTAATTATGAATTTTTATTTTGGCATAGATTTATTTGATGGTATGGATATAAAATAAAAAAGGGGAAAAGATGGTGGAAATTATAGAATAACGTAAGAGTTCAATAGTCTTTTGTTAAAAACTTTTCAAATTTCAAAGCATACTGAATATTTGATATTAATTTTAAATAAAAATAAACAGAAAGTAGAACTCAATTTATTGGTAGGCATTGCCTTAGTTGCTTTCAAATAGGGTTTTTAACGTAATGAAGCTCTTTAGATTAATCATTTATATGTATCAAAACTAAATACATGGTGAATAATATTTTTGATCGGATTGCTACAAGAACCCGTATTGGTTTTCTTGCAGCATTTGTATTACTGTTGATCTCTTATATACTTACATTTTTCTCCACTAGAAAAATGCTGAGCTATGCTAATGAAATTAACCACACCAATACTATCATCCACGATCTGGATAATGTGCTTAGCTATATGGCTAATTCAGAAGCTATGCTCAATAGTTACCTCATTGCAAAGGAGCCCAATAATCTAAAATCATTCAAAAAATACACCTTACTCACGGATAGTGTAATGTTTCATTTAAAAGAGTCTGCTACCTCAACTGAACAACAGGAAAGGTTGACTGAACTGGATACAATCATTCAGGAAAAATTTTCTTACATGGTTGGTATTACCAGGCTGCCGGATGCTTTATTAAATGTGCCGGGGCAAATTAAAAATGCAAATGATGAAAGTAGCAGACAGATGGAAGCTGTGGAGACGAAGGTGCATTTTATGCAACAACGAGAAAAAGAAATATGGTCAGTAAGATCGCATGAAATATTACAATATTCCAATGCCATTAAGTGGCTGAATATTGTTTCTATCGCATTGGCGATTTTACTTACGCTTTATTCAATAATGGTATATACAAAGGAAAATATAGCGAAGCGAGAAGAAAAAAGAAGAGCTGATGAATTCAGGGCACAATTGGAAAATAGAGTAGCACAATTGGCGGATTTAAATAAAGAATTAATTGAACTGCGTAGCATGGAAAAATTTGTAGTAACGGGTAGGATTGCACGCACCATAGCACATGAAGTGCGCAACCCACTTACTAATATTAATCTGGCACTGGAGCAATTAAAAGCTGAAGTGCCCCCCAATGAGAATAATGAAATGTACTTTGATATGATAGCCAGAAATTCTCAAAGGATTAATAAACTCGTAAGTGAATTATTGAATTCCACGCGTATTTCAGAGCTGAATTTCGAAAAAATTTCTATTAATGAATTGCTTGATGAAAGCTTGGTGCTGGCAGCCGACCGGATATCGCTCCGGCATGTAGAAATAGTGAAAGAATATGACCAAAGTATCTGCAAAATAAAAATTGATAAAGAAAAAATAAAAATAGTTTTCTTAAATGTGATTGTAAATGCGATAGAAGCTATGGAAAATGGCGGAAGGCTTTTGCTAACTACCATGACTGAAAATGATAAATGTGTAGTGCGTATAAAGGATAACGGAATAGGTATGGATAAGGAACAGTTAGGAAGGCTTTTTGAGCCTTATTTTTCTACGAAAAAAAATGGAAACGGCTTAGGCTTAGCTAATGCACAGAACATTATACTGAGCCACGAAGGCAGCATCACTGCAGAAAGTGAAAAGGGTGCAGGAACATTATTTAAACTCACTTTCAAAATGGATTAATCTCAAACATTATTTTCATTCTCCTGTTTTTCTTTTTGAAAAGGAAGTAAGCTTGTGGTACATACCTATTCTTCCCCGATATGTTGTTTCATCGCCCATTAGTTGCCCCCATGGTTTTAATGAATCTATCTGGTCGCATATAATTTTGATAAAGGCTATGGCGGGTACAGATAAAAAAAGGCCGGAAATACCTGTAAGTGCTCCACCGATGATTACACCTAATATGGAAATCAAAGCATTAATCCTTAATCGAGAGGCAACAATTCGTGGCATTAGAATATTTACATCAATAATATGGATGCCATAAAATATGATAATGATCCAGATAAGATCACTTGTACTATTAGAGGTAGTCAAGGTAATCAAAACAGTAAAGAGTGTAGCGGTAAACATGCCCACATAGGGTATTATATTGAGCACAGCAGCCATCACACCAAAAAATATTGCGTACCTGATGCCGAGCAATAATAAGCCTATGGAATTGGCAAATGCTACTATAACCATCTCTATTACAAGACCCACCATATAGCTTCTCACCATCAATTTAGATTTTTCAATTACAGTTTGTATATCAGCACCATGTTCCTTCCGAAAAATCGCAAAAAGGAAATGTCTTATATGCGACCTATAGTAAAGCAATAAAAAGGTATAGATAGGTAAAAGAATAAATACTAAAATGGTTTCTGTGATTGAAAAAAAAGTACGCTGTACATAGGCAGTCCCACCTTCTTTTATTTTATCTGCCTGCTCGTTAAGGTAAATATTCTGTTCTATAAATGAAATATGAAATTTATTTTTTACCCAATATTGTAGTTGCTGAAAATGCTCATTTAGATGCGCCTTTATGGAAGGCATGTCGTGAATGAAGCCGGCAATTTGGCTGCTTAAAAAATAAATAATTCCAAAAATAAAAAGAATGGCTATCAGTATGGCAAGACCTATAGGAACAATCTTTCCTAAATGCCTTTTTTCAAAAAAGGATACAACCGGTAAAAGTAGAATAGACAATAGTATTGCAAAGGCAAAAGGTATTAAAATATTTTGGGCTACATTGATGAAGAAGCAAATAAAAAAGATAACCAGAAATTGAAACCCCAATTTTACATAAGTGGGGGCATCTTTGTTAATAATCATAATAGCTGAATTTAAAAACCCTCTAGCAAAATTTGTTAGAGGGTTTTATAAATAATAAAAAGCAATTACAGATCCTGTATCCATTTTATTACATCTTCTTTTGTCTTGCCTAATTTTTGCTGAAGCTTACCAACGAACTCATCATCTTTACCTTCTTCAAATTTTAGGTCATCTTCTGTAAGATCTGCATAAGCTTTTTTCATTTTCCCTTTGATCTCATTCCAGTCTCCTTTGAGTTTGAGTTTCCAACTATCCATTTTGATTGAATTTTAGGTATTAAAAAATATAAATTAGGTAGCTCTGTTAATTACTTTAAGCAGGATTGCAATGATGGCAATAACTAACAGAATGTGTATAAGACCGCCTACGTGCCATACAAAAAATCCAAGTAGCCAACCAATTACTAGTATCACTGCAATAACGTAAAGTAAGTTTCCCATTTTATAATTTTTAATTAGGTGAATAATAATTATTAAATAGATTATAAAAAACTTTGCCAAAGATTCTAATCGGGAAAATGAAATATAATTCGGTATTTTTTTATATATTTTGAGGAATTGTTGCCCCAAAATGTGCAGATGTGGGCTATTTAAAAATATAATTTGTAAATAAATACGCTGTTTTTTTTATAGGATATTTATTTAATCAAAAGATGTATGCAGGTTAGGTTAAATTTGTAAACAAGAGATTACTAATGAGGATATTTAAATATGTAAAACAGGTTTTTGCTGAATTTTCAGCAGATAATATTTTTAAGTATAGCGCTTCACTTGCCTATTATACTGTTTTTTCAGTAGCGCCTTTACTTGTTATTATTATTTCGCTTTCAGGTTTTTTATTTGGTAGAGAAGCTATTGAAGGTCAGGTATATGCACAATTAAATCATCTCATAGGTAGCGTAGCTGCTATGCAAATACAGGATACCATAAAAAATATTCATCTCACCGGAAATTCATTGTTTGCGAGTATTTTAAGTATTGTTATTTTACTAATTGGGGCTACCAGCATTTTCGGTGAGATTCAGGATTCATTAAATAAAATATGGGGCCTAAGGGTAAAGACAAAAAAAATTTGGTGGAAACTAATTCTTACGAGGTTGCTTTCTTTTTCCTTAATTCTCAGCATAGGATTTATTGTTATCATTACTTTATTATTGAATACACTGGTAAATGCATTTGGTGATTTTATCACTCGCTTTATCAAAGGGTATAGCATCTATTTTATTGAAATTACTGAGTCTGTGCTCTCTTTTGTTGTTTCTGCTATACTTTTTTCACTCCTTTTCAAAATTTTACCTGATGCGAAGATTAAATGGAAAGATGTTTTAATTGGTGGATTGGTGACTGCACTATTTTTTACATTAGGCAAAATGGGCATTGGATATTATCTGGCAAAAAGCAATGTGGGAACGCTATATGGCGCTGCAGGCTCTGTTATTATCTTTATGCTGTGGGTATATTATAGCTCAGTGATACTGTATCTTGGGGCAGAGTTTACAAAGGTGTATGCAAAACTATATGGAGGTAAAATTATTCCGAATGAATATGCAGAATGGGTAATGATTCAGGAAGAAAATGCAGCTACATCACAATTAAAAAACAAAGAATTGCCATAACTTTGACGACTTGATTTTACTTAAAACTATGAAAAAGAAAATACTGATAATTGACGATGATTTGGATATGTGTACACTGCTAAGCCGTTTTTTAGAAAAGAAGGGGTACGATACAGCGGTAGCTCATAATGGGGCAAAAGGGCTTGCAAAGTTTGCTGAAGAAAATTTTGATATCGTTCTCTGCGATTTTAGGTTAGGTGATAAGGATGGGAAAGATGTACTCTCAAAAATAAAGGAGTCCAATCCAAAAACAATTGTAATTATCATCACAGGATATTCAGATATTAAAACAGCGGTAGATGTAATAAAGATGGGCGCTTTTGACTATATCACCAAGCCCTTGATACCGGATGAAGTGATCAACGTAATAGAGAAGGCGATTAATACACCCAACAATTTACAGCCATTAACGCAAGACCAGAGTACTACAAAACCAAAGAAAGCCTATACATTTTCGCCCAACAGTGAATACCTCATTGGGCAGGATGGAGAAACATCCAAAGTATATAAGCAAATAGAAATAGTAGCGCAGACCAACTACAGTATCATCATTTATGGCGAAAGCGGCACCGGAAAAGAGGTGATTGCCAAAACGATTCATGAAAACAGCCATCGTCGTAATAAGCCATTTATCGCCATGGACTGCGGTACTCTTTCAAAGGAGCTGGCAGGAAGTGAACTGTTTGGCCATGTGAAAGGTGCATTTACGGGCGCCATTGTTGATAAGGAGGGGCAATTTGAATTGGCTAATGGTGGCACACTATTTCTGGATGAAGTTTCCAACATGTCTAAAGATGTGCAGGCCTCTTTATTAAGGGTAATTCAGGAGCGCAAATTTAAAAGAGTAGGAGGTACTAAAGAAATGGATGTAGATGTAAGAATAATTGTGGCCTCTAATGAAAATCTGCAGGACGCATATCAAAGAGGAAAGTTTCGCGAAGATTTGTATCACAGATTTAATGAGTTTTCGATCAACCTTCCTCCTCTGCGAAATAGAAAGGAAGACATTCCCCTATTTGCTCAGTTTTTTCTGGATAAAACTAATCAGGAACTTCAAAAAAATATTGAAGGATATGAAGAAGATGTCGAAGAAATGTTTGACAAATATCCATGGCCGGGGAATCTTCGGGAGTTTAGAAATGTAGTTCGCCGTGCGGTGCTGCTAACGCCTTCGGGCAAAATTAATTCAGGAGTACTACCCTGGGAAATCACTCAATCACATTCTCAACAATCATTGCAAGATGACTATTGGGAACCCGGTATAGCTAATGGGCAGGCTAAAGAGTTGGATCTTAAAGATGCAGCAGCGCGTGCAGAGTATGATACTATTATGAATGTACTGAAGGAGGTAAATTTTAATAAAACTAAAGCAGCAGAAATTCTTAAAATTGACCGCAAAACCCTTTATAATAAAATTAAGGTTTTTGAATCTATGTAATTAAAACAAAAACGGGAAAGCTGCTCAAATAGCTATTAAGGAGAAAGTAATTGCAATAGCGACTTAGTAAATCAATTAATAGCCTTACACTATATGCTCAATTAAATTTTGCGGTACAGATTTTGAATCATTCGATTTTAAAATTAAATACCCAAAAGATATTTTATGGAAAATAGAAAGGCACCAATGACAACAGTGAGCACTGTTCTGGAAAAATTAAGAATACAGAAATACGATAATGAGTTCAAAATTACTCCTGAAGGTTTTACAGTAGGGAATAATAAAATCTACTCACCAGAGGATCTTAAAATTATTAAAACATTCAGGTTTGAAGGCGAATCGGATCCCGCAGATAATGCCATCATTTATTTAATTCAGGCAAGTGATGGACTGATTGGATACAGCCTTGATGCATACGGTGTATATAGCGATCATGATGATGATGGATATGATGAATTTATTAAAAAAATACCCATGGAGGAAAGAGAAGAGTTATCTTTTTAGATTAGTTATTCATATATCCGCTGTATATATGCTTTGTTTTTTTCCATAACTACTTTTCTTTTCAAACTAAGTTTGGGTGTCAGTTCGCCGCTCTCTACACTCCACTCATAAGGTAATAATTCAAATTTTTTAATTTGCTCAACATGGCTGAAGGAGTGATTGTATTTTTCTACTTCTGATTTGTACAATTCGTGTACGCTGGTATTACCAATAATTCGTTCATTGGTGCTTTCATCAATGTTATTTTTTTTGCACCATTCTTTCAGATAGCCAAATGCCGGAACTATTAAAGCGCCTACAAATTTTTCGCCTGCACCCAATACAATCATGTTTTCTATAAATGGCGATTCTTTCATTTTATTTTCTATGGCTACAGGAGCTACATATTTACCACCACTTGTTTTAAACATTTCCTTCTTACGATCGGTAATTTTAAGAAATTTATTTTCTACCATCATACCTATATCTCCGGTTTTAAACCATCCATCTTGCATGGTTTCTTCTGTTGCCTCAGGATTCTTGTAATACCCTATCATAATGTTGGGGCCTTTACAAAGTATTTCGCCATCTGCTGCTATTTTTACCTGTACATTTTCAATAAGGGGCCCTACAGTTCCAAACATTCTTTCCTTCTCTTCATACCTGTTTACACTTATTACCGGCGAGGTTTCGGTAAGTCCATAGCCTTCCATTATAGGTATTCCGGCAGCGGTAAAAATTCGTATTAACCTCACCTGGCAAGCTGCACCACCACTTACAATACATACCAGATTATTACCCAGGGCTTCGCGCCATTTACTGAAAATAAGCTTGTCTGCAATTTTCATCTGAAGGTTGTAAAAAAATCCATTCTGCTTATTAATTTCGAATTTTGTAGCTAGGCCATGCGCCCAAAAAAATAATTTTCTTTTAATACCTGTAAGCTCTGATCCCTTCGCCATTATTCTTTCATATACTTTTTCAAGCAGCCTCGGTACGGTGGTAAAGAGGTGAGGTTTTATTTCCTTTATGTTATCGCCAATAGTTTCCATTCCTTCGGCATAATAGATGGGGATGCCTTTGAATAGATACAGATAAGTGATCATTCTCTCAAAGATGTGATTGAGTGGGAGAAAACTTAATGCTTTCATATTTTCACCTGGCGGAAAGCAAGGAATACTATCAAATACATTGCTTACTATATTGTTGTGAGAAAGCATTACTCCTTTGGGTTTGCCAGTAGTTCCGGAGGTGTAAATAATTGTTGCCAGATCTTCAGCCTTTATTTGCTCAGAGATTTTGATTATTTCTGAATTGGATTCATTTTTTAAAATATCCTTCCAATATTGTACGCCTTCTAATTTGTCAAAAGAAAAGATTTGCTTTAGCAACGGAAGTTGGGGCAGAAGCTCCTTCACTTTATCATAGAGTATTTGATCATTTACAAATATGATCTCCACCTTTGCATCATTTAAAATAAACTCAAGCTCTGCATCACCAATTGTAGGGTACACCGGGGTAAGCACAGCACCTATTTGTTGTACTGCAAGGTCAAGCATTACCCATTCCGGTCTGTTTTTAGAGATCACCGCTACCTTGTCTCGCCCTTCGGCAGTATTGTCTTTATTATTAATTCCCATCTGTAGCAATCCGTTACTTAACTGATTTACTATATCGGCTACTTCTGAAGTTTTATATTCCCTCCATATTCCGTTTTCCTTTCCCGCAAGCATTACATTGGTGGAATTACTGTGCATTTGTGTATTAATGCAGTCAAATAATCTTGTTGGTCTTTGCATAAATATATTGTTGTACCAATTTTTAATTTAAATATATGTCCTACCTTTTGGGAGGCATGCCAATGATGTCGTTGTCATTCCTATATACAGGATTGCAAATGCAAAATCGGTATTATTGGTAAACAGCAACTAATATAGCCAATATTATAATTTTAACCAGAAAAATGAAATATATTAATGGTAAAATTCATTCGCAGGAACCTTAAACTGGTGATCTTGCCGGTATTTAGAAAAGGCTGTGTATTCAGTAGGGTGTGCATTGATCCAGTTTTGATATGCAGATAAGTTTTGGGCTGCTCCAAATATCCATTGATTGTAAACAGGAAAAATTCCCTGCTCCATTAATTGTTGTTGAAAGGAAAAAAGCTGAAATGGAAATTTGCTTTTATTCTCCTGCGACCAATCTAAAATAAAACGTGTTCGTATCATGGCGAGTGATTCCGGATTGATTCCATTTTTTACCACACTGTTTTGTTTATTCATAGTACTCAGATATGCAAGCTCAAATTTGTTTTTATCTTTTGTATCTGTCATGAGATCAATATCGGCATAAAGCTTCTTATAGCCATCAAGCAGCACATTCTTTATTTCTGCAGTTCTTGCAGTATTGTATTCCATATTGATGAATATTTCACCATAGAGTAAACTCCATATTTTATCCTTTGTAAGGTAATAGTATTTACAGGCATTGTAGTAGTTATTAGGATAGTTGGGGTCTTTCTGTATTCCTTTCTCCCACAGTTTTATGGCCTCGGGGTTGAGCCTTGTCCATAATAATTCACCATAGTCATTGTACAGCGGGCCGCTTTCAGGGAAATTTTTTATACCCTTTTTATAAATTTTTTCTGCTTCTTTTTCATCACCATTGGCTTTGTAAATTATTCCGGCTATCTGAAAACTTTGATCGTCAGAAGTTTTGCTCTCCAAAAATGGTTTGATTACTTCAAGTGCTTTTGAGTTTTCCTTTTGAAGGTAATAATCAAAGGCAAGGTCTTTGGCAACTCCAATATTATCCGGCTCCTGCTGCAATGCACGGGCTAATATTATAGAGGCATTGGCATAGTCGCCCTGACGCATAAATGTTTTTGCATTCTCATGCAACTTAGAAACATCCTCATTTTGAGCAATTAATGAAATTGCTGAAAGTAGAAATACAGAAAACAAAAAAAATCTTTTCATTGGATAAAGATAAAATTCTTTCTTTAGCAATTACTTGCATTATAATGGCTGATAAAATACTTAACTTCTTTTTGCCTTATCTCAAGGAAAGTATTTAAACCCCACATCATCCATATTTCAGGAAGCGTTGTTTTGCTATTTTAATTACATTGAGCAATAATTTTTAATAAAATGCAAACTGCTTCGAAAAAGGTAATAAATGGATGGGCCATGTACGATTGGGCCAATTCGGTTTACAATCTGGTAATCACTACCACTTTCTTCCCTATCTATTACACAGAAATGACGTCTGCCTCGCCATTTAATGGACAGGTAAATATATGGGGCCGCACTTTTGTAAATACTGCTTTGTACAATTACGCATTGGCTTTTACCTATCTCGTGGTGGCCCTCATTTTGCCCATACTCTCATCCATCGCGGATTATAAGGGGAATAAGAAGCGGTTTATGCAGGCATTTTGTACCATCGGCGCTGTGTCGTGCAGCCTGTTATATTTTTTTACTCCACAGCATTTTGCATTGGGAGTTATTTGTATGATGCTGGCAGCCTTTGGATTCTATGGCAGCCTTGTTTTTTATAATTCTTATTTGCCAGAGATAGCAGAAGAAAAAGATCGTGACCATGTGAGTGCAAAGGGATTTACCTACGGCTATATTGGTAGTGTACTGATGCAAATGGCGGGCTTTGCATTGGTTTTATTTTGGAATAAAATCCCCTTTCTTCATAGCACTGGCGAGGCGGTTAGGTGGACCTTTCTTCTTGTGGGAATATGGTGGTTAGGTTTTGCACAAATTACATTTAGGAGTTTGCCTAAATCCATTCCCTCACAACAAAATTCTAAAAGGAATTTTATAACCGGAGGCTTTATTGAATTAAAAAAAGTGTTTGCACAATTGGTAAGGCTGCCTGTACTTAAGCGGTTTCTTTTTGCTTTCTTTTTTTATAACATGGGGGTACAAACGGTAATGCTTGCTGCTACTAATTTTGGTAGCAAAGTATTGCATTTGCCTTCAACTAATTTAATTGTTACGGTAGTACTTATTCAATTGGTAGCTATTGCAGGCGCCTACCTCATGTCTGTACTAAGTACCAGATTTGGAAACCTACAGGTACTCATTGGCGTGGTTTTTTTTTGGGTGAGTATATGTGTGGCAGGCTATTACATGGAAACAGCTATGGACTTTTATATTCTGGCACTCTGCGTAGGCCTTGTAATGGGTGGTATCCAATCGCTTAGCAGGAGTACTTATTCCAAATTGATGCCGGTCACAAATGATACAGCTTCGTTCTTTAGTTTTTTTGATGTTTCAGAAAAAATAGCAATAGTAATAGGGCTTACTGCTTTTGGATTTATAGAAGAAGAAACAGGCAGTATGCGCAATTCAGTATTGTCGCTGATGGTCTTTTTTTTAATAGGCGCAATTGGTTTAATTTCGGCTTTGCACAAACAACGAAAGGATAAGAGGGCCGCAGTAGGTAATGCTTCATGATGTTATCCCGTTTTTTGTTTAATACATTAATGATTTTTAATTAGCCTTTCTTATGAAACTATATACCATTGATACAGGATTCTTTAAATTGGATGGAGGAGCTATGTTTGGCGTAGTACCCAAAAGTATGTGGCAAAAATTAAATGAACCCGATGAAAATAATTTATGCAATTGGGCCATGCGGTGCTTATTGGTTGAGGCAGAGGGCCGCCTTATATTAATAGATAATGGAATCGGAGATAAACAGGATGCAAAATTTTTAAGCCATTATTATTTAAACGGAGATGATACTCTTGATAAATCTTTGGCCAAGCATGGCTTTTCAAAAGCTGATATTACAGATGTTTTTTTGACTCATTTGCATTTTGATCATTGTGGAGGATCTATAGTGCGAGAAGGCGAAAAATTAGTACCTGCATTTAAGAATGCACAATATTGGAGTAATGAAAACCATTGGAAATGGGCTACCGAACCTAATGACAGGGAGAAGGCAAGTTTTTTAAAAGAAAATATTCTTCCTATAAAGGAAAGTGGGCAACTAAATTTTTTGCCTTCTTCAGAAAATAAATTTGTAAATGATTTTTCAGTAAGATTGGTAAACGGGCACACAGAATCAATGATGCTGCCCCAAATAAATTATAAGGGCAAGACGATTATTTACATGGCCGACTTACTGCCTTCCATGGCGCACATACCTGTGCCTTACGTGATGGCATACGACACAAGGCCATTGGAAACTTTAAAGGAAAAAAAATCCTTTCTTAAGGAAGCACTGGATAATGAGTACATTTTATTTTTTGAACACGATCCTCAAATAGAATGTTGTAATCTTGCCCTGACCGAAAAGGGTATCAGGGCAAATAATACTTTCAAATTAAAAGAAATATAGCGGGTACGGTTTATTTTCTATCTTTTTATCTTACCGAAATAAGGGAGGAAAGAGGATACCTCAGATTTTTGTATCCCATCATATCTACTTTGATGGATCCAACCGAGATAGGGCTTTCGGCCCGCAAAAGAATATGATTGGGGTCGTCGCTTACCCACACGTTCATTTTTTCTCCACCTTCGAAAATAGAACCTTTAATGAGTAGGGGCTTAAATTTAATAGCCCGAAATTTGCCATACTTTGTTTTAATATTCTCCTTTCCTTCATAGCGCAGGTACAGATGGTATATTTCATCGTCAAGAAACATATCGAAAGGAATTTTATCGCCCGGATTGTATTTGCTGAAATTAATGTTGCGCGCATAATACACCGCGCTTATTACATCCTGAATGCAGGGCGTTACTTTGAAAAGCCCATTGGTGCTTACTGCAGTTTTATTTTTTTGGTTGAAAGAAACATTATTGTAAATAGTAGATCCACCCTCATATACATTTCTAATAAACTTTACAGGCAGCATGGTAGCGGTATCTATATAGCTTTCGTAACGATCTCTTACTTTATAAAAATTATCAAAGAATGAATAGCTGGTACCTGTTCCTATACAGTGATATACGGGCTGCCCATTAAACCTTTCTAATGAAGTAGTGAACTTTGCTTCGCCTGCGCCTACATACATGCCAAGGGTCGTGTAATATACTTTCATGGTTATTTGTTCACCATCTTTGAAAGCAGTATTGTGTGCACCACAAAACTCCTGATCGAATTGATTAGCAGAGAATAATACCAATAGTAATGAAATAATTGCTTTCATGAATCATTTTTCTTTAAAAAATCTTGTACCTAAAATTAATATACTACCTAATAACGCCGGAATAAATAAATTAAGTAGCCATATACCAAAAGTGGCTCCAATTATTCCAACAGTGTTTGTGCTATAAATACTTAATAATTCCGTGCTAAATTTTCCCCGGATACCCAGATCTGCAATAGCAAAGGAGGGTACTATGGCCATCACCAAAAACAGGATACTCATATTCCAAAACCCTGCCATCCAAGAAAGATTTACCTCAAACACCTGAAGCAATAACAGGTATTGTAAGACGAAAACAAGATACCGAAAGAAGGAAAGCCAAAGCAGGCTTAACAATAATTTAGGATGAAATTGTTCCAGTACATTGATATACTCAACGTATTTCCGCATTCTTGGAACCTTTTCTATTAGCTGAACTAACCACGACAGCCGAAAAAAGAACAACAATAAAAGAAGAAAAATAATCACCGTGCCGAAAAGAAGTACCTCAATCCAAAAATAAGACAAGCCCATTAAGGAATCAGTTTGCTTTAATTGAAAAATAAGTAAATAAGAAAGGCCAAGGCTTCCCATAAAAAGTGTAAGGATCAATTGACTGATGCTTCCTGCAATAGATAAAGAAATCGCCTTAATTCTTTTTCCCTCTTCTACATATAGTATCCTGCCTCCATACTCACCAATCCTATTGGGTGTGTTTATTGAAAATGCTATTCCAGTAAGCACAGATTTTAAAGCAGTAAAAAAAGTCAAAGATTGTAAAGGGCGCAAGAGCAACTGCCATTTTTTTGCTTCGAATCCCCAATTGAAAAATATGAGCAGTAACACAGACCAAAACTTCCAGGCTTGTGTGCCCACAGGTGCATTTTTTATTAATTCAAGTGATTGATGAAGATTGGGCTGAGATTTTATTTGCTGATATAATGAATAAAACAACCACACTGCCAATAAAGGAGCGATAATATACTTGAAGAGTATTTTGATATTTTTTTTAGTACGGATCATGTAGCTTTGAGCACGGCATCATTCAAGCTCTCAGTTTTTTATTGGTAAAAATAACTTTCAATTGAATAAAAATTCAAAAATCATTTTGGGCATAGATCCCGGCACTATGGTGATGGGCTTTGGGATAATACAAGTGTGTTCTGAAAATGTATCACTGGTAGAGATGGATGTGCTTCGGCTGAATGCAAGGTTAGATGCTTACACAAAGCTTCAATTAATACATAAAAAAGTACATGAATTGATCCAAATACACAGGGCTACCCAATTTGCAATTGAAGCCCCCTTTTTTGGTAAAAATGTGCAGAGCATGCTCAAGTTGGGAAGAGCACAAGGTGTAGCCATAGCCGCTGCTATGCAGGCAGGCGTGCCAGTTACAGAATATTCGCCTCGAAAAATAAAGCAAGCAATTACTGGCAATGGAAACTCAGATAAACTTCAAGTGTTAAAAATGCTTCAGCGTATCTTATCTTTTGACGATCATCCAAAATATTTAGATGCTACAGATGCTTTGGCTGTGGCGGTATGCCATCATTTTCAGGGAAATAGTGTGCTTGATCCTTCTTCAAAAAAACTTTCTGGATGGAAGGATTTTCTTTCTAAAAATCCCCAGAGGGTAAAATGATTTTTAGAATTGGTCTAAGGCATTCAATATTTTTTGTTGGGTATTTTTCATTTGAGCATCAGTAAAACTTAATTTAGGTCTGGTAAAATTAAGGTCGTTTGCAGAGTTCAAAGGCACCAAGTGCATGTGTGCATGTGGTACTTCAATCCCTACAACGCTAAGCCCACAACGGTTGCAGCTAAAGGATGCTTCGATAGCGCGGGAGATGGGTTTAGCAAATTCAAAAATTGTTGAAAGATAATCGTCTGGCATATCCCAAAATTTATCTACTTCTATTTTGGGGATTACCAATGTGTGCCCTTCTACCAGAGGATTGATATCCAAAAAAGCAAAAAACTTGTCATTTTCTGCAATTTTGTAAGAGGGTATTTCGCCATTTATAATTTTTGAAAAAATGGTCATGATGAATTAAGCGGTTATTTTTTCGATTTTAAATTTTATCATACCTGCCGGTACTTTTATTTCGGCAATCTCGCCTACAGCTTTACCAAGCAAGCCGCTACCAATCGGCGAGGAGGCGCTTATCTTTTTCAGTTTAAGGTCAGCTTCTTTTTCAGACACTATCTGATAGGTCACTTCTTTTTTTGTATCTATATTGGTAAGGGTTACTTTGGTGAGTATAGAAACTTTTGATGTGTCTATTGCACTTTCATCCACTATTTTAGCCGTGGCAATTACCCCTTCCAGTTGTTTAATCTTTGCCTCCAGCAAACCTTGAGCCTCCTTGGCTGCATCATATTCGGCATTTTCTTTAAGATCGCCTTTTTCCCTTGCCTCGCCAATAGCTTTGGACGCAGCCGGGCGCAGTACACCTTTCATGTGCTGCAATTCTGCCTGCATTTGATCAAACGTTTCTTTGGTTACATAATTTACCTGATTCATAATAAAATGCCTTTAGCGTTTGTCCTTCCGTATTATTGAAAAAAAATACAACGCCCAAGTTGGCCGAGCGTTGTATAGTTACAAATATAAATAATAAAACCTAAATCTTTATCGGCAAAATCATAATTAAATTTCCAGCTTTTTCTAAGGATAGCATTAGGGTGCTTTTCAAATTGTCACCAGTTGGTGGGACACGAACCGGGGCAGAGCGCTGTGGGCGGTGTCTCACCGCCTACTATTATCCAAGCCCTACAACAATTAGAAATGCACATAGCATTATCTGCAATTTGAAAAAGGAATAAAAAAAGAGCGCTATAGAACCTAATTCAATGGCAATTTCTTCAGCAACACCTGTACCATTTTCAATAAGGATTCGTGTGAATATCCTGCAATATGTGGGGTAATGATGACATTTTTTTGCCCCAATAGCCAGTTTGAATGCTGCCGCTCTTCTATTTTGTAGGTTGATAGTTTTTCATTCTCCAACACATCTAATCCGGCAGCAGATATCTGTTTGTTTTTTAGTGCATTGATCAATGCTGCGGTATCGGTTACTTTGCCGCGACAAGTAGAAAGAAATACAGGTGACTTTTGTAAAGACTGAAAAAAAGAGGACGATGCCATGTGAAAAGTTTCATCAGTTTGGGGTACGTGCATACTGATTACATCCGCATAGCGGCATACTTGTTCTAAATTGGCCTCCTTGATATATCCTCCACCAAAATCAAATTTATATTTATCATAAGCCAAAACAGTAACATCAAAGGGCGAAAGCAATTTTGCAAACGAGCTGCCGGTGTTACCATATCCCACTATGCCTATGGTTTTTCCTTCGAGTTCAAAACCTCTGTTCTCATCTCGTAGCCAAAGACCTTCCTTTATTTCCTCAAAACTTGAGCTTATTTTATTACTGATATTTAGCAATAATCCTAATGTGTGCTCTGCTACTGCATTGCGGTTTCCTTCAGGGCTGCTTACGCAGGTTATTCCTTTGCTTGCTGCATAAGTCACATCTATGAGCTCCATGCCACTGCCCAAACGTCCGATCCATTTCAGATTTGATGCGCGGTCAATCAAGTGCTTGTCTATTGGTAGTCTGGTACTTACAATTAACCCTTCTGCCTGACCAATGGTCGCAGATAATTCTTCATAAGAAATATTGGGTGAATGTAGAATTGAATATTTTCTATTTTGTAATGCTTCACTTAAATAAGGGTGCGCCTGGCAGGATATGATAACTTGATGCGTCAATGTTTTATATATTTTAATAACAAGCTATCATACTTATTTCCACATTCACATCTCTGGGAAGCCCTTTTACAGCCACGGTTTCCCGGGCGGGGTAGGCATCAGTAAAATAAGCGCCGTATGCAGAATTTACTTCAGTAAACAAGCTCATATCCTTTAAAAAAATAGTTGTTTTTACTACGTTTTGAAATGTGAGCCCGGCCTCGGTAAGAATTGAATTTAAATTATCCATTACCTGCTTGGTTTCGGCAGTAATATTTTCCATTTTCATTTCACCGCTTTCGGCTACTATGGCTACCTGGCCTGATATAAAGAGAAATCCATTAGCACTTATTGCCTGATTGTAAGGGCCAATGGGTGCAGGCGCTTTTTCTGTATTGATAATTTTTTTGTTCATTATGAGTCTTTTTTAAAACAATTAAAGTTGCAAAAGATTCACTCAAATAACAAACCTATTTTTGCAAAAATGTTTGTATGAATATTTTAATTGTCGGAGATGATGAGCAAATAGAAGAGATAGGGCAGGAAACCCTTAATAGTGAAACATCTTTTTTTTTTCAAAAAACAATACCCGTAGATGTACAAAAATTTCAAGTAATTTTTATTCTCAATAGGAAACTTACAGACAGAGAGTTAACTGTATTTGAGAATCAATCTATTATTATTAATGATGTAATAGGCCCTTTACCCATGGAGTCCTTATCAAATAAAATTGCAAGATTTAATGGGTGGCCCTCATTTTTAAAAAATGATGTTTGGGAGGTGGTGAGTGATTATGAAGAAGAATTCAGGGATATTTTTGCATTATTTCATCGCAAAGCACTTTTTGTAAAAGACAATCCTGGATTGATTTCTGCTCGTGTTATCAGCAAAGTTATCAATGAGGCGTTTTATGCATTACATGAAAATGTAAGTTCTAAAGAAGAAATTGATCTGGCGATGAAAAACGGTACCAATTACCCTTATGGACCTTTTGAGTGGAGCGAAAAAATTGGGTTAAAAAATATTTATAACTTATTGAGCGCAATGTCGGTTACGGATAAATCATCTTTTCCGGCTTTTACAATTTAAACGAATGGGTATGATTTGGATGCTTCATATACACACTACCTTACCAAGAGCTATTGTTGCATTATCCTGCGATGGTACACTTATTCACTTTCTTTCTAATGAAGAGCAGCAGGAGCATGCTTCATTCCTTCACGAGGCAATTAATCAATTATTAAATACTTCAGGATTGAGCCCAAAGGAAATAAAGGTAGTGGGTGCTACCAGTGGACCGGGCTCGTATAGTGGAATAAGAGTAGGCTTATCCGCGGCAAAAGGGCTTTGTTACGGGTTAAAGATACCGCTGGTTACTTTTAATACGCTTGATACCTTAGCTTATTCATTTTATGAGCAATTTCCAGATGAAGCAGGTGTAGTATGTCCTATGATTGATGCCCGTAGGATGGAAGTATTCACAGCAATATATGGTCATGGGCAAAATTTATTATTAGATGCCTGTGCTTTGGAAATTGATGCCGATTCTTATAATTCGTTAATCGCTTATGGGGTTTCTGCTTTCATAGGAAGTGGGGCGCCCAAAGTTTTCAATATGTTTCAGAAAGACGCACCTCTATTTGAGAAACAAGTAGAAATAAGCCCTCAGTCATTGGTAGCATTGACCAATCAAAAATATCAGTTAAAAAAATTCGATGATGTAACCGCTTCAGACGCGATTTACCTTAAGCCAGTATATTTTGCGGCTAAAAAATCCTGACTTATTAAGTAATTTTAGTATTTAATTACAAGTTTTAAAGGCTTGCGTTTAGTATATTTGTACTGCCCTTCACACCTCGTTTAACCACACTTGAAAAAAAGTTAACACATACTAAAATGTCAGAAAAAAACTATCACGAAACACTAGAAATTGAAAAGATCCCTTTTAATGATTCCGATTATCTTCGGATAAAAAAGGCGGCACTTGTATTGAGAGCGCTCAATCATAAATTGAGGCAACAGTTTATAAAAACAATTAATGAACACGGTAGAATCACCGTGACTGAGCTGTACGTTAAGTTACGCCTTGAGCAATCAGTTGCCTCTCAGCACCTTGCAATCTTGCGCAGAGCCGGCGTAGTAAGTACTATCAGAGAGGGTAAATTTATTTTTTATACTATTAATGATGAAAGAGTGGAGCAAATTAAAAAATTTGTTGATGATCTTTTAAATTAAAAATTTATTTTAAATGTCATTAGCCATTCATCCTTTACCACTAAAGAGTATCAAAGAAAAGATCGAGAAGGGGTCTGTATTGTTTGACCTCCGGAGTGCAGAGATGTTTTCAAATTCATTTATTCCGGGGTCTGTTTTCATAGGGCCACAGGCGCAAGGTTGGGCGCTAGCATCTTCACTTTTTGATAAAAAGACTCATTTAATCCTTGTTGGAGAGGAATTGATTGAAATGAGTGCCTTTCCTTTTTTGGATTCGACCAATAATAATATTGAAGGCTATCTTATAGGAGGTTTTGCTCAATATAGTTCTGCACAAAATCCAATTGATCTGATTATTGATATTGAGGCTGATGAATTTGGGATGGATATTCCCTTTGATGCCAACATGCTCATAATAGATGTGCGGCAACCGGAAGAATTTGAAAATGAGCAGGTAAAAAATGCCTTGAATATTCCACTTACCGATATGGGCGATTTAGCTTTGATAGCCGGTTTTGAGGATGATCAGAATATTTATATTTATGGTGAAGATGATATTCAAGGATTGATGGCGGCTTCATTGCTTAAGCGGCAGGGCTATCATAATCTTCGCTATGTAAAGGGAGGATGGCAACAAATAAAGGAAGCTTCCTCAATTCCACTAAAAAAAAATATAAGGGAAGTAGGTAACGAAAGTAAATAAAAAAGAGGCTGTAATTTTTACAGCCTCTTTAAATAATTTACAGCAGGGGTTACCAGCTCTTTTTAGCTACACCATCTTTTACTGCCTGTAGCGCATTAGCCTCGCTAAGCATGGTGGTCATTTTGTTGCCTTTACCATCATGCCCTTGCGCCATGTATCCGCCACGAGCAGTTTTGGTGATTACAGCATCTTCCATTGGAACATTTTTTTCCTTTGTCTTCATGCAATACGCGGTTAATTTTTTCGCCATTTTAATTAGATTTTATTAGTTATTAATGATGTGGTTAAATCAAAGTGTGCCACAGTGACTTTCAAATGTAGTATTTTATACTTATTTCAAGCTATCTATTTCATTTTTCTTAATTTGATAGGGGTTTTATTTTAGTAAGGTTGGTTTTCAGCGTGTACTTTAAATAAAGCTCATAAGAATATTCCAGTCCGGTACCGCTACTTGATTTTTCCCGAAGATCTTTATAGGGGATAAACCGGAAATCAAAATTTATATTTTTAAAGATTTCTTTATCATATATAAAACTGGCGATTATCAGCTCCCGCTTTTTTTCTACCAATCCCGGATATTTTTCTGATACGGATTGGAACAGCGCCATACCACGAGGGCCTATGTAAGCATCACCATTCCAGTACCGAAGATCAATTCCTACATTTTTAAACCCAAAAAGCAAGTGAGACAGAAATCCATTTCCTTCATTAAAAGGCTGCCTTTTTTGTCCGGAAATATCTTTATAGTTTACATAGTAATTATCCCATACTATCTTCTTCAATAATTTTCTTTCCAAAAAAAAGTTTAAGGACAAACCTGTAGCAAAGTTTGTCAGAGATTGCAAGGGTGTGTTTAATGTGTCTATCTGGCCTCCTTTGTGTGAATACAAAAGTTGGATAGGTACATTCAGGCTAAATTTAGGGTTAGTAATTACATTTAATTTAGCAGCATAGCCGATGTCAAACTCCTCTTTAAAATCATCTCCTTTATGTATGGCTCTTCGCCAATTAATATATAAATCGTGGTTATAAGGTTTTGTATCTACGAAAAACTGAAATCCGTTTTCAAGTCGTTCATTGATAATGAGTTTGTAATCATAAATTGGCTCTATAAAACCATGATTGGTATTTCCTTCCAGTGTGCCTAAAATATAGGAAGAGTGCTTTGCTTTGTACTTAACCGAAAATGTTGGCGCTACTGTGGTGTACCCATTGCGTCCGAATTCTTTTTGTAAATAGAGGCCTCCTTTGATGATAAAGCGCGAAGAAGGTTGATATTGTAATTCTGGAATAATCTGATAGCCAAATAAGGTGCCGCTCAGTGGGATGTTGCCAAACCATTCAGTGTTATTCAGGTAGTTTAAATTATATAGTTTGAAGGAAAGTTGGGTGCTATCCTCAGGCTTTATTTCGGTTTTGTTTTTAAAAACAGGATAATCAATCTGTGCCAAGGATAATAGGGGGCACAGTAATAAAAATATAAGGGTATTCTTTTTAAAATAATTCATTTGCTGGGTTTGGATTGCAATATTAATGTGTTAGCTCGTAAAAGTTGAGCACTATGAATAAAAAAAACTTTCCTGCGACAGAAAGTTTTAATTTTTTTATGCGAGAAAAAATAATTCTAAATTTTTAAACATCCAGTTTTGCATATTTCGCATGCGTTTCAATAAACTCGCGGCGTGGTGGAACATCGTCACCCATGAGCATACTAAAAACCGCATCTGCTTCTACGGCATTATCTATGGTTACCTGTTTAAGTGTCCTTGTTTCTGGGTTCATGGTTGTTTCCCATAGTTGTTCACTATTCATTTCGCCCAAACCTTTGTATCGCTGTATATTTACAGAGTCCTCTTTACCTGCAGCTACTTTTTGAATCCAAGCCTTGCGGTCTTCATCATTCCATGCATAAGATTGCTCTTTCCCTTTTTTTAATAAATATAATGGTGGTTGTGCAAGATAAATATAGCCTTGCTCTACCAACTCTTTCATATAGCGGAAAATAAAAGTAAGGATAAGTGTAGCAATGTGGCTGCCATCCACATCGGCATCCGTCATGATGATGAGCTTATGATACCTCAATTTGCTTAGGTCAAGGGCTTTGGGGTCTTCAGGAGTGCCTATTTTTACTCCAAGTGCTGTGAACATATTCCGTATCTCTTCATTATCATAAATCTTATGCTCCATTGCTTTTTCTACATTCAAAATTTTTCCGCGTAGTGGAAGAATAGCCTGATAGCTTCTATCTCTGCCTTGCTTGGCTGTGCCGCCCGCGGAGTCTCCTTCTACCAGGAATAGCTCACAACGGAAAGGGTCCTTATCGCTGCAATCAGCCAATTTGCCCGGAAGCCCGCCACCGGTTAGTACACTTTTTCGCTGTACCATTTCTCGGGCTTTTTTAGCTGCTGCCCTAGCCTGGGCCGCAAGAATTACCTTTTGAATTATTGTTTTTGCTTCTTTGGGATTTTCTTCCAGAAAAGCGGTCAATACCTTGCTGAGTGTAGAATCTACAATTCCCATTACCTCATTATTTCCCAGTTTTGTTTTAGTTTGGCCTTCAAACTGTGGTTCGGGAACTTTTACAGAAATAATTGCTGATAAGCCTTCTCTGAAGTCGTCGCCCTCAATTTCTACTTTGGCTTTTTCAAACATTCCCTGTTTTTCGCCATAACTTTTAAATACACGAGTAATAGAACGGCGAAATCCGGATACGTGTGTGCCACCTTCGATGGTATTAATGTTATTTACATAGCTAAATAAATGCTCCTGATATCCAGTATTGTAATTCATGGCCACCTCTACAGTTACATTATTTACTTCGTCAAACCCATCACAATAAATTACCTGTGGCAATAAAGATTGCCTGCTGCCATTCTTATCAATTAATTCTACAAACTCTACGATACCACCTTCGCTGTGATATATTTTTTCAAAATATTTGCCTTCATCATCCTTTTCTCTGAGATCTCTGAATACAATAGTGATCTGTTTATTTAAAAATGAAAGCTCTCTTAAGCGATTGGCTAAAATATCCTTGCTATATTCTGATACAATAAAAATACTTGTATCCGGCCAAAACTGAATAGAGGTTCCTGTAATATCGCTTTCGCCAATTTCGCGTACGCTGTATTGTGGGATTCCTTTAGCATATTCTTGCTCATAGGTTTTGCCATTACGGTTTACCGTTACATGAAATTTTGAGCTAAGCGCATTTACGCAGCTCACGCCCACGCCATGCAAACCACCACTAACCTTGTAAGTATTTTTATCAAATTTTCCACCTGCGTGCAATACAGTCATTACTACTTCCAATGCGCTCTTTCCTTCCTTTTTCATGATACCGGTAGGAATACCACGGCCATTGTCTATTACAGTAATAGAATTGTCTTCATTGATCGTCACTTCTATTTTGGTACAATACCCTGCAAGTGCTTCATCTATAGAATTATCAACCACTTCATATACCAGATGATGAAGGCCCTTATTGCCTACATCACCAATATACATTGCGGGTCTTTTTCTTACTGCTTCAAGGCCTTCTAATACCTGAATACTTTCTGCACCATAGGTATCTGCCTTTGGTGAAATCACTGCTGCGCTATCTTCTGTCATATATGAGGGATAATAAAAAATGTATCGTGAAAACGATATGCAAATTTATTGAAAAAGAGGCAGAATTCCTAAAGAGATATTGAGCGTTTTCCACAAAAAAGAAACAAAATTTCAACCTTTATTTATCCTTATTTTCTAAATCGGGAAAAAAAAGCCAAAACCATACTTAGGAGCAGTAGGCACCTTGCATTAGCGTATATTTGCAAAGTTCATGAATAGCTTAGAAAATACTCTATCAGAATTAAATACATTTCCCGAATTGGGGAAAAGCAGGGCTGTTTCTTTGAGAAAATCACCATCAGTACCCGGGTCGGTGCATTATGTAATAAAGCGGTATCAGTCAAAACCCGAAGGATTTACTGAGGATCAGGCAATTTTTATTTACAACTATCACCCACATAAGTCTAAGTCTTCTGTTGAGCTTGTTTTTTGTATATCTGGCAATCAGTACTGTAATCATAATGATCAGGAGTGTAACCAATGCCCGGCTTCAGGTTTTGCAGGCGAAAGTGATAAAGATAATTTTGATGTAATTGGATTTCGCTTTAGTGCAAGGCATTTATCAACCTTTGTGAAGGGGTTAAAAACAACTACTTTTTCTGAAAATATTTTAGGATTTAAACATACGCAATCTTTTAAAAAATCTATTCCTGTATATAAACGAACTAGAGATGTATTGGATAGTATGATAAATCACAGTTTTACTGATACACTAGAGAACATTTTTATAAATGCACAATCGCAGATTCTACTACTTTATAGTATGGATATGCTGTCTGGTACAAAGGAAATTGGATTTGAATGCAAATTTTTAGCAAATGAAGCAGACCGCGAAAAGATTGCACTTTCCAGGGAGATATTGTTGCAACATATTTGTAATCCAATAACGATTAAAGAATTAAGCCGTAAGGCAGCCATTAATGAATGTTATTTAAAAAAAGGGTTTAAAGAAATGTATGGAACTACTATTTTTGATTTCTTCCAAAACCAAAGAATGGAACATGCAAAATTTTTATTGTACGAAAAAAATATGACCGTAACTGAGGTTGCAGATTTGTTGGAATATTCTTCTATTTCACATTTTTCTACCGCTTTTAAAAAACATACAGGGCTGAAACCTTGTGAACTTTTATTTAGAAATATTTGATCAGGCGGTAATTTGATTTGCAATCATTGAATCGTCATTTAGCTACATGATAAATATCATACACCCTTATGACAGTATCATGATAAAACCCTCCTTATAGTATTTGAAATTTGCCTGACTTAAAAATGCCATTACGATTTATCTATATATTCTTTTTTCTTAGCCCTATACTGTCTTTGGCGCAGGAAAAAAAAGCCGACAGTACACTAAAAATTTTGGATGAAGTGGTGGTATCTGGTACACGTACCGAAAATAAAGTGAGCAATCTGCCCTTGCCTATCGAAGTAATTAGTTATAAAAATATTTTGCAATCGGGCTCTCAAAAATTACTTGATATACTGCAAATGCAAAGTGGAATAGTAGTTGCCTCTAACCCATTGGGTACTGCATTGCAGGGATATCCTAATCCTTTTGGCGAAGGGGTACAAATGCAAGGGCTTGATCCTGCATACACATTGATAATGGTAGATGGCGAACCATTAACCGGCAGGAATGCCGGCATTATTAATTTAGGTAGAATTGCTGTGGGCAACATAGAACAAATTGAAATTTTAAAAGGCACAGCTACAAGCCTTTACGGATCAGATGCGCTGGCAGGAGTGATAAATGTAATTACTAAAAAGCCTGTTAAAAATTCTATTGGAATAAATACCCATTATGGCACCAATAATACTTTAGGCGTAAGTGGAGCTGGAAATTTTGTAGGAAAAAAAATTGCCTTGCAATTATTTGTAAATCGCCTGAGCAGTGATGGGTACGATCTTGATAAAAATATTTATGGAAAGACGGTGGATCCATTTGAAGATTATTCTTTAAATGCAAAAATTGTGTATCCATGGAATGATAAAAATAAGCTCACTATATCCGGTCGTTATTTTTCAGACAATCAGCATAACAACTATTTAATTTTTCCTGATATGGTACC
The DNA here is from genome assembly GCA_018268075.1 of Bacteroidota bacterium. Classification (GTDB taxonomy): domain Bacteria; phylum Bacteroidota; class Bacteroidia; order Chitinophagales; family Chitinophagaceae; genus Ginsengibacter. The sequence goes on along the minus strand of JAFDXH010000055.1, from coordinate 61,598 downwards.
CCAGGTAGTGAAGGGAAATACCATTGAAACAGATAAAAGTATTTTTGCTAAATGGCAACACAAGATGAACAATAGCGTCAATTATTTTACTTCTCTTTACACTACTGCATACACTAATAATGCGGCGGTCTTTCTTGAAAAGAATGATTCTTTATATGAAAAAATTAATTTGGATCAACTATTACTCAGGCCGGAGATGCAATTTAATATTGGCAAAGATCCTGCTTCCTTATTGATTGCCGGCGCCGGATATAATTTTGAAAAAGTAAATTCTACCAGATACAGTTCTGTCAAACATTTGAACTCATGGTATGCCTATGTTCAAAAACAATTACACTGGAGAAATAGAACCAATATAATAGCAGGCGCTCGTTTTGATAAAAATTCATTGTATAGTGCGCAAATAAGTCCGAAAATTGCGATAGCCTATAAGGTTACACCCGATTTTATTCTAAAGGGAAGTGTAGGCGCAGGGTTTAAGGCGCCTGATTTTCGCCAGCAATTTCTGGACTTTTCCAACTCTCTCATTGGGTACACCCTCCTTGGCGCCCGCGAATTAGGAAATGGATTAATAAATTTGAAAAAGAATGGCCAGATAGATAATAGTATCAATATACAACCCTATCTCAATGGAGTGATCTTATCGCCGGAAAAAAGTATTGGCACCAACTTAGGGTTTGATTACACCTTTAAAAATAATACCATTTTTAAAATTAATTTTTTTAGAAATGATATCAGTAATCTGATTGAAACTTACAATCTTCCTTTTAATAAGACAAATAATCAGTCCATTTATTCTTACATCAATTTAAATAAAGTATTTACCGAAGGATCTGAAATAACAATATCCCATCGGTTTAAAAAGAACTTTTCAATTTCAGGAAGTTATCAATACCTGATAGCAAAAGATAAAGAAGTATTGCAAAAAATTAAAGATAAGCAATTATATAAGCGAGATCCTGTGACAGGTGAAACATCGCTTGTAACTAAAGAAGAATATAAAGGATTATATAATAGAAGTAGAAACACCGCGCAAATAAGACTTTTTTATAATAATGAAGCCCTTAAGGGGTCTGCATTTATTACAGTAAAGTATCGGGGTAAGTATGGCTATAATGGTTTAAATGGTTTTCAAAACGGTAATGATGTACTGGATGATCCACGGGAATTTGTGCAAGGGTTTGTGCTTGCCAATGCGACTATTTCAAAATCAATAGGCTCTTTGGTGGAAGTGCAAGGTGGTATGGAAAATATATTTAACTATACTAATAAACTTCAAATGCCTTATCTCTATGGCAGAAGTATTTTTATCAACATCAATTTTAAACTTTAAATAAAACCAAATGAAAATGAAGAAAATGAATCTTGGAATTTTTGCCATTGCGATTGGCGCCTTAATGAGTTGTGGAAAAACAGATACTCCCCAACCTACCCCAACGCCGTCAGTATCAGTTATAGATTCTGTAGAAGTTCCATTTGCTACAAATAGTTATTTGCTTTATAACTTTAAAAATAAAACTAAAGTGGCCAATAGCGATTCGGCTACTTCAAAATGGGATATTGGTATTCGATTTGTAAGCATCATATTGAACAGCCACTCTAGCGGGCCGGGAAATGCAGGCGTAATCACTCAAAGTGGTATTTATAGCAGTTACCTAACCGCGCCAGAAACAGGATATGCCTATGATACCACTGCTGCTACACCCGCAATTAATGCAGGGTTTACCAATGGTTGGTATAATTATAATGATGTTACCCATGCATTTAGCCCCAAAGCGGGATTGTTCTTTGTAATACGAACCGCAGATAATCATTATGTAAAGTTGGAGATTACTGCTGTAAATTATGCAGGCTATACTCCCCCTAATCCTACGCCTACTACACTTATATATAAATTTCGTTATTCTTATCAATCAGATGGTAGAAATTTTTAGTAGAACATAATTTAAGGAATAAAAAAAAGGGGCGAAGATTTTTTCTTCGCCTCTTTAACTTTTTGCCGTTGAGGAAAGCTAATTTTAACTGGGTAACAGTATATGTTTTTAACTAATACCACTAATTGTTTCCATAGGTATAGCAACGGCCATTAATACATTTGTAAAGGGTGTATTAATAAGTAGAGCATATATAGTTTAAATATTGTGCCAGAATAAGTGAAAGCAACTTTATTTTATCCTAAGGCAGGCTTAACAAGCAGCTCAACCACCTCTTGTCAATACAATCTCCCTGAAAAAGCCACGGCAATAGTTTAACTTTGCCTACTTTTTAAGAAAAATACGCAGGTTTACAGAACATGAATAAGAAATACCCGGAATATAAGCAGTTAAATCTACCAGAAATTGCAAATGAAATTGAGCATTTTTGGGCCGAGAGCAGCACCTTTCAGAAAAGTATTGATGAAAGGGAAGGGCACGAATCTTTTGTTTTTTATGAAGGGCCGCCAAGCGCCAATGGTATGCCCGGAATCCATCATGTAATCAGTCGTACTCTAAAGGATCTGGTGTGCCGGTACAAAACCATGCAAGGCTATCAGGTAAAAAGAAAGGGTGGGTGGGATACTCATGGCTTGCCTGTAGAGCTGGGTGTGGAAAAATTATTAGGTATAACAAAAGAAGATATAGGAAAAAAGATATCTATAGAAGAGTATAATGCTACCTGCAGGCGAGAGGTTTTAAAGTTTAAGGATAAGTGGGATGAATTAACCAGAAAGATGGGCTACTGGGTAGATCTGGATCATCCGTACATCACCTTTGAAAATAATTATATTGAGACCCTGTGGTGGTGCCTGAAAGAATTATACAAAAAGGGCTATCTGTATGAAAGTGTGAGTATTCAACCTTATTCACCAGCTGCAGGAACAGGCCTTAGTTCGCATGAGCTTAACCAGCCCGGTACCTACAAAGACATAAAGGACACCAGCGTAGTGGCTATGTTTAAGGCGGTTAAAAATGATTCAAGCAAATGGCTGTTTGAAGATTCTAAAGTAGAAGAGCTTTATTTTTTAGCCTGGACTACTACGCCCTGGACATTGCCCTCTAATCTGGGGCTAACGGTGGGTCCACGCATACAATATGCTCTTGTACAAACTTTTAATCCCTACACACACCTACCCATAAACGTGATACTTGCTGAAGGGCTCATTCCAAAATATTTTAAAAAAGAGAATGAAAATGGAGCGGTTGAAACCTATAATTCAGAAGTGAAAGAATTGCCCTGGCGCATACTCGCACTCATTAATGGGGAAAAACTTGCCGGCATAAAGTACGAACAATTATTGCCTTCAGCCGCCAATACCCTTGAGAAAATTAGGGAAATTACACCTAATGCAGAGCCTTTCCGGATTATAACCGGCGATTTTGTTACCACAGAAGATGGTACCGGTATAGTACATACTGCACCTGCTTTTGGTGCTGATGACTTCAAAGCTGGGCAAAAAAATAATCTGGGTATATTAACCCTTGTAGATAAAGAGGGCAAATTTGTAGAAGGAGTGGGCGAATTTAGTGGCCGGTTTGTAAAAGATTATAAAGATGAAAAAAATTACACTGATGTAAATGTGGACATATCGGTGAAGTTGAAAAAAGAAAACCGCGCTTTTAAAGTAGAAAAGTATGAACATAATTACCCGCATTGTTGGCGTACTGATAAACCAATAATCTATTACCCGCTCGATGCATGGTTTATAAAAACTACGGCAGTAAAAGACCGGATGATAGAATTAAATAAAACCATTAACTGGAAGCCTGCATCTACCGGTACAGGGCGCTTTGGCAACTGGCTGGAAAATATGGTGGACTGGAATTTAAGCCGAAGCCGTTTTTGGGGCACGCCGCTTCCGGTATGGCGTACAGGAGATGGTGAAGAAGAAATTTGTATTGGATCCATAGAAGAATTGCGTACCGAACTGCAGAGATCATTCGATGCGGGTGTAATGAAACCGCATGAAGGAAAAACAGTTGCCGAGCAGATAGATGAGTTGACCTCAGATTTGCACAAACCTTTTGTGGATAAAATTATTTTAGTTTCTTCAAATGGCATGCCAATGGAAAGAGTGGCAGACCTGATAGATGTATGGTTTGATAGCGGCGCCATGCCGTATGCACAGTTGCATTATCCATTTGAAAATAAAAAGGAATTTAAAGATAATTTTCCGGCCGATTTTATAGCGGAGGGTGTAGATCAAACAAGGGGCTGGTTTTATACCCTGCATGCACTTGGGGTATTGCTGTTTGATAGTGTAGCTTATAAAACTGTGGTGAGTAATGGCCTTGTACTGGATAAGAATGGAAATAAAATGAGCAAGCGGGTGGGCAATGTGATAGATCCCTTTGAAACCTTGGATATATTTGGCCCGGATGCCACTCGTTGGTATTTGATCACCAATGCCTCACCGTGGGACAGCCTCAAGTTTGACATAGAAGGAATAAAAGAAGTACAGCGAAAATTTTTTGGAACACTTTATAATACCTATCAGTTTTTTGCATTATATGCTAATCTTGATCAGTTTTCTTACAAAGAAGGTTCTATTGAAATAGGCCACCGTTCGGAATTGGATCAATGGATTCTTTCTGAACTTAATTCTCTTATAAAGAGGGTAATGGAAAATTTTGACCAATACGAACCTACTCATGCTGGCCGCGAAATAGAATATTTTGTAAATGAGCAATTAAGTAATTGGTATGTTAGACTTTGCAGGCGTAGATTTTGGAAGCCTGTTCCTTTGAATCAGAATGGCGAAAATATCATAGAGGAGATGCAGGATAAAATAGCTGCATATCAAACGCTTTACGAATGCTTAGATACAATAAGTGCTTTAATGGCACCAATTTCTCCATTTTTTGCAGACTGGCTTTATAAAAATCTAAATGGAGTAACCGGAAGGCAGAAGGAGAATTCAGTTCATCTTCGAAAATTTCCGATTTACAGTGAGGCGATTATTAACCATGCATTAGAGTCCAGGATGGTGATGGCTCAGGATATTTCCTCACTTATCCTATCGCTTCGCAAAAAAAGTGGGGTAAAAGTGCGGCAACCATTGCAAAAGGTATTAATTCCATCACATGGAGCTGATTTTGAACAGCAAATACTGGGAGTAGCTAAAATCATAAAGGCAGAAACCAATATAAAGGAGATTGATTTTTTGCCAGCTGATAATGATTTTATTAAGAAAAGGGTAAAAGCAAATTTTAAATCTTTAGGCAAAAAACTTGGCTCGAAGATGAAGTGGGCGGCAGAAAAGATAAATAACTTAAATGAAATTGAAATAGATCAAGTACTTTCAGGCACATTTTTGTTAAATCCCGAGTTTAGTAAATTGAAAGAAGAAGAAATATATATCAATATTGAAGATGTAGAGGTAACTACCAATGAAATTCCGGGCTACGAAATAGCAGTAAAAGGTAGCCTTACCGTGGCATTAGACCTTACTTTAACACCCGAACTGGAAAAGGAAGGCTTTGCACGAGAGTTTGTAAATAGAGTTCAAAATATTAGAAAAGACAGAAATTTTGAATTAACTGATAAAATTGATTTAATTATTGAAGATAAGAACCCCGCTAAAGATATAATTATAGAATTTAATGAATATATTTGCGCCGAAATTTTGGCAGAAAAGATTGACTTTCAAAAGCAAGTATCAGAAGCGAGCATCATTGAAGTCAATAATGACCAAATAACTCTCCAGGTTAATAAAAAAACTTAAAAACATGGCTATTAAGAATAAAAAAGCGGCCTCAGCAGGTAAAAAAGCCCCTAAGCCGACGAAATCTCAAACAGCTAAGAAGTCAGGAGCTAAGAACCCGGTACAGGTAAAAAAAGCTGCTGTTAAAAAACCCGTAAAGAAACCTGCGTCGGTTGCGAAGGCAAAGCCAGTAAAGAAAGCTGCAACTGTGAAAAAAGCGGTAGTGAAGAGTGCGCCTAAAAAGGCTAAGGTGGTACCGACAAAAAAGGCGCCTACAGTAAAGAATAAGCCACAAAAAAAAGCGGCACCGAAATTGACACCTAAAAAAAGTATAAGTAAAAAACCTATTGTAAAACATTCACCGGACAAAAAGACTGCTAAAGCCGGTGCTAACCCAGCAGTGACAAAGAAATTGGCAACAGCAAAAAAATCTACCCCCCAAAAGAAAGAAGTAGCTCCTAAAAAGAGTAAGGAAGTAAAAAATAAAGCTACAAAGGCACCCGTAAAGGTTGCTGAAAAACATATTAAAGAACCGGTAACCCTACATCAGGCTAATTTAAAAAAAGCTGTGGCAGAAGTGAAAGCAAAGAAGGCGCAGGAAGAAAAAAAGCAAAAGCCATTTGTAATGCCTAAAACCAGTACCGAGAAGGCGCGGAAATATGAGCCTGAATTTACCCGTTCAGTTTTAGATCAGGCGCCAGAAGAAAATACAGGGCCTACCATGCGGTATAGCGATGCAGAACTTGTGGAGTTTCGTGAATTAATATCAAAAAAGCTGGAAACCGCGAAAAAGGAATTGGGCTATCTTCAGGGATTAATAACACGTAAAGACCAAATGGGTGGAGATGATACAGACAATCGCTATATGACTATGGAAGATGGCGGATTGAGTATGGAGCGGGAGCAATTGAGCCAAATGGCCAGCCGCCAGATCACCTTTATTGATCATTTAGAAAAAGCGATGATGCGTATAGAAAATAAAACCTACGGCATTTGCCGGGTAACGGGTAAGCTAATAGATAAAGCCCGCCTGCGAGCAGTACCTCATGCTACGCTTTCTATTGAAGCAAAAATGGGAATTGCAAAATAATTCAGCAATAATAAAATGAAAGGGGAAGCAATTAAAGTGTTTCCCCTTTTTAATTTAATAACAGTCGATAAATGTATAGTGGGCTTATTGATTTTTTTTGATTCCCCTACTTAAGTCTCAGTCGAGTATCCGGCACGGGAATCGGCTGCGAGCAGCTCATGTATCGGCTTATGCTCTATCGAGGCACAAAATTGTATTTTGCTTTTATACGTCGAAAGTACAATGATACTCTGAATTAAAAGCTGAATATTGGCACAAGCGGACACTTACGGCAATAGAAAAATGAAATTTATTGAGCTGAGTATTTTATCGAATGAATTGGATGACGAGTGAATTCACATCAGGAAAGCATAAATTCACATTTACTAATTAAATTGAACACGGAAGCAGAGAGTTTTGAAGAAAAAAATCATGAAAAAAAAAATCAATTTTTGCCTAGTTATTTTAATACTCTGTTCCATTTGTGCATTTGCACAAAAGAATCCATCCAACAAAAGCAAATCAGTAAATGCATTATTATCCAAAGAACAAAAGTTTAAAGACAGCGCTGAATTTGCAAAATTCAAAGAAAAAAATCCTGATCGGTTCCTGAATAAAAGATTACCGATTAAACTTATTGGTGACGGGTATGTTGTGGAAGGCTTCAGTACCGCTATTCAAATGAAGGGTAATCTCATAAAGGATTCGGTATATCACAATTTTTATCCGGGAATGCCGGATACTACAACTGTAAGCCCCTTCAATGATATAAAAGTTACCAATTCAAAAATAAACATCGAGTTATTTTCAAATTTAATGATGATGGGTGGAAAAAACCGCGATTCTGCTGAAATTACTTCTGTGGAACCGGATTTAATTGTAGATAATAAAATTGGCAACTTCCCGATTAGTGATTTTTATTTAAACTCAATAGCTATAAAAATATCCATTAATGGCAAACTTTTATTTGATTGGAAACCTATAGAGGATTTTTCCAAAAAAGCCGATAAGGTTTCAGAGAAATTTCTTGATTTTCATGAAGGGGGGATGTACGGTTACATTTATGGGCACTCTATTTGCGATACAAACCTGAATATAAATGATCAATTATTAATTGAAATTAAAAACACCAAAAATAACTGGATGATTGACAGGTACAATATTACAAGGGTTGAAGCTTCACCCAATATATTAGGTATCCAGCCTTTAAATAATAAAACAAATTCTGCCAATAAAGGATTCACATTAATCAGTCAAAAAAAAACTTTAGCCTTGAACCCGATGAAAGAAAATTAAATATTTATTTAGACAGCAACACTTCATTCAGAAATTCGGATATTGAATTTAGCCTGAGAAACAAAAATCTAAATGATACCGCCTGGCAGGCAATCGGCAGATTGCCTGTTTTGCATTTGGAATTGCAAACAGCCAACGATTACCGCTTAATGTTGAGATATAAATTTCAGCCGGAAACATCGAACGTTTATTTAATTGAGGTAAAACCGTTTTGGTGGCAAAGAACGTTGTTCAAAATTATTGCATCGCTTATAGTTCTATCAGTAATTTTTTTCTCCCTATTTCATTTTTACAGAAAAAGAAAGAAAATGCAATTAATAAAACAGCGCGAAGAAACAGAAAAATCTATGTTGGAATTAAAAGCAATCCGTTCACAATTAAATCCGCATTTTATTTTTAATTCCCTCAGTTCCATCCAGGGATTAATCAATACAAATAAAATAGAATCCGCAAACGTTTATCTTTCGGAATTCAGTAATCTGATGCGCAATACCTTAACGGAAAGCGATAAAATATTTCAGCCTCTTGATAAAGAGATCAATATGCTGGAAACTTATTTAAAGATTGAGCAGCTTCGCTTTCAATTTGAATACTCTATTAAAGTTGACGGCAACGCAGTATTAAATCAGATCGAAATTCCTTCATTGCTACTGCAACCGCTTGTTGAAAATGCCATTAAACATGGCGTTTCCGGATTGAGGGAAAAGGGAAAAGTGGATATTCATTTTTATTTAAAAAACCGTAATCTATTTGCTGAAATTGAGGATAATGGAAATGGGCTTTCCGGCAAAAAAAATCCAAATGGCTATGGGCTTAAATTAACGGACGAAAGAATATTGTTACTGAATAAAATCAAAGGGCAACACATTGAAAAGAAGATATTTCGCATGAACAATAAAACAGTTGTACAGATAATTTTTACAAATGAAAATTAAATTATGATCAACGCGGTAATTATCGACGACGAACCAATTAATATTTCCAACCTCCGGCAATTGCTTAAAGTACATTGCCCGGAAATAAACATTACTTCAACTGCCTCCAATGCTAATGAGGGAGAAAGAATTATTTTAAAAACTCGTCCTAGCCTTCTTTTCCTGGACATCCAGATGCCCGGCAAAAACGGTTTTGAACTTTTGCAATCACTTCAGGATTATTCATTTGAGGTAATCTTTGTTACGGCTTTTGATAAATACGGAATACAAGCCGTAAAATTTGCAGCCATTGACTATTTATTAAAACCAATCAATATTGAAGAATTGAAAGCAGCGGTAAAAAAAGTAGTTGAAAAAAATACTAAAAAAAATCAAAACTTTCAATTAGAAAATCTGATCCAATTATTAAAGAATAATCAACAGGAACACCGTATTGCTTTGCCTTCTGCACAAGAAATAAAATATGTAAACCCCGCTGATATCATCAGGTGCGAATCAACTAATAACTACACCACATTTCACTTTATTTCCGGGGAAAAATTAATAGTCTCCAAACCAATTTACTTTTATGAAGATCTATTACAGGATTATCATTTCATACGCTGCCATCAATCGCACCTTGTAAATAAAAAATTCATTACAAGTTTCGTAAAAGAAGACGGAGGATACCTATTACTGAAAGACAATACCCAATTACCTATATCAAAACAAAAAAAGGAAAGTTTAAAAACGTTGCTTTCAAAAAATTAACTCTTTAAAAATGTTACGGCGTACAAACAACTATCCCACTTTTTTGCTTCTTCTTTTTATTTAATGGGAGGCCAAAGCCAGGCTGCCAATGTATAATTGAGTATTGTTTATTTTTAATAATTCTGCGCCACAAGCCTCTAAGGTGGCGCCCGTAGTAATCACATCATCCACTAATAATATTTTTCTGCCTGCTATTTCATGAGGGCTACAGATTTTAAAAGTGTCCACTACATTTTGCCAGCGGTCTTTTCTTCCTTTGCGTGTTTGTGTAGAGGTAGCTACCACTCTTTGCACGTTCCCTGTCATTATAGGAATATTTTTTATCTCTTTGATACCTTCACATAATATTTCTGATTGATTGTACCCTCGCTTTTTTTTCTTTTTTTCATGCAAGGGTAACGGGATTAATAAATCAATATCATCAAACCGATTGCTTCCTAAGAGGCTTTTGCCCATCATGCGCCCCAGATATTTACCCACTTCTTTATTTCCTTTGTATTTAAAATCATGAATCAGGTTTTGTGTAAGAGATGCTTTTGAAAACCATAGTTCGCTCATGGCTGCCAGTACCGGTATTCTTCCCCAAAATATTTTTTCTACCGGATTGCCAGGTTGTTTTGCAAAACCGGTATGGGGCATTTCATTAAAGCATTTAATGCAAACAACATTTTGTGCAGTTAAAAGATCTGAGCCACACCCTACACAAAGGTGAGGGTATAGAAGATGGGTTATTGCATTAAAATTATTGGCCCAAGTATTCACATTAATTTATTTAAAATAAAAATCTATAAAGTTCCTCCACTTTTCCAAGAGGTATTATTTCAATGTGCTGTTTTGATTTAATAGTTATTTTGCTATTGTATTTGCTCAAAATTATTTTTTCGAATCCCAGCTTTTCCGCTTCACTTATACGTTGTTCAATTCTGTTTACTGCTCTTATTTCGCCGCTTAGCCCTACCTCTCCCGCAAAGCAGGTGCGCATTGGAATGGCTACGTCTTCGTAAGAAGAAAGTAATGCACTTAATACTGCAAGATCAATTGAAGGGTCTTCCACTTTTATACCACCTGCAATATTGATGAAAACATCCTTTACCCCAAAATGGAATCCGCCTCTCTTTTCTAACACAGCAAGTAATAATTGAAGCCTTCTCAAATCAAATCCGCTACTGGTTCTTTGTGGTGTGCCATACACACTTTGTGTAACGAGGGCCTGCACTTCAATCAATAAGGGGCGAATACCTTCCATGGTAGCAGCAATAGCTACACCGCTTAATTCTTCATCTTTTTGCGTAATAAGTATTTCTGAGGGATTGCTTACCTGGCGCATTCCTTCGCCCGTCATTTCATAAATTCCTAATTCAGAAGTAGAGCCAAAGCGATTTTTTAAAGTTCTTAAAATTCTGTAGGTATAATTTCTATCTCCTTCAAATTGCAAAACTGTATCTACCATGTGCTCTAAAATCTTAGGGCCTGCAATATTTCCATCCTTAGTAATGTGTCCAATTAAGAAAACAGCCGTTCCGGTTTCTTTTGCAAAACGCTGAAATTCTGCTGCGCTTTCACGAATTTGTGAAATACTGCCCGGTGCGGATTCGATAAATGGTGTTTGAAGCGTTTGAACAGAATCCACAATGACTATCTGCGGCTTTATCTTTTTTATTTCTTTAAAGATTAATTGTGTATTACATTCTGTAAGTAGAAAAAAGCAGTCATTCATTATTTGAAGCCTGTCTGCACGCATTTTTATTTGATGTGCACTTTCTTCTCCACTAATATAGAGCGTGGTTATATTTTGTAATTGCAGGCACAATTGTAAAAACAAAGTAGATTTACCAATTCCAGGCTCGCCTGCCACCAGCACCATGCTCCCCGGCACTATACCACCGCCCAATACCCGATCCAATTCACCGTCGCCTGTAAGCCATCGCTTTTCGTTGCCACTCGAAATATCTTTTAAGGTTATTGTTTTAAGCCCGGAGCTTAGTGATGAATATTCTTTCCAATCTTGCGCAGGTTTATCGGTTCCCCGCACAATTACCTCTTCTATAAAGGTGTTCCACTCTCCACATGCGGAGCATTTGCCCACCCATTTAGCACTTTCTTGCCCGCAATTGCTGCAAAAAAAAGCTGTTTTTGTTTTACTCATTTGAACCGGTTAGATATAGTTGTAAGTTAATAAGAATGTATTCAATTAAATAATGGGAATTGTAGTATGCTTCAATGTAAAAAGTAAAAGAGCCGATATTACTACCGGCTCTTTGTACTTACTAACCCATTAAATTCTATTGCTAAATTACAATTTGAAAAGTGAATTACAAATTAATTTTAGGCCTTGTGAATAAAAAAAATATGAATTTTTATATACCGCTTTTGTGAGGTTTTAATATGTAAATGATTATCTATTAGCTGTTTAGTTGTCTTTTTTTAAGGGTAAAATTTTTTTAAAAATATTTTTTGGTTTATTTTATAAACTAATTTACTTTTGAGATAAATTTATTCAAATGAGGTTGGTCTTGTTTTACTTTTTAGTGTTTAGTTGTTTTACTGTTTCAGCTCAGGTACGGGTAGGCGGTACTATTAATAACCATAAATCTAAACCCTTGATAGGAATAAGTATAAGTTTAAAAGATACTTATGATGGGGCAACAACGGACTCTCTCGGTAATTTTAGTTTTACAACAAATGAAAAGGGAAATCAAACATTGGTAGTTACCTCTACGGAATATAAGCCTTATGAAAAAGAAATCAATTTGGATAGTGGCAATGTTAATTTGAATATTACTTTGAAAGAGCAAATTACTTCCTTGAAAGCAGTGGTAATAAGTGTAGGTGCTTTCGAGGCCAGTGATCAGAAAAAGGGCACCGTACTAAACCCTGTGGATATAGTAACTACTGCCAGTGCAAACGGCGACATTACCTCTGCTATCAAAACTTTGCCCGGCACCCAACAGGTGGGCGAAAGTGAAGGGCTTTTTGTAAGAGGTGGTACGGCTGACGAAACAAAATATTATATTGATGGAACCCTCGTAAATAATTTTTATTACAGTAGCGAGCCGGGAATGGCAACAAGAGGAAGGTTTAATCCTTTTCTTTTTAAGGGAACGATTTTTAGTTCGGGCGGATACTCTGCCTTATATGGGCAGGCGCTCAGTTCTGTACTATTGCTTGAGTCAATTGATTTTCCTGATAAGACTTCAGCAAGTTTTGGAGTATCTTATCTATCTGCCAATGCAGGAATTCAGGCTCTTTCAAAAAATAAGAAGAGTTCTTGGGGTATTACTTACGATTATACCAATCTGGCACTGGTGTACAATCTAATAAAACAGAAGTATGACTATTTCCGCGTACCTGTTATACATAATGCAGATGCTAATTTTAGGATCAAGACAAGTGCAACGGGTATATTAAAATATTATGGTATTTTTTCTACAACAAATGTGGCATTCAGATATCAGGATATAGATTCTTTACAATTAAAAAATGCATTTCACCTCAACAATTTTAATACTTATCATAATATATCTTGGCGTGAAAAATTGGGTAAAGGTTGGCGCCTACAGGCGGGAGCATCCTATAGCAATAACATAGATAAAATAAATAGTGAATTGCAAAATGATCAAAATGTAAAGTTGGAATTAGGCGACCCGCTTTATGCATCTAAGAATTTTAATTTGGAAAGGAAGGGGAATTATGTAAATGGAAAAGTGGTTTTGGAAAAAAAATTGTTTAGTATAAGTACTGTAAGATTTGGAAATGAGTATAATATGAGCGATGAAAAAACAGAATTCATTCAATCTGGTGGCAGTCACATTCCATTTCATTTAAAAGAAAATATAGAGGCCTTATTTGCAGAAACAGATTTGTATATCACCAATGATCTGGCGCTCAAAGTGGGAGTACGTTCTGAGCATTCATCTTTGCTGCATAAATGGAATTTTGCCCCGAGGGTATCTTTTGCCTACAAGTTTGCCGACAAAAGTCAGGCTTCTATTGCCTATGGCCAATTTTATCAGGATCCGAATAGTTTGTATCTGCCGGCATTGAATGCACTGCATTTTGTAAAGGCTACGCATTATATAGCACAATATCAAAAGATCACGAATAACCGGACTTTTCGTACAGAATTATTTTACAAAAAATATGATGATCTGATAAAAACTCAAAACAATTTTGGAAGGCCTGTGGCAATTAATAATGATGGATTTGGCGATGCCAAGGGGGTAGAAGTTTTCTGGCGTGATAAAAAAACATTTAAAAACCTTGACTACTGGGTCTCTTATTCCTATTTGGATACTAAACGAGATTTTCTGAATTACCCTTTTTCTATTCAGCCGCCATTTGCATCTAAGCATACAGCATCACTGGTGTTAAAGAAATTTATACTCCCCCTAAAAACTCAATTTAATGCATCCTATACTTATGCTACAGGTCGTCCTTATTATAATATCATGAGTGCAGGAAATAATGATTTCAAGATTGTGGATCAAGGAAGAACTCGGGATTATAATAGTCTTAGCCTTAGTATGAATTACCTCCCTAATATTGGAAATACTAAAGCAAAAGCCTTTGGAGTATTGGTATTGTCGGTGACAAATGTGTTAGGCTTTAATAATATTTATTCTTATAATTATTCGGCCAATGGACAAAATAAAGTGGCAGTGTTACCTGCTGCCAGAAGGTTTTATTTTATAGGATATTTCATAAGCCTGGGGATAGACAGGTCTGAGGATGCGATTAATAATCATCTTTAACAAGCCCAAAAAGGGCAGACCTAAGAAACAGGATAGGAATTAAAAAGAAAAAAAATTAAAGAATTAAATCTTAAATCAATCAACTCAAATCAAAATGAAAAGAATACTTTTTTTAACCCTACTGCTGGCGGGCGGCATTTTTACTAATGCACAAAGTGATAAATACACCAAAGCAATGAATGCCAATATCGCCATGCTGGACTCTATGATGATAAAAAATAATATTGCAGAAATTGGAAATAATTTTGCCCGAATAGCTGATGCTGAAAAGGATAAATGGCTTCCATATTATTATGCCGGCTATTGTACATCATTGCAAGCCATGACCGGTAAGGACAATAGCAAAAAAGATGATCTTGCTAATAAGGCAACAGATTTTATATCAAAAGCTGAAAATATCTTAGGTAAAGAAAATTCTGAAACTGACGTGGTGAAAAGTATGATTGCCACAGCACACATGACTGTAGATCCACAAAGCAGGTACATGACCTATGGGGCAGCCATAAATGAAAATATTGAAAAGGCTAAAAAAGCTGATCCTTCAAACCCGCGGCCCTATCTTCTGGAAGCAGAAAATAAGTTTTATACTCCTGAGGCATTTGGTGGTGGCAAGAGTGTAGCTAAACCCCTTTTCGAAAAAGCCAAAGAGTTATATGAAAATTTTAAACCTGAAACTCCGCTTTCACCTAATTGGGGAAAATCAACTGTAGAATATTTTTTATCACAATACAAATAAAAAATGGAAAACAACCAAAATGAAATGACGCATTCGGAAAGTATGGCGCTTATTGCTTCTATGATTAATAAAGCAAAGAACCGCTTTAGCGAGAATGGCTTATTATATTTATGGTGGGGCTGGCTTATTTTTGTTTGCTGCGTTGTTCAATTTATAGCTATATATTTTTTCAAGGAAAATGTATGGTATGTATGGCTCTCCACTTGGGCAATGGCTATTTTTCAAATATTTTTAATCAAGAAAAAGAGGAGCCGCCAGATGGTAAAAACCTATACAGAAGAACTTAATGCATTTGTGTGGCTGGATTTTTTTATCTGCCTGATGCTGCTCATTATTATTATTAGCTTTTCTGGTAGTCATCAACTCATATATCCTATATTGTTGGTAGTATATGGTATGCCTGTTTTTTTATCGGGGGTTATTCTTAAGTTTAAACCTTTAATTTTTGGAAGTATTTGTTGCTGGGCATTTTCTATTATAGCTCTTTTTATTAAGCCTCAATTTCAATTATTATTGGTAGCAGTAGCAGTTTTAATAGCATGGATTGTTCCCGGATACTTACTTAGGAGTAAATACAAACACAGCTCACATTAGGTTTTTTTTATTTTTCTTTTAAATGAAACATAGCACTAACAAAAATGGATTTTAAAGATCTCAACCCCATACTACATTCTCAATTGCGGCTGGCTATTATGTCGTTATTGATTAGTGTTAAAGAGGCTGAGTTTAATTTTCTTAAGGAAAAAACCAACGCTACTGCGGGCAACCTGAGCGTACAAATTAGTAAATTGAAAGAAGCAGGGTATATAGATATCATCAAACAATTTCAAAACAACTATCCCCAAACAATTTGTAAAATTACTCCGGTCGGCATTGAGGCTTTCGATACATACGTAAATGCCTTGAGAACGTATATTATTCCTTAAAGTTTTTATCTGGAGATAAATTTACAATTGGTATTATTGGCATTATTCCTTTAAAAATTTTCTGATATACCGCCGGTTTGCTGTAACAATCTGTACAAAATAGATCCCTGCGGAGTATCGTTCTGTTTCGTTTATAATCAAGGGGTTATTGTTGTCTAATACTACATTTTTGGAATATACCAATAGGCCATTTACTGAATATATTTTTATGGCAGCTTTGGAACTCCCCATACCAGAACTAGAAATTGATAGAGAATTTTGAACAATCTCTGGTGTGATTTTAATTAATTCATTGGCATCTATACTTACTGAAAATATTTTGGAGTACTGATAGCTGCTATCTATGTCTATTAGCTTTAATCGGTAATAAATTCTTGAAATATTCGGAAAATTTTTATCCTGCCAGTCATATTGTTTTATTGAATTTCCATTTCCGAGTGCCGGCAATTTGGCAATCATATTAAATTTTATACCATCCTCACTTCTTTCTATCATAAACTCTTTGCAATTTATTTCCTGTGTTGTTGTCCACAGTAAAGCGACGGCACCGGGCACTTTTTGTGCTGATACATTTACAAACGTAAGAGGCAATGGTCCTTCCTCAGGGTTAATAATTGCAGTAGCATCATCTACAAAAGAAATTCCAGCATCTGATAGAGAATTGAGCCGAACGATATTAGTAATAGATGGTACGTTCTTACCTGCAGGTGGTGGATTTACAGTTACCTTAAACCGAACAGAATAGGCCTGATTATTCAGCAAAGTGCCTCCTGTGGAGCCATTAGCGCCATTCCCAATTCGAAAACGGACTATTTGGAAAGTGCCAGATTGTATAAATTCAGCTACATCATCTGCAATATTATCTGTCAATGCGCCGGCCTGCAAACCCGCACTGTTAATTAACTCTAAGGAGTTGGGTAAATAAGTAACACCCACTGGCAGTGTATCAGTTAGCACTATATAATTTGCATTGCCTTGTCCGCTGTTTGCGCCCGATATAGTATAGGTAAGCTGTTCACCACTCTCAGCAAGGTGATTATTATTTTCATCATTCACCTGAATGCCTACAGTAATAGACGGGTCCTTCATTTTAATAGAAAACATAAATACACCGGGATAATATTGATCGGCTTCGGTTCCAAAATCTAATGTTACTTCCTTTGAATTGGGGGCAATATTATAGCCCGTGCCTACATTAAAAATATCTATATCCATACCCATCTGGTTGCTAAAATCAGGATATCTTGAGTGCACCTGCATTCCATTACTGCTAATTGTTCCGTTCCAAGGATTGTCTATCGGGTTTAGCTGATTAGAAAATGAAATGCCGTTAATTTTTAAGAAATCACCAGTTATGTTCGCATCGCCCTCCCATGCCATTACACTCATTTGTGCATCGCTTGCTGCAAGCATGCCGGAAGGCACATTTAAGCCAGTGAGTGTAACACTATTGGTGGTTGCCATTCCATCATTATATACTCTTTCAAATCCATCATATACTCTGATGCTGTTATAATTCAATTGACTATTTTCATATACGGCCACGATGCACCATCCACCATTATTACCACCTCCGGATATGGCGCCTGTGGTAAGCGGCACATTACCTACGCTATAGGTACCAGAACCATTTTGTTTGATAAAATTTGTAATATCTGCATAGGCCTGATACTGCGTATATCCATTGCTGATAGTAGCTTGGTCTATGCTCAGTGCTTTTACGTTTTCATAGGTTCCTGAGTTTCCTTTTCTGATTTTTACAGTTTGGTTTTCTGGGGTTGCTAAATTGAATTGGCTATTTGTTACGCGGCCTCCCCAGTAGAGCCTGGCAAATTTTATGGTTGTATTTCCCTGAGGTAGTTGAAGGTCGGCGGTAGAAGAATTCCATGTGGTAGCGCCATCGCCCATACTGCCATCCACATCTATGTATTGCATATCCTCATTGTCGTTTCCGTATATGCTGTTCCCGGTAATTTGGTTGTCGTTCATTTTCATGGTATCAGCAACTCCTGCACTTTTTATAATCTGAAGAAGTGTATTGCCGCAAATAGTGGTGTTGCCACGAAGATTTTCTGAAAATATAAGCTGATAACTCCTCTGTGCTGAAGTAATAAGCGAACCTCCCAATATAATGAGGGTGATCAAATATTTTATATAGTTTAGTTTTCCCATTTTTTATTATTTCAGTTAACATTGGTACTGCCAGTATGTACACTTGGTTTTTTGGGAAATGGATGTAACTATTGATCCTTGCATGAAGGAAATATCCGGCGATTTACAAATAATATTGGAAAAATAGGGGAAGGGGTCGTTTCGAAGAGGTATAGGAGCAGTACAAAAGTAAAAATGATTTCCAAGAATCAAAACTTTTGGGTAAAATTATTATTTGAAGGATTAACTTTTGGGCTACCCTTTTAGATCAAACAATTGCTTTGAAGCCTTATTGGCAGGAAACCATGCAGCAACAAAGGCAATAATAAAGGAAGTGAAAAACACCAGCAAAAAATCAGTTATTTTCATTTTTACCGGAAAATAATCAATCAGGAAGGAGTTGCCTTCAATTTTTATTATGTGAAACTTCATTTGCAGGAATGCAATAATCACCGCCAAAAAAATCCCGGTTACTGCGCCGCCCACTGCCAGTAAAATTCCTTCACTCAGAAAAATCTTTTTTATTAATTGGGCGCGGCTGCCCAGTGCATGTAGCACACTGATATCTTTCTTTTTCTCAAGTACAAGCATTGTAAGAGCACCAATCATATTGAAAGCAGCAATTATTAGAATAAGGGTAAGTACTGCATAAATAATCCATTTTTCCAACCGCATTGAATTATATAGGCTGGTGTTTTGTTCATACTTTGTTAGTACTGTAAATTTATTACCAAGTTTTTTCTGAAGGTTGGTCACAAATGAATGTACATTTTGAGAAGGCACAAGCGCTATCTCTAATGCGCTATATTCGTTTTGCTGGTAATTCATTTGTTGTTTTACAAAATCCATATTAGTGATCACATATTTATTGTCAAAGTCCTGCTGAATTTCAAAACTGCCGGAAGTGTTGGCGTTTCCTTCACTAAGGGCGCCAAGAGGATTGGCCGATCCCTCTGCTTTTTTAGGCAAGAAGATAGTAATGGGGAATAAGTTTTTATCTGCCTGCACTCCGATAGCACTTTCAATACCAGAGCCCAATACAAGTAAAGGATGATCTATATTTCCAGTATTAAAAGTGCCATGGTACATTTTTGATGGCAAGCCCGAAACCTTTCCATAGTTGGAGTCCACACCTTTTAATAATACTACAGTTTGTTGCTCGCCATTTTGAATCAAAGCCTTTTCTTCTACATTTTTTGATATACCCTTTACGCCTCCGAGCCTTGCTATACTATCCAATTCGGGCTGGCTTAGGGTGAACGTTTTTCCTTTTGCCGGTAAAACTTTTACGTCGGTATAAAAATTTGAATATAAAGATTGAACAAGCCCTTCAAAGCCATTGAAAACGCTCAATACCAATACCTGACACAAAGTAGAGAAGGCAATAACGCCTGCAGTAACCCACGATATAATATTGATAGCGTGGGTACTTTTTTTTGCCTTAAAATATCGCCATGCAAAGTTTAAATACAAGGAAAATGTAAAATATTAATTTTAAAAAAATAACAGTCGTTCACTTAAATTTTATTCATTTTTATTCTGATCCTTTTTAAGATCATCCAACAGTTTTTCAATCTTAAATACATAATCAAGTGTGTCGTCGAGATAAAAAGTAAGCTGTGGAATACTTCGTAATTGGTGGCGCATTCTTTTGCCCAATTCACCTCTTATTTCGCTTCCTCGTGATTGTATTTTTTCCAGAACAGCATCGGCATCCTTTACCTGAAAAAGGCTTAAGTAAATTCTTGCTTCATAAAGATCAGGAGTAATTTTTACCGAGGATATTGAAACCATTCCACCATCCAACATGTTGATTCCTAATTTTAAAAATATTTCATTGAGCTCCTTTGCTATTTCTGTGGCTACTTGTCTTTGTCTTTTACCTTCAATCATTGTAATATCAATTAGTACCTGTAAAATTAGTTACTTTGCCGGGATAACCATGCTTAAGCAGATTTATAATATTTAATGAAGAGTTTACGAACTGTTTTCCGATATATTTCAAGGTATCCCAAATTAATAGCTACCTATTTTGGGCTTAATCTACTTTCTAACCTGTTTTCAGTTGTTTCGCTTGGGTTGCTTAGCCCTTTTTTATTATTGATTTTTAAGAAAGAAAATACACTGGGAAACTTAAATGGCCAGCAAGGATTTTTATCGGGTATCAACCCAGTCAATCATTTTAAGAATTATTTATACAATATAGTACTGCAGCCAGATGGCGATATTAAAGCATTAGGCATCATCTGTATTTTAATCTTGATTTTTATAATATTAAAGAATGTTTTTCTTTATTTATCAATTTATGTATTGACCCCCGTGCGCAACCTGATCACGAATGATATGCGATCTGCCATGTACAAAAAAATCCTGGTACTACCGGTAGGATATTTTAATGATCAAAAAAAGGGTGATATCATGAGCCGCCTTACTAACGATTTGGTAGAGGTGGAAGTTTCTATTGTAAATGTATTGGAAACGCTTTTCAGGGAGCCGGTTACCGTAATATTATTTTTATTATACCTGGTAGTCCTGAGCCCTCAGCTTACTTTTTTTCTGGTATTTTTTCTTCCTGTTGCGGGTTTCATCATTGGGCGTATTGGCCGAAGTTTAAAGAGGCACAGTACTGCGGCACAGCAAGGGTTAGGTGGTATTTTATCTACTATTGAAGAAACTTTGGGCGGCATTCGTGTTATCAAAGCTTTCAACGCCGAAGAAAGTCAGTTTAAAAATTTTGATCAGCAGAATTATAACTACTTTAAAATAAAAAACAGGGTAAACCGGCGCCGTGATGTAGCCTCACCGGTGAGTGAAGTACTGGGCATCACTGCTGTAGTGTGTGTGCTTTGGTATGGCGGCAGGTTGGTGTTAAGAAATCAATTTCTCGATCCTGGAGACTTTCTTTCTTATATTCTGATCTTTTCTCAAATCATTCAGCCTTTAAAAACATTGTCTGCTGCCTCATATAATATAAAAAAGGGCGCTGCAAGTGTAGACAGAATAGAGGAGTTGATAAACGAAGAAGTTGCCATCAAAGAAGCAGCCAACCCTATCAAACTAAGTACATTTAAAGAAAGTATTGAATTCAAAAAAGTATCCTTTTTTTATGAAGATGTAGCTGTATTAAAAGATATCAATTTAAAAATTGAAAAGGGTAAATCTGTAGCACTGGTTGGATCTTCAGGCGCGGGAAAAAGTACATTGGCAGACCTTATTCCACGTTTTCAGGATGCGGCTTCAGGAGAGGTGTTGATAGATGGTATTAATATAAAAGATTATAGCCTTGCATCCTTACGAAATCAAATGGGCGTAGTAACCCAAGAGCCGGTACTTTTTAATGAAACAATTGCAGCCAATATTTCTTTGGGGATGGAAAATGTACCACTGCAAAAAATTCAGGAGGCTGCACAAATAGCCAATGCTCATGATTTTATTTTAAAGAAAGACCATGGCTATGAAACAAATATTGGTGAGAGAGGAAATAAACTAAGTGGCGGCGAAAAGCAACGGATAACGATAGCCCGAGCGGTACTTAAGAATCCGGCAATTTTAATACTTGATGAGGCTACCTCATCATTAGATACAGAGAGTGAAAAATTGGTTCAGGATGCCATTAATAATTTAATGAGCAACCGAACAAGTATTGTAATCGCACACCGCCTGAGCACCATACGCAATGCTGATGAAATAATTGTGCTTCGTAAGGGGAGTATTGCAGAAAGGGGAACCCACATGGAGCTGATGTCCCAAAACGGGATATACCGCAGGCTGGTATCTATGCAGGAGGTAAAATAAATAGTGTGCTGGAATATTGATGAATTACTATGCTGCACCGCTTTTAGTCCGATTATACAATTTTCCGATTACCGGAAATTTCATAAACTCTTTTCTCTCTATTTTTAAAATAAAAAGGGCATATAAAAATAAAAGTATGGTGGCGCTTGCAAAATTTACTGAGGTACTGGTAAAAAAGTGAATGATGGATCTGTGTAGTAAGAAAAGGAGTACAACAATTACAATGTAGGCAGAAAGTTTTTTCCAGGCATAGGGTATTCGGTAGTCTTTTTGCCCCCACAAAAAGGAAATAACCATCATAGATAGATAACAAAAGAAGGTAGCCCATGCGCAAGCCATGTAGCCAAAGTAGGGAATGAAGATAAAATTAATAAGTAGTGTAAGGCCTGCCCCTATCAGTGTAATGTATGCGCCGGCAAGCGTTTTGTGGGTGAGCTTGTACCAGATAGACAAGTTGTAATAAATGCCAAGAAACATATTGGCCAAAAGCAAGATGGGAACCACCTTGAGGCCGGTCCAATAAATTTTTAATTTTGCAGGGTCAGTACTTAAAAAATATTTCCAGATATCCAGATATAAAGAAACCACCAGAAACATAAACGTAATAGTGATCACAAAAAATTTCATTACCCGTGCATAAACTTTTTGCGGATTTTGGCCCTCAGATTGTTTGAAGAAGAAGGGCTCTGCACCCATACGAAAGGCTTGAATAAAAAGGGTAATTAAAATAGATAATTTATAGCAAGCCGAGTAAATTCCTACCTGATCTTTGGCTGCTTCAATATTTGATACAGGCGCCAGCCAGGAGAGCATGATGCGGTCAAAGGTTTCATTGATCATGCCGCCAAAACCGGCTATGATAAGGGGCAATGAATATACCATCATGGTACTCCATACCTGTTTATTAAATTTCCATTTGAATGCAAATAATTCTTTTTGTAAAAGGATCAATGCTGAAAATGCAGCAATAAGATTGGCGATGATAATATAGCCTACGCCATAGGCGGGATTATAAAAAGTTGCAAAAAAACCGTTGGGATTTTTGGCGGCAAGCCTTGGGCAAATAGACAATAAAAAATATATAATCACAATTTGTATCACGATTTTAATAACCATTACAAAGGCGTATTTAATCGGCCTTTGATCGAGGCGTAGCTTTGCCAATGGTAAGGTGGCCAATGTGTCGAAGGCAATTATTAGTGCAGAGTAGGTAATGAACTCCGGATGCTCATCCAGGCGTAATAAATGCGCCAGTGATGATCTGGAAAGGATTAAAATAGTAGTAAGAAATAGTGTGCTGCAAAGTATGGAGATGGTAGCAGTACTGTAAATATCTTTTTTAAATTCATCTTTGGTGGCAAAGCGAAAATAGGCTGTCTCTATTCCGTAGGTAAATATTACATTGAGAAAGGGAATTGCAGCATACATGATATTCATATCGCCATAGCCCGCTACAGATAGCTTTAAAGTGAGGTAGGGGGTTAGCAGATAAAATAGAAATCTTGCGGCTATAGAGCTTACGCCGTACCACATAGTTTGTCCTGCTAATTTTTTTATGCTGCTCAAATGAATATTTTATTAAAAGATTGTAAAATTAATGCGATAAAACTAAAGGAGTATTTCCATCTGGCGCACTGTATTTTTTATTTTTTAAAAATGTGGTGTCAGTCAGGGTATTTAAAAAAATTATCAAATCATACTTTTCAAGTTTTGTAAATGCTATTCCTTCGCGTAGGGAAGAATCGAGTGTAGGCGACTGTTGTATGCCGGTGCGGTAATGCTCTATCACCTGGCCAAGGGAGTAGAACCTGCCATCATGCATGTATGGCTGCGTTACACCTACATTACGCAAAGAGGGCACCCTGAATTTTAATGAATCTTTGGATTCATTACTAATGCGCATTCGCCCAAAGTCTTTTATAAAACTGTTTAATGGCAGGCCATTATTTCTAAATGTATTGTCTGTAAATAAGGGCTCATTATGGCAGGTTGCACATTTTGCCTTAAATACTTCATAGCCATGTAATTCAGAAGGGTTAAATTTTTCCTGCCCATTTTTAAATCGGTCATATTTAGAATTTGCAGAAACCAGAGAACCCGTGAACTGGGCTAATGCCTTCAGCATCCGCTGACTATTAATCAACTCTGTGCCAAAGGCGTTTTTAAACATTTTTTTATACACTGCATCTTTTCGCAATTTTTGAAGAACTGAATCAATATTTTCTGCCATCTCATTAGGCGCAGTAAGGGGCGATAGTGGCTGTACTTCAATATGATTAACTCCGCCATCCCAATGATACAAGGGTACCCAAGCCAGATTTTGTAAGGATGGCGCATTTCGCGTAGTAAACTGATTATTAAAGCCATGGCTAAAATCGTGATCATAGGTAGCAAAGGCGGCAAATTGCTGGTGGCAACTGGCACAGGAAAAATTTCCATCTTTGCTCAACCTTTCATCATAAAACAATTTCCTTCCCAGTTGAAACCCTTCTTCTGTAAGTGGGTTTGTTGCAAAAATATTATTGGGCTTTGGCCATCCTTTGGGCACCTCAGGTTGTATGAGGTGTGGCAGCAATTGTTCTTCATGGATAATAAATGCAGATGCAGCTATGAAGAGTATAAACGATATAAGGGTAATGAATTTCAAGTTCAGTTGATAATAATTTTTTTAATGCGAAACATTTTTGAATAATTATCACTCATTGCTAATGCCAGAGCGCCAGGCGAGTTAATTGCTGCATGTTGTATTATTTTTATTTCATGTACAGCATTCCACCATTCATTTACATCGGCAGTTATTAAAATAGTAAGTTGATTTATGGGTTTTAAATCATCTGCTTCAGGCAAGTCAAAACTGATTTCCTTTAGTACATTATATTTTCCTTCAAAGCCACCGATATGGTATTCATATTTATTATTGACCAATGACGATGAAGTAGAGATGCCCTCTAGCTTTGCCATTACATACCCTGTATTCCAGGTCCAGAACATATCCTTTGTGGGGTCCAGTGCGCCATCCTGAGCGCCGGATACATTTTTACTACTATCTACACCCAGTAAAAAATAAAGTCGCTTGTAATGCCCCATCGGTACTTTAAGATTGATTTCTTTGGATTGAGGATCTGCTTCATCAATGAGAAAGGAAGCGGTATTTTTTGTAAAGACGCCTTGGTTGTTTACTAAGCGAACATTAGAAATATAATACCTAAACTTGTTGATTGAGTATTTTTCTCCAAACGGATTTGTGTAAATTGAGTCGTACAATATTATTGAATCGGATTTTACCTTGTTCTCAAAAATAACTTTTAGGTTGATTCCCTTTTGCTGTGATAGCGCAGTATTTGAAAGAACAATCAGAAATGTAAACAGGAAGTATATGCCTGAAAATATTTTTAAGTTATGCTTCATCATTTTTTATTTTTCGCCGCGTTACTTTTAAAATACCTTTTTCTTTTTTTTGATTGATCCTCTTTTCCTTTGATCCTTTTGTAGGAAGGGTAGTTTTCCGAATTTTTTTTACAATCAGTGCATGGCTTAAAAGCTTCTGCATTTTTTCAATTACTTTTTCTTTATTAGCTAGTTGCGTGCGTTCAGATTGGCTTCTGACCGTTAAATTTCCATCTTTATTGATCTTTTTTATCAGATTTTTTTTTATAAGCTCTTTCTGAACTTCTGTAAGCAGTGCAGAATCATCAATATTAAAGATGCCTTCCACCATGGTTTCAGTTTTATTTACATTTTGGCCACCCGGCCCACTACTGCGAGCTGTTTTAAAAATTATTTCTTTTTTTAAACTGATCATATTATACCTATAAAAGATGCGATAAAATTTTAATGAATTAATCGGATTGCCTCTTAAAATCGTAATTTACATTGCTTCTTTTATAAGTCGTAAAAAAGGTACATTTTTGCAAATAACGAAGCCATTATGAAGTTAACGGAAATATATAGCGGACTATGCGAAAAAAAAGTTAATGGGAAAAAATCCTTTGCAGTATTAATAGACCCCGACAAAGTGGACGACAATAAGATGGAGCAATTAATTCTCTTGGGAGAAAAGGCTGCAGTAGATTATTTTTTAGTTGGGGGTAGCCTTGTTATTTCTGACTATCTCGATAGTTGTGTCCGTTTTATCAAACGAAGAAGCCATATTCCTGTTTTACTTTTTCCCGGCAGCCCTTCCCAAGTTTCTAAGTATGCAGATGCACTACTTTATTTGTCGCTAATAAGTGGCAGAAATCCCGAATTATTAATTGGGCAGCATGTAGTAAGCGCACCCTTTATAAAGCAAAGTGGCATAGAAATTATCAGCACCGGGTATATGGTAGTAGATGGCGGCGCACCTACCACAGTTTCTTACATATCTAATGCAGCCCCCTTGCCAGCAGATAAATATGATATAGCTATGTGTACTGCTATGGCCGGCGAAATGCTTGGAATGAAATTAATCTATATGGATGCAGGTAGTGGAGCCAAAACACCCATTACAGAAAATATGATTACTAAAGTTTCCCATAGCATCGAAGTGCCATTAATTATTGGTGGCGGCATTACAGATCCCGAGAAGGCTTACCTGAATTGCAAGGCAGGCGCTGATGTGATTGTGGTGGGTAATGCTATTGAAAAAGATCCGGGACTGATTATAGAATTGGCCAGTGCCGTGCATTCTGTGGCTGTTGTGGGTTAATGCAAAACGATTTATTTTTTGCTTTATAATGGATGCCCACGGCTAAAACTCATTTTAATTTTTCTATTCTACTTGGTGTATCCTTACCGCTTACAATACTTTGGCTGCTGATAGCAATGGCTTTTATTATTTGTGCCATGTTGTTCATATCCAAAGTTTCTATTTCATCACTCTGCTTATGATAATTGGGTTCGCTATCCATCTTGGATGTAGAAATAGTATGTGCAGGAACTCCTAAGGCCGCCAGCGTTGCATTATCAGAGCGATAAAATAAATTTTGTTTGATATAGGGATCCGGTTCAAACTTGAAGTCGCTTCCTGCAAGGTTTTTTTGTAAAATTTGCCCAAAGTCTGACTTGTCAAATCCCGTAATATAAGCGCTGTTTTTACCCCATTTGCTATTGGTACCTATCATTTCTAAATTGAACATGGCAACTGTTTTATCCGCGTCTATTTGTTTGGAAAAATATTGAGAGCCAAATCCTCCTATTTCTTCAGCAGTAAATGTTACAAAGATGAGGGTGCGTTCATTATTATTTAGTTGGCCAAAATAGTTGGCCAGCATAATCACTGCGGTGGTACCCGCGGCATCATCATTAGCGCCATTATAAATAGAATCGCCTTTGGCATCGGGCTTACCTACGCCTAAGTGGTCATAATGAGAAGAAAAAATTACAAACTCATCTTTTTTGCTTTTGCCGGGCAGTACGCCTACTACGTTGGCCAGAGGCGAAGAAGTAATAAGGCTATGTATTTCAAAATGATAGCTTGTAGGATTCTCATCAGAAAGAACGAAAACTAAAGGCGCTTTATGATCAAAGCTTTGGTTGGCAAATCTCTTCAACCTTGTAAAATTATTCGCGTGAAACCTATTTACAATTACCAGATACTTTTTATTTGCCGGAATTAAACTCATCACTTCTTTTAAAAGATTAACGCTGCTGTCCAGTACAATTTTTGTATAACCATCGGCTTGTGTAAAATTTACAAGTGAATCCGTTGTCATGGCAATAATTTCTTTAGGATCCACCTCCTTGCCATCCATATTTCCTGATGCAGATATTAATTTTGATTTCATCATAGCAAAAGGCTGCGTATAGCTTTTTAAGCCATCAAAATATTTTAGCCCACATTTTTTAAACTCCTGCGCGATAAAGTCTGCTGCCGTATCAATGTATGGTGTAAAAGTTTTTCGTCCCTGCATTCTATCTGAGGACAAAAATGTTTCAATGCGCTCTACCTCTTGCGCATTGATAATTTTGTCAATGTTTTGAGAATAGGAGAGATTGAAAGAAAATAATGCACATAAGAGAAGTACGATTTGTTTCATTTTTAAACTATTTATTTTTTTACCATCTTCAATAATAGCAGATAGGAATCAATTTTGCCTTTCATGCATTAATTTCGACTCTCTTTTAATTCTTGAAAAGTAGATTGTACTTTTCTCTTCTGTTAAAAAACCATGAGCTGGCAGCTATACCATTTATTTTCTGCACGCACCCTGAGAATATATACTCCGCTTGATAAATCCTGAATGTTTACAGATTGTGAAGTCTTTTGATCATTAAATATCCATTGCTTTTTTTTAATTCCTGTTTTATCAAAAATAATAATTTGGTCTATGGGTGGGGTCTTTTATTGTAGGTGTTTTTCGTGGCCTAATTGAACAATATTCTTTTGTCGTGTAAAATTAGTGAGATTAGGCAAAGTAGAGCCACCGTTTCCATTATTATCTCTATAAATCCAGAATTTAATTGGTATCCAAAATCTAACTTCAGGCTGGCCAACAATCCTATTTCCAGTACCTGCTGTAGGATAGCCTATACTATCCAAAAAAGTTTCCAGGTAGTCGTTATTGCTATACCAAGGCTGATTTTTAAATTCTGTAGTGTCCATTTCCGCAGTCCAACATTTCGCATTCAATGTGTCTTGTGCATTTATATTTAGAGTACAGAAAAGAAATAGGTATGTAATTATCTTTTTCATTGTTTATGGTTTAATAGGAAGACCAATGGTTCCGGACGATTAAAATTTTCTGATAGTAATACGTTTTTATAAAACACCTTTATATACTCAAAATTATTTATACATTTTTCTTTTTTTGCTTTATAAACAACTTTTAAGGTGTCGAATGTTTCATAATTATACCTTATGTAAATATATTTGGTTAATTCATTTTCATAGGCGGCATAATCATCTGTTGGAATAAAAATGGGGTAGATTTCCACAACTTGAAATTTCTTTAATGGATTTATTGGATCAGAATTTAGTTGATAGGGAGTTCTTAGCTGCTTACCATTTGAATCCTTTACTCTTAGACTGTCAATATTATAAGGTGAAAGTGCCGTATTTTCAGGATAGAAGTATTCATTGGTAAATGTATTAAAAAAACTAATGGTTAATCCGGCTCCCTCGATACCACGTGGTTCTATACAAGGGTGCGAGCAGGAAGTAAATAGGAGTATAAAAGGTAAGAAGATTAAAGTAATAAATGGGCGAAAAATGTTTTTCATAAGCAGGGTTTGAGGTGCAATATAGATACAATTAAGTTAAATGAGAAAGAGCACAGCCGATAAGAAAAATGATAATATCGTTGTGCATTATTATAGAACGAATCCTCAGATGATGAGGTTTAATTAAATCTTTATTTTGCCAATAAGCCAGATTAGTTTCTAAAATACATAACCCGTGGCATAGAGATCTTTGAATGAATTTACCATCTCATCTTGTAGCTCTCAACCTTTTTGAAAAATAGTATGGCACTGTAAAAAAAAGAACAGTTACAAGCTCATCATTTCTTTAAACTTCACGGCCTGCCGGCGGCTCACTTCTATTTTTTCACCTCCAATCAGGTCGAGCAGTAATCCCCCATTAAAGTAAGGTTCTATTTTTTCGATCATTCTTAAATTAATGATATGCTTTCTATTGGCCCTGAAAAAAGTTTTTTCATCGAGCCTTTCTTCCAGCGCATTCAGAGATTTTAAAATCAATGGCTTGTTGGTACCAAAAAATACTTTTGCATAGTTGCCCACACTTTCAAAAAGCCGTACCTCAGATAATTTTACAAACCAGCATCGCTCGCCATCTTTTACAAACACCTGATCATTTTCTGTAAGCATGCCACGGTTGGTATAACTAAGCCTTTCAGCCTCATCTTCCTGTCTTACTTTTACTAATGCATCTGAAAGCCTTTTCGGATCTACAGGTTTCATTAAATAATCCAAAGCATTTACTTCAAAGGCCTTCAAGGCATATTCATCAAAGGCGGTCACAAAAATTACATGTGGCGCCTTCTCCAATTCTACTAACATGTCGAATCCTGACTTTCCCGGCATTTGAATATCCAGAAAAACAAGATCAGGGTTAAGGCTTTCTATTTTTTCCAACCCTTCATTGGCATTGGTAGCTTCGCCTATTACTTCTACATCGGGGTGGTCATTCAGCAATCGCTTCAATTCACTTCTGGCAAGCCGTTCATCGTCTATAAGCAATACTTTTAGCATATAATTATTTTTTTTTTTAAGTTTAATTGATCAATGGTAGCAGCACCTTTGCTGTAACAATTCCGTTATTTTCTACTACAAAAAAGGTGGCCTTGCCATTATACAAAAAATTAAGCCGGTCACGCGTACTGGTGAATCCAAAACCCTCTTTCGCATTCTTTTCGAGGTTACCAGTATTTTCTATTATTATTTCAAATTGCTGATCGGTGATATGCGAAATTATATTGATAATGCCACCTTTTACTCTCTTGTTTATCCCATGCTTGATTGCATTTTCTACCAATGTCTGCAACATCATGGGGGGTAAGGTAAGCTCCAGCGTTTGCGGCTGGATGCCAAAGGTTACTTTTAATCTTTCTTCAAAGCGCATTTGTTCTAAAGCAAGATAATCTTTTACGATGCTCAATTCTCTGTTGAGGGTTACGGTTTCCAATTTATCTACCTGCAAGCTGCTGCGTAGAATGTTGGATAGTTCAGTAATGGCTGTTCGTGCCCTTCCCGGATTTTCTTCCACAAGCGCCCGAATACTATTGAGCGAATTAAAAATAAAATGTGGGTTGATGTGCGATTTAATGGTTTTAAGCTCCAGTTCTTTTACTGTTTTTGAAAGATTTATTTTATCTAATTCATTTTTTTGGTTTCGAACCAGATAATGCCATACCATATATATCAATAGCCAAAGAGCAATAAGGATGAAATTGAAAATAATATCCCACCAGAATCTTGCCTTACGGGGATCTTCATATTTCCATTTGCCAGAACTATCTCGGTACCAACCGGTACTCTGTTTTATTTTTTGAAAAATTGCAAAATTTGTTGAATCCCTTGCTATACCACGCTTTGCGAGGTAATAGGTAGTGCCTTCTAATCCATTATCTCTTTCCCGTTTAATGGCCGATTGAAGATCTTGCGACTTTTCATAGGCAACCAATGAATTTTGTGAGGCAGCAGCAGTATATTTAGAACCATAGTAGCTTACCAGGCCGGTAACTGTAACACCGGCAATAAAGAACAGGATAACTTTATCAATGGAAAAATTGATCCAATTGATCTTTTTTAAAACAAATCGTAATAAATGTGTAGATAAGATATACCAGATAAACTGGATGATCAGCACTGCAAAAAAGAGCCTTCTTCTTTCGCCTGATTTCAGGTAAAAATCCTGAGCGAAAAGATATACAAAAAAGAGATTAAGCAAACTCCAGCCTCCCCAGCCGAAAATCTGGCAAATCCAATATCTCCAGGTTGATTTTTGCATAACTGTAAAATTAATTATTCAGCAAATAGAATTATCTATGGCATTTGATTAATGGTGAAAACAGGAGGCTGAATGGGCATGAATATAGCATTTGGCTAACGAAAAATACGGTAAAATGGATTTATAAAGATCAATGCGCAAAAAATGTTCAATCGTTTGTAGTTTTACAGCAATGTCAAATCAAAATCTGAATAAGGAAAAGGAAGTTTTACTACCGGTAGATAAAGAGTTTGAAAACAATATCCGCCCTTCTGTTATTGAAGATTTCAGTGGCCAGCCACAGATAATAGAAAACCTTCGCATATTCATTAAGGCAGCCCGCCTGCGAGGAGAAGCGCTTGATCACATCCTTTTTCATGGCCCACCCGGCCTTGGAAAAACTACGCTTAGCCGCATTGTGGCTAATGAATTGAGTGTAAATATTAAAGAAACAAGTGGCCCTGTGATAGAAAAGCCGGGTGATCTTGCAGGGCTATTAACCAATCTTGAACCAAACGATGTATTGTTTATAGATGAAATTCACCGCCTGAGCAATGTGGTAGAAGAGTATCTCTATGCTGCAATGGAAGATTATAGAATAGACATAATGATAGACACCGGGCCTAATGCCAGAAGTGTACAGATAAATCTTAATCCATTTACATTAATCGGCGCTACTACCCGAAGCGGATTGCTTACTTCGCCGTTGCTTTCCCGATTTGGTATTAAATCAAGGCTGGAATATTATGATGCTGCTACACTTCAAAGAATAATATTGCGGTCTTGCTCCATTTTGGGCACTAAGATTACTTCTGATGCAGCAGCAGAAATAGCAGGGCGAAGCCGTGGTACACCGCGGATAGCAAATGGCTTATTGAGAAGAGTGCGCGATTTTGCACAGGTACTTTCTAATGGAGTGATAGACCTGAAAATTACACAGCATGCTTTAAAAGCATTAAATGTAGATGAGTACGGGCTGGATGAAATGGATAACAGAATTCTAACTACAATTATCGAAAAATTTAAAGGTGGCCCGGTAGGCATTACTACTATAGCTACTGCAGTGGGTGAGGAGACGGGTACACTTGAGGAGGTTTACGAGCCATTTTTAATTCAAGAAGGATTTATTATGCGCACACCTCGTGGCAGAGAAGTAACTGCAAAAGCGTATGCCCATTTGGGCAAAATGCCTCGGCATAGAAAGGATGAAGGCCCCGATCTATTCAATATCTGATGTAAATATTAAGCCTGCAATAAAAAGATGACCGGCTTTTTATGCAGATCTATTTCTTCTTTACGCCAGTCGTTTATCGTCATTGTACGAATGGATTCATTTTCCGCAGTGATATTTATAGCGATACACAGCCTGGTTGCAGATTTGGCAGTTTGCAAAATACTTTGTAAAAGTTGATTATTGCGGTAAGGCGTTTCTATAAATATTTGAGTGCTTTTATTTTTGAAAGATGCTTCTTCTATACTTTTTATTTTTTTTATTTTTTCTGCATGATCTATTGGAAGGTATCCCAAAAAACAAAAATGCTGGCCGTTCATTCCACTAGCCATCAACGCAAGCAGAATTGAATTGGGGCCTACTAAAGGTTTAATACTGATACCTGCCCGTTGAGCTTCTGCAATCATTGCCTGTCCCGGATCTGCTACACCAGGGCAGCCGGCTTCACTTATGATAGCCATGTTTTTATTTTCACGCAGTTTTGCCCTGAAGGTTTCCAACATGGTGGTTTCATCTTTTTCAATGGTATGCCATTCAAATCTATTGATGTCAATGGCCTTATCCATACTTTTTAAAAAACGCCGGGCAGTTCGCTCGTTTTCAGCAAAAATGATGGTGCACTCTTGCACTGCCTGCATTACATATAAAGGAATGGTTTGTATGGCATTTTCAGATAAAAAAGAAGGAATAAGATAAATCATAGAGTTTTATTTTTATTCAGTAAAAAAAGATCAACCTTCTAAAACTATTTGCTGTAAAGGGTTTTAGTGCACGCCATTTATGACAATATTTTGTTGAGGCTTTTCAGTTTTAATCAATTGCTTGTTCATTTTTTTTGCGAGATGATGGAAACATTTTTTAAGAATAGGAATTTATCGTTCTTCAGTTTGTAAGCTGATAGTGGCAGCAACAATGGCATAAGCCGGGGCAATTATCCAGCCAATTACCGGCAGTAAATGCATCCCAAAAAAAACCATACCATTGCCTACCGCCAGCCCTTTATGCCTGTTCACAAGATCAATACTTTCTGAGGCTGATAATCCTTTTCGTTCATTTGTATAGTCCAGCATAGAAAACCCAAAATAAAAACATTCATTAAATAGCGACAGCAATGGTGTAATCCAGCCAAAAACAGGGATGATGCCAAGTAGTAAAATACCCACAGTATAAACCGTTTGCCAGAAAAAATTGCGAAAAGCAATAGCAATGCCTCGAAAAATATCTTTTAATAATTTTTTCAGCGATAAAGAAAAATCCTTTCCATTTAGAATTGCATCAGTCTTTTCGCTTAAGAAGGCAAATAGGGGGGAACCTGCAATCAGGAAAAAATATTTGAAACAGGAGAAATAAAACAATACCGAAATAAGTTGCAGGATCAATTGGCCAAAAAGGAAAATAAATTGCAACCATCTGGTATTCACTTTGGCGAACCACGCCTTTATGCCAACTACTGAAAAGAAGTAATCAACAATAAAAGAAACGGAATGAAGGAAATAGTATATGCCCAATACAAAAAAAATGGCGTAGATCAGTCCGGGTATTAAAATCCATTTCCACAATCGGTTTTCCTTGATAAAGCGATGTGCTTTTAAATAGGATTGTATGGCTATGATCAGTTCTTCCAGCAAAGAGATATGGTTATAAATGAACAAATATAAATGACTTTGTTTAGACCATTTTTTTGATTAACGAATGGGTTGTATTAGTTGATTTTTGATCGGTCTTTGAGCGCTATTTTAGACTTAATTGAAATTTGGTGAACCAATAATGGATAAGAAGTGGCCCTAATAGAAGGTTTGAAGTAAATTTTATGGATTTTATAATTCAGAAGCCCTTATGATCATAAAGAATAAAAAAGTATGTGGAAATCCTGTAATTAAACTCATCAACAAAGTGTAAATTTGCAATCTTAAATAAAAACAATAAAAATATGAGCACAGTAAAAGTAGCCATTAATGGTTTTGGCCGAATTGGAAGATTGGTTTTCAGGCAAATTTATAATATGAAAGATATAGATGTGGTAGCTATTAACGACCTTACAAGTCCGAAGCAATTAGCACATTTATTAAAATATGATAGTGCCCAAGGTACTTTTCAGGCAGAAGTAAAACATACAGAAAACTCTATTATAGTAAACGGAGAAGAAATAAATATTTACGCACAAAAAGACCCTGCACAAATACCGTGGGGGAAGCATGATGTGGACGTGGTGATAGAAAGCACCGGATTTTTTACAGATAAAGACAAAGCGCATGCCCACATTACAGCCGGCGCTAAAAGAGTAGTAGTATCTGCACCTGCTACCGGAGGTGTAAAAACGGTAGTGTTTAATGTAAATCACGAAATACTTGATGGCAGCGAAATTATTATTTCTTGTGCAAGCTGCACTACCAACTGTCTGGCACCTATGGCCAAAGTATTGAATGATGCTTATGGAATTGTAAACGGTTTTATGACTACCATACATGCCTATACGAACGATCAAAATACACTGGATGCGCCCCATCCTAAAGCAGACCTGAGAAGGGCAAGAGCTGCTGCGGCAAATATTGTTCCTAATAGTACCGGCGCTGCTAAAGCGATTGGCCTGGTACTTCCAGAAATCAATGGCAAATTAGACGGTGTGGCACAGCGTGTGCCGGTAATTACTGGCTCATTGGTAGATCTTACCTGTGTGTTGGCGAAAAAAACAACAGCAGAAGAAGTGAATGCAACTATGAAGGCTGCTGCCAATGAAAGTTATGGATATAATGAGGATGAGATTGTAAGTTCTGATATTATAGGTATGCATTACGGGTCATTGTTTGATGCTACACAAACCAAGGTGCTGACAGTAGGTGATAGCCAACTTGTAAAAACGGTAGCATGGTATGATAATGAAATGAGCTATGTATCTCAGTTGGTAAGAACAGTAAATTACTTTGGCCAATTGGTAAAAAAATAAGAGAATAGTACGTTGTTTACTGGAGCAGCCAGCTTTTTCTTTCAAGATATTATACCCTCATTTTTATTTACAATAAAGTTCGAATATCTATGAGAAGTTAATATTAGACAAAAATATACTCAACCATGAACCCTGCAGATTATTATGTAGGGTTTCTTTTTTTAATAAAATAAACAGTATTAAAAA
Organism: Bacteroidota bacterium; assembly: GCA_018268075.1. Classification (GTDB taxonomy): domain Bacteria; phylum Bacteroidota; class Bacteroidia; order Chitinophagales; family Chitinophagaceae; genus Ginsengibacter. Next base: position 25,721 of record JAFDXH010000055.1, on the reverse strand, counting down.
TACAATTAGTGTGCGTGAAAAAGTAAACGCTAAAAAGGGCAATCGTATATTTTGAATTTATTTCGATTTGCCAAGCCCAGTCAGATATTGATCCAAAGCAGCAATCATACTGGGTGCTTTTGGTTGGGGAGCAATAATATCGGGATTCAGGCCGGCGGCTAACACGGCTTTACGTGTATTGTCACCAAAGGCGCCAATGAGAGTACCATTTTGATTAAAATCAGGAAAATTTTCTTTGAGACTGCGCACTCCTAAGGGAGAGAAAAAACAAATGATTTCGTACTGGAATTTTTTTACGATCGCTTTTATATCATTTGAAATTATCTGGTATAATACCGGTATTGCATATACGCATTGATTGGCAATGAGCCAATTGGTGATTTCGCTATCAAATGCTTCTGAGCAGGGATATAGAAATTTTTCTTGATCCTTGAATTTAGATATCTCTATAAATAGGCTGGCATTGGTGCCATCATCGCCATAAAATACTTTGCGTTTACGATACAAAATAAATTTTTGTAGGTACAGCGCCACCGCCTCAGAGATACAAAAATATTTGGTATCTGCTGAAACAGTAATCCGCATTTCTTCACAGGTGCGAAAGAAATTCTCAATTGCATTGCGACTGGTAAAAATTACTGCTGAGTAATTAGCAATATCTATTTTTTGTTTACGGAATTCTTTTGATGGAATAGGCACTACACTGATGAATGATTCAAATTCAAGATTCACCTGATGCTTCCTTGCCAATTCAAAATAAGGTGACTTCTCATTTTCAGGGCGCGCCTGCGTGATGAGAATATTCTTTACATTTTTATTGGAATGCTTGTCAGAAGTTAGTTTGCTTATTTCTGTCATAGAGTGTCTGCGATGGTGCAAAGTTAATGCTTTTTCTAAAAACGGATATCCTGCGTCTTATAATATATAATCTTTCATTGTTTTAAAGATCAAAAGCATAGGGATAATTTCTGCTGCCATTGCATAAATTACAAAGTGAAAAAGATTCATTTTTAATTGTCGGTCTATAAGAGCATAGCTTTTTGCATATCGTGCAAGGAATAATAATCCTACCACTAGAAATGAAAGCAGTACGGCTGTGCGCATCCAAAGTGGGGGCATAAAGGCCATCACGACAATAAATGGCACAAGAAAAATTCCGATCATTTTATTAATCAAAAAAATAATAAAAATATAATTATTGGTCATGGGCACTATATCACCTACCCAGCCCAGAATTTTTAAAATTAAAAATTTAATAACATAAACAGCCGCTACGACACCTATGCATATTGGGAAAAGCCATTGACTTTCGATGTAGCGAGGAGGTTTATAAAACAATAATAGTAGCCATAAATAAAACCCTGCTGAAACTATAAAAAAAATATTTAGTAAAAATGATGGAAGTTTGGCTTGTAATAATTGATCTGTAAGCTGGCTTTGACGAAGGGATGTATTAAAAAATACGCGAAAAAGGTTATTAAAATAGGCGGAATAGAATGTTTTTAAAAATCCCAAAATCAATAGCAAAATAAAAATAGAATAAAATAAAAATTCCTTACCATGCGTACGCCTTGTTTCGTTTAGAAGGTACACCGGCGCATCTTTGAGGTTAATATATTTTATTCTTTTCAATAATTTTTCTCTGGCATTTTCTCCAAAAACAGCAGAAGAAGCAATGTGTACAAGCGTTGCAGAATCTTTCCTTATCGTATCATTTTTCTGGCTGGCTATATTGGTATAGGTTGTGTCTATTTTCTGTTCAGGCTTTGTTATTGATATTGTAGTATCGTGCAGGTTCTTGGTCGGCTTTCTATTGCTATCATTAATTTTTTTATGGATTGTATCTTTAGCAGGGATCGAATCTTTTATTTGACCATAAGTTGATTGAACCCCACAAATAAAGAGTAGTATCCCCATAAATTGGTAGTACCTTATCTGCTTTAAAAATGTACTGTTCATGTTCGTAAGGAATAGAAATTTAAATTACCTGTGCGGTCAAAAATAGTTGATATATCCAAAATGAATTTTAGAAGCATTGCGAATATCGAATTTTATATCATTTCTTTTCCCGACAGCATAGCTTAGATTGAGTAAGCCAAATTTTGTTTCCAACTCCAGGCCAATGCCCGCACTTATGTATGAATTGGAGTAGTTATAAGACAGGTATTTGGTTTTAGAAAAACCAATATCACTAAAACCGAAGAAAAATGAGTTGATACCTACCAAATACCGGTACTCCGCCGTAAACACTGCATATTGATTGGCATAAATGCTTTCTTCATCAAAGCCACGCAGTAGTTGATAGCCACCAATACGAAACAGTTCATTTTGAAATAACTGCGGGCTCTGAATAAGCCCCCCATTTACAGCAGCTTTAAATACCGTACTTTTTCCTACTGGGAAATAATGAGCTGCAGAAAGAATTGCCTTTGCCTGATAGCTCTTTAGGTTCAGAGAATCATACAAGCTGTTAAAATCAAAAGAAGGGTTTGAAGGGTCTTTAAGGTTTATGATATCATTATTTTTTGATATTTTTTTTATTCCCGCTGTTGCGGAAATATTTATTTCATTTCCATGCCTTGGGTTAAAATGATAATTGGTGTTTTCAAAATGATAGCCAATACCCAGATTGTCTGATTTCACATCTATGTATGGGGGCAACTTTTTAGTTAAAATAATTTGATTGGAATCCATACCACCGCCCAATAAATAACTGCTTTCATTTTGATAGAAAACTTTAAATATTTGTGCAGATGATAAGAAATATTGTATGCCTAATTGAGCATTCAGTTGCAAATAAGCGGAATCTCTTTTAAGTAAATTAAATGCGAAATCAACTCCAAACTTAGAGTCTAATATGAATGGGTGATTGTAGGCCAGATTGAGCCTTGGCGATTGCGGCTGAAGTTGCTGCCAATTGAGTAGAATGCTTTCGCCCGCTCCCAGCGCATTTTTCAGGTCAAGGTGTACATCTGCAGTAATGCCCGATTTACCTGAAACCGTATTGCCTGGTGCAAAACCAATTAATACATTTACCTGACTGCCGCGCTTTGGCTCAAGATAGAGATTGAGGATGGCTCCGGTACCAAGCATTGTTACATCTGACGGTGATTGCTCTTGCAGAAATGACAAGTTTGCAAGGCGCTCGCTTACCTTGGATAATTTATCACTATTATAAATATTTCCATCAAAAATGCCAAGATAATGTTGCAAAAAATGATTTTTGATGTGCACTTTGCCATACACCCTGATGCTGTCAATATGATAAAGCGTACCCTTTTTTACTTTGAGTGCGCCCTCTATTTTATTGCCATTTATTTTTAATTCATCGAGAAAAACTTCGGCAAAAGGATAGCCTGAATTTTCATAAAAATTTACTAATGCATTCTGCAGGTTTTGTAATTGTTTGAAATTAATTTCCCGGTTGTGAAAATATTTTTCATTCCATCCGCTATTTAGCAGCGCCTCCCGATCTACACTATCGGTATTTATATTAGCCCATTGAAATTTACCGCCGAGATAAAGCGAAATCTCGGCATGCGAGCTGTCAAAATAAGCGCTGTCCACAGATGCCGTAGGGTACCCGCGTTGTGTTAATATTTTTATTATTTCAGAAGTGTAGGATTTTGCTTCTGCCTGAGTATTAAATTGATTTTTTAAAAAAGTGGTATCACTTTTATAGACGCTATCTTTGCCGACATAATGGTAGGTAACCGTATATTTTTGTTGCGAAAAGCCGGTTTTTATACTGAAAAAGAAAAGACCAAAAAGCAGCATCCATTTATATTGGCCTGAATATGGGATTACATTTACCATTGTTGGTTTCAAATCTAAAGCACATTTTATTATTTTCCTTCAACATTTAGTTTAAAAATATATTAACGCACCTTTGGCAGGTATTTATATCCATATTCCCTTTTGCAAGCAGGCATGTAATTATTGTAATTTTCATTTTTCTACTTCTGTACGGTATATGGATGAGTTAGTTCTTTGCCTGGCAAAAGAAATAACGCTGCGCGCAGTAGCACAGAAAAAATCTTTGCGGATAATAGAACCCGATGAGGTAGTAGAGACAATTTATTTTGGCGGCGGCACGCCCAGCATGCTATCGGCAAGTGCTATAGAAATGTTGCTGAGTGTTATTCGCAAAAATTATAGTGTAAAAGAGGATGCAGAAATAACATTAGAAGCCAATCCGGATGATTTAGACAAGCAAAAACTATTGGATATAAAAAAGGCGGGAATCAACCGTTTGAGTATCGGTATCCAATCTTTTGATGACCGAGACCTTCTGTGGATGAATCGCGCGCACAATGCCCGGCAGGCACATCAGTGCATTGAATGGGCAAAAGAAGCCGGCTTTACTAATCTTTCTATTGACCTGATATTTGGTTTGCCGCAAATGGATGAAGAATGCTGGCTGAAAAATATAAGTATGGCACTCAAAATGCAGGTAGCTCATTTAGCCTGCTATGCGCTTACGGTAGAGCCACGTACCCCCTTGCAAAAACTTATTAAACTACACAAAAGAGAAGCCATAGACAATGAGCAGCAGGCGGCTCAGTTTTCCCTATTGATGCGCGAACTGTGTGCTGCCGGCTATGAGCATTATGAAATATCCAACTTTGCAAAACCCGGGTACAGAAGTAAGCATAATAGCAGCTATTGGCAAGGAAAAAAATATTTAGGCATAGGCCCTGCGGCACATTCGTACAGTGGCGATAAAAGAATGTGGAATGTGGCTAATAATGCAGCCTATATCCGTTCTATTCAGGAAGGTACTATTCCATTTGAGGAAGAAACGCTTACTGCTACGCAACAGCTGAATGAAGAAATCTTAACCTCTATTCGCACGTGTGAAGGAATTGATATTAAAAAAATAACACAGCGTTTTAATAAGCGATGCGCTGAGCAGGTGTTAGAAAGACTACAAAAAGTAAGTAGCAGTTATTATAATTTAAGAGATAGTCATATCATCCTTACTAATGAAGGGAAGCTATTTGCCGATGCGATTTCTGTGCAGTTGTTTGTGTGATAAATTTTTGTGCTATAAGCCGCTGTAAACAAATTCGGCAATCCACTAATGCACTTATTTTTCTTATATAGTATATCAATGTGGTAATCCGGCTCATTAATTTTTTAGCACCATTGATGTTAAGCCTTAGATTTTACACTTCTTCCCGAGATAATTCCCCCAATTTCTTTAAATCAGTTATTCTTCTGTAGGCTAATACCAATATGGGGAAGTTAAAAAATAAATGAAGGACAATGGGTAGCCAGATACTTTCCTGCATTTGAAATATTTTGCCCAATGCCAATCCCATGAAAAAGCTGGATAGAATGCCCTTCCAGCCTTGGTAAAGGTGGCCTATGGCGAAAAGCAATGAACTTACAATGAGCAAGGCATCGCCCTTTAAATGAAAAGCGTTGTAGAACGAAAGGAATAAAAACTGCCTGCAAAGGAGTTCTTCAAAAATTACCCCTGTAATGATTGAAATGCTGAACCACAGAAATTCTTTGTTGGAATTGGGAAGATAATTTACAGGATATCCGAAAATTACCTTTGCTGATGCAATATCTTTTGGATAAAGATAGTTTTTGAAGAGTAAAGTTAAAAAGAAAGGAGCCACGAAAATGGATACAATGACAGAAATGATATCCACATCTATAATAAACCCCTTACCGATTTTTTGAAAATCTAATTGCTGAAAATAATTATGGCTTAAAATAAAAACTAATAAAATGATAAAGATATCAGATGCAATATTTTTTTTGTAGAATCCCTCGTTCTTATTTAATAATTTTTTCCTATTAATATTTCCCTTTAGGCTGATAAAAACAATGAGGATAACTATTCCTATGGCGATAATCCAATCAGACATAAAAACAAGATTTAATAATTAATTTTTTTATTTGCTCCCTGCTTGCGCAAATGCATACCAGTAGATAAGTGTATAAGCTTATCTGTGTCTATGAAAAGATAGTTGATCTTTTCAAATATCCACAATTTTTTAATTAGTATTAGTAGCGACAAGGCACATTCCGGAGGCTCGCGTCAGTATGCACATTATAGGGAATCGCAATCGAAAAATAGGTTTATTTAAAATTTAATTTACTACACTAATCTTCATCCTTTTCCTTCGGATTCACTTTTAAAAATGCAGCGCGCCTCGGTGCCGGCACCTCTCTATTCATACCTTTTATTCCTTTCCAAAGTACTTCATTAAACTCATCGTCATTAATAGCATCTTCTTTAGCAAAATTGAATGTTTCACTCTTTTTAGAAAGCTTGTTATTAGCAATATTTTTATCGTTTAGATCAATATTGGCCGGTAAGGATGTAAAAACAGTAGCATCTGGTATGCTGTTAAAGCAGCGCCAGAGCGGCGTGGCAGCAGCATCATACTGGCTCATGGGTGGTATGCCTAATATGAGTTCTATCGTTCTCAATACGCCCGATGTGCTATAGGCTGTATGATCTGTAAAATTTCTTTTTACATAAGGGCCGGCAATATATACCGGGCTTCGGTGTGCATCCACATGGTCGGGCCCGTTTTGTGCATCATCTTCCAATATAAACACTACACTTTCTTTCCATACCGGGCTTTTACTAAGGTATTCCAAAAATTTTCCAACAGCAAGATCGTTGTCTGCTGCATGTGCAAAAGGCGTAGGCCTTCCTTTTCTCATTCCTTCTGTATGATCATTTGGAAACCGTAAAGTGTTTAATCTTGGCAAAGCGTTTATGCTTACCAGTGAGTCAAAATCTCTTTTCCATTGTGTGAACCGGGTAGTATCGGGGGTGCTTAAATCCCATCCTGTGTAAAAGGGGCAAAAATGATTTTTTAAAACAGGAATGTTGGGCTTGTAATTATCTGTAAACTCTCCATAGGTTCGAAAGCTTACATTGTTGCGGCTACAATCGTTCCAGAGAAATCCATTTTTATTATTGGCGATTTCACGGTGCCCTTCCGCATCATAGTTGCCTCCTCTTTTGCTATAGGAGGTAGGCCAGGTTTTTTCCAGATAGTCGGTAGCATAGGCGCCCATGCTCCAGTTATGCCCATCTGCACTCACTTCTGCATCTACATAAAAATTATCCAACAGTGTAAACTCATTTACAATTTTGTGCTGGTTGGGAGTAATTTCTTTGCCAAATAAAACAAGGCTGGTGTCGCCGTTTCCCTGAGGTACATCGCCCAGCACCTGATCGTAGGTGCGGTTTTCTTTAATAATATAAAATACATATTTTATGGGCGACACATCTTTGACAGATCGTGGAATGGGGTTGCCTTGTTCACCCTGCGTAAGCGTTTCTTTTTGTTTGGTATATGGCGTATTGGCATATACCTGCTTTGAATAGATGTTCATTTGTTTTGCATCCGGTACATTGATGATGCTCATGGTGCCGATGAATAATCCGGCTATATACTGGTTATATTTTTTTTCTGAAGTATCCCCGCCCTGATAAGTTACCTTCCCCTTTTTATAAGTGGGATTAGGCCCATCAGGATTGGCAAAAGAAGAAAACCCTTTTCCATTTGTAACAAAAATTTTATTGCCCACAGTTCTCACACAAGTTGGGTACCACCCCGTAGGGATGAAGCCTTTTGAAATGCTACTTCCCGGATGAGAAATATCAAAAAGTGTGAGGCAATTATTATCGGCATTAGCGATATAAAGTGTATTCTCGTCTGGGCTTAGGCATACGCTGTTGGTAGTAGATCCTTGTGGGGCATCAGGGTAAAGTGAAGAAGTGAGGGTTTCTATTACTTTTTGGGAAATAGTATTGATTATAGAAACGGAATTATCATTGGAATTAGCAACAAATAAATATTTGCCATTTTTCGTAAGGCAAAGATCATTAGGATTGTCGCCAACCTTTATCCTGTTTACAAATGTTTTTTCTTTTGTGTCAAAAATTAATAATTGATCGCAGCCCCAGCAGGAAATATATAATTCATTTCCATTGGGCGAAAGCAGGCAGGTGTAGCCTTCAGCGTCCATAGGGTATTTCCCAATATTGCTTTTAGTAAGTGTATTGAAGATATATAAAGTATTATCTTCCTTAGTCACTACATATAGCAAGTTCCTTTTATCATCAATATCCAACCCTGCCGGCGAAATCAGCCCCTTTTTACCTAATCTAAAAGTATCGGCTCCTTGAAGTTTGCCCAATTTTATACTGTATTTAATAATGTCATTGTCATTTCCGCCGGAAGCAAAGAGAAACTTTTCATCTTTACTGAATTTCAAGCCTAACCAGCTTTTTTGGATGGTAATGTCATCCACTACCTTTTGTTTTCTGGTATCAATAAGTTGAATGCTTTGCCTGCCATACCCATTATTAGTCACAGCAATCCATTTTTTTGAAGGCGACACAGCCATATTCAGTGGTAGATCTCCAAGGGTAAACCCTACACCAGCGGGCGAGAGGTGCCAGCCATTGGGTAGCATTACTTGTTGAGGTGATTGGGCATTTACATTCAGGAAAAGGGAAATGAAAAACACAAGAGTGGAAATTCTGGACATTTTAAAATATTGAGATTATAAAAGTAAATGAAATTGAAATGTGATTCATAAAGCAAAATTCAAATAACAAGTAGGCAAGGTCAGCGTTAGAATTTGTTGATTAGGGAAGGCTTCTATAGGTGTTGAAATGCCAGAAGGGAATCTTGATGTGTCTGGAAAGAGTGTAAAAATTATAAAAAGAAATATCTGGCTTCCGTAGGGTAAAAGCGCTGTTGTAATTGTGAAAATGAGCCATCAAAATAATTTCCCGGAAATCCCTCAAAACCAGTTGACATTTTCGCCATATCCCCTTACCTTTGCCGCCAAATTGAAATTTAAAATTATATCAACCATATTTTATGGCAAATACAGGTAAGATCAAACAAATTATCGGGGCAGTGCTCGATGTACATTTTGAGAATGATAATAAGCTTCCTCAAATACTAAATGCACTTGAACTCACCCGCCCCAATGGCGAAAAACTGGTGATGGAAGTGCAGCAGCATCTTGGCGAAGACAGTGTACGTTGTATAGCTATGGATGGCACTGAAGGCCTTACCCGTGGTATGGATGTAGTAGATACCGGATCGCCTATATTAATGCCTACCGGCGAAGCCATTAATGGTAGGTTGTTTAATGTAACCGGCGATGCTATTGACGGATTGGCTCCGGTAAGCAAGCAAAATGGCCGGCCTATTCATGCCAAGCCCCCATTGTTTGAAAACCTGAGTACAGCCTCGGAAGTATTATTTACCGGTATTAAGGTAATTGACCTTATTGAGCCTTATGCAAAAGGTGGTAAGATTGGATTGTTTGGTGGTGCCGGTGTAGGAAAAACTGTATTGATTCAGGAATTGATTAATAATATTGCCAAGGCTTATAGCGGGCTATCTGTATTTGCAGGCGTAGGCGAAAGAACCCGTGAAGGAAATGACCTATTGCGCGAAATGATTGAGGCAGGCATTATGAAATATGGTAAAGAATTTATCCATAGCATGGAAGAAGGTGGATGGGATCTTTCTACAGTAGATATGGAAGATTTGAAAGACTCAAAGGCCACCTTTGTATTCGGGCAAATGAATGAACCACCCGGAGCCCGTGCGCGTGTAGCACTTAGCGGATTGACGGTGGCTGAATACTTCAGAGACGGAGATGGCACAGGCAAAGGAAAAGACATTCTGTTTTTCGTAGATAATATATTCAGGTTTACACAGGCTGGTTCAGAAGTATCTGCGCTGTTAGGTAGGATGCCTTCTGCTGTGGGATATCAGCCTACTCTAGCTACCGAAATGGGATTGATGCAAGAAAGAATTACCTCTACCAGAAATGGCTCTATCACATCGGTTCAGGCGGTATATGTACCTGCAGATGACTTAACAGATCCAGCACCGGCTACTACTTTTGCGCATTTGGATGCCACTACAGTATTGAGCAGAAAGATTGCAGATTTGGGTATTTATCCTGCGGTAGATCCATTGGATTCTACTTCAAGGATTCTTTCGCCGGCCATTGTGGGCGAAGAGCATTACAATTGTGCTAACAGAGTAAAACTTACACTACAACGATATAAAGAATTGCAAGACATCATTGCGATTCTGGGCCTTGATGAATTAAGCGACGAAGATAAATTAGTAGTAAGCCGTGCACGCAGGGTGCAGCGTTTCTTATCTCAGCCATTCCATGTGGCGGAGCAGTTTACAGGTTTAAAAGGAGTTTTGGTTTCCATTGAAGATACTATTCGTGGTTTTAATGCAATCATGGATGGTGAAGTAGATGAATACCCTGAAGCAGCATTTAACTTGGTTGGCAATTTGGACGATGCTATTGCCAAGGGCAAGAAAATGATGGAAGCAGCTCAGGCGTAATAATCACGAATGGTGAAGGCGGATTGAGTGGTGGAAAATGTACCTTATTATTTTTTACTTACAATTATGACATTAGAAATATTAACGCCCGAAGGCAAAGTATTTAGCGGAGAGGTAACCGGTGTGCAACTGCCGGGCATTGATGGTGTGTTTGAAGTATTAGATAAGCACGCACCTTTGGTAAGTGCTTTAAAGTCTGGGAAATTGAAAGTACTGAAAGATAAAAATGCTACCTCAATTTATAATATTCAAAGTGGTTTTGTAGAAGTGCTGCATAATAAAACAATGGTACTGGTAGAAGGAGCTATTGAAGAATAAATACCCTCTCATTTGCACGCACCCACTTTGGTAAGTGGAACACTAACTATTTCTTAAGTTTTTTTCATTGTTTCAACTATTGGGAAATAGAGCTATGCCGAATGTAACATCGGTATTATACCATTTAAGTTTGCGCTAATAAATAATTCAGTTAGGGATTATTAATTTTATTGATATTAGAAAATATGGATTTCGGCTCTTGCAGACATAAACTAAGGACAAGAGCAGATAAATCGGAATATATTACCGGATAGTTTTCCCGTATCGAATATAGCACCAGCCGGTGAAGGGCAGGCCAATCAAAGCCAAAAGTGAATAAGGATTGTGTGTGATAAGGAATATAATGAAGGTAAATAGGACTACATATACCGGATAAAATAGAAAGAACAAGCCTGACATAACAGAATCATAATGATCAACAGCCTTATCCTTAATAATCAGGTGAAAAAGAAGGTATAAGGGGCCATTGAATACATAGCCAATGGCTGCCGGAAGTGCAAACGCCAATCTACTGGTAATTGACCCTTGTGGAAAATGAGCATTTAGGTTTTGCTTGCCATTTTTTGGTATTTCATACACAAGCGTATCCAATTGTTTTCTGAGCATTTCATTAAATTCTATAATTGCCTTACCTGAGGTTAGGTCTTCGTACATATCATTAAGTTGGATAAAATCACCAAAATTGAGGTGTACCTCTTTACTCATCAACTTAAAGTTGCTATAATTTAAACCGAGGGGGAGTATTTTTAAAGTACTATTTAGTTGCCAGGCAGACAAGGCAAGGCGTGCCGTTCCTTTTTTCAGTGGGCGCAGGTGCCATTCATTGATACAGCGGCCTTCGCTAAAAATGAGTACGATTTTATTCTCCTTAAAAAGTTGTTGGCAGGCATCAAAGGTTGTATAATTATTTTCCAGATTTTCTACTCCTTCGCTTACACGATATACCGGTAGCATATTCATAGAGGCTAAGAGTTTAGCAATAAATTTTGTAGCGAATGCATCGCCACGTGCCAGCGAGTGAATAGGATTTTTGAAAAGTGCTGAAAGTAAAATGGCGTCCAGAAATGAATTTGGGTGATTAGCTGCAATTAGTATAGGGCCTTTTTCCTTAAGCATTTCAGGCTTATTAATTTTAATTCTCTTAATATATAAGAAAATAAAAAAACGGGCGGGCAATAATAATAATTGATAGAGCAATTAAAATATTTTGTTTATTACAGGCATTGGCCTTCAATTTTATTTCTCACTATTTTTTACTAAAAGGAAATTCTCAAAGGCCTTGACGCTCATAAAGGTTAATATTTTTTATCCGTTCGATTAGGTTAATTTAACTGTGGGTCAAGAGGGTAATTGATCATCATTTCATAATCGCCACCTAAAAGCTTTAAAGAATCTTTCCAGATATTTTCTGCAGTAGTATTAAAAATTATTTTTCGGTTACCCGTTACCGTTAGCCAACTATTAGTTTTTAGTTCTTCGTCCAGTTGTCCTTCTGTCCAGCCGCTGTAGCCTATAAAAAATCTTATTTTGCCCTGTTCTATATTCCCGGAATTCAGATGAATACGAAGGCTTTCAAAATTTCCGCCCCAATAGATACCTTCTGATACTTCCTCGCCTCCGGGTATCAGGTCTGGGTATTGATGCAGAAAATGTAAAGAGTCTGTTTGTACAGGCCCGCCTATGAAGACTGGGAAAGATAGCTCTATATCGGGCAGCAGCTCATTTAATGGTTGCGTATGAGCTTTATTAAGTACAAATCCAAAAGAGCCGCGCTCAGTATGTTCACAAATAAATATGACCGACCTGATAAAATTGGGGTCTTTTAAAAATGGGTTGGCAATTAGTAAGGTTCCTTTTGAGGGGGTGATCATATTCTAAAAATAATAATAATTCATTAAAAGATAATTGAGAATGACTATTTTTATTTTTTGCTAAAACGATAATGCTTAGTTAAATAAACGATGATAACTGCTCTGAATAAGGATTTACCCGGCTTAGTTTTAAATTTGCGTGAATGAAAAAAATTTTCCCTGCCATCACCATACTGGTCTTTATTTCCGCATTGGGAATTATTTATTTTCAATACCTCTGGATCAGGCAATCTCTTCAAGATAGAGAATACCAGTTTGAAGAAACAATGAATATGGTAGCCTACAATACTGCGCAAGCGCTGACTGAGGTAAAGGGAAAGATGAGCCCATTTAATAATCACCGGAATAATGATTTACTCATCCCGCTGAATGTATTTCCTTTTACTGTGGCGCATCGCTTTACTCGTGAAGAAGTAAAAAGCTTGATCAATAAATCGCTGGAAAAGAATGGCCTCAAGAATGTAAATTTTGAATTTGCCATCACTACCACTTCTATGATTGGCGACGACCTTCAATCAGCCAATTTTTTTAATGCCTACAACGATTCTCTGCACAATAAGAATTTTATTTTACCTATAGACGCTCCTACGGGGAGCGCTATAGAAGGCCTTTCGCCACAAGAGTTGCTGGTAATAGTAGTGCCTCATGTTCAAAACATTTTGTGGAAACAAATGTCCTGGATGGTATTTGGGGTCATCCTTTTTACTTGTATCATTTTTGCAGCTTTTTTTATCACCATCAGGGCGCTTATCAACCAGAAAAAACTGAGTGAAATCAAATCTGATTTTATCAATAATATGACCCATGAGTTTAAAACTCCTCTGGCTACCATTTCACTCGCGGTAGATGCACTCAAAAATGAAAAAGTGATCAATGATAAAACTAAGATGGATTATTTCTCAGGCATTATTAAAGATGAGAACAAGAGAATGAATAAGCAAGTAGAAGCTATATTGCAAGCAGCACTTTTAGATAAGCAAGAAGTACAATTGAATGTGAAGGACCTACATGCACATTTGCTCATTCAGGCTGCAATGAATAATATTCAATTACCGCTGGCTGCCAAAAGTGGAAAGCTTAATGTAAAACTGGAAGCTGCCAATGATTATATATTGGCCGATGAGGTACATTTTACTAATATTATTAATAACCTGCTAGATAATGCTGTAAAATACTCCAATGATGGGGTACAGATCACGTTATCCACATGCAATATCAATAATCAGTTAAGGGTAAAGATTGAAGACAACGGTATAGGAATGAACCGTGAAACACTTCAACGTATTTTTGAAAAATTTTATCGCGCACATACAGGCAATATTCACAATGTAAAAGGATTTGGTCTTGGCCTAAGCTATGTGAAAACCATTGTGGATGCGCATAAAGGAAAGATTAAGGCCGAAAGCACCGTCGGCAAAGGAAGTACATTCATTTTGGACTTCCCGCTTATAAAGTAGCCAGATTACAACAATAAATACTTAATTCTTTTATTTAAAAATTCAATTCTCTGAATTTTTAGCCGGAGTGTTATGCACACTCTATCAACAGGTTTTCCACCAAATATGCACCTGATTGCGAAGCTAAACCGGCCTGAAATGCAATATGCGATTGCCTCACAGGGGCGTGAATAAAAAAGTTTTCCCAAAAAAATAATGAAAAGTGGGAAAAAGTGTTATTTTGTGGAATAAATAATTTTTTAACTCCCCTATATGTCAGGCTTTATTGGTGAATACGAGGCTACTATAGACGCAAAAGGACGCTTTTTGCTACCGGCGGCATTTAAAAAACAGATGCCTGAGCATAGCATGGAGCCCTTTGTGCTTAATAGGGGATTTGAAAAATGCCTGAGCTTATACACCTCTAAAAGTTGGAAGCCTTTATTTTCAGAATTGGCCAAGTTGAATGATTTTGAACCAAATGTAAGGCAATTCAAACGCTATTTTCTCAATGGCGCCACAGAAGTAGAACAAGATAAGGCCGGACGAATATTGTTGCCCAAAAATTTAATGGATTATGCGGGGCTGGATAAGGATATCGTACTCGTTTCGGCTATTGATAAAATTGAGATTTGGGATAAAATAAAATACCAGGAGTTCTTTGAAACTTTTTCACCGGAGGCTTTTAGCGATTTAGCAAAACAAGTGATGGGTGGAGAAAAAATAAAGGATCAGTAATGAGCAAGGAATATCATTTGCCCGTAATGCCGGCAGAAGTTATTTCTTATCTGAAAATAGATCCTTCAGGTACCTATGTGGATTGCACCTTTGGCGGCGGTGGCCATAGCCGATTAATTTTAGATCAATTGAATGAAAATGGGAGGTTGATTGCATTTGACCAGGACAAAGATGCTTTGCAAAATAAATTGACAGATGATCGCTTTCTTTTAATTCCACAAAATTTCCGGCACCTTTCACGCTTTCTTCGGCTGCACAATGTTTCCAGCATTGATGGATTACTTGCTGATCTGGGAATTTCCAGCCATCAGATAGATGAACCTTCACGCGGGTTTTCCACGCGCTTTGAGGCACCATTGGATATGCGGATGAAGAATGATGATAAATTGACTGCAGCAGATATTTTAAAAAACTATTCTCAAAAGGATCTGCACAGAATCTTTGAAGAGTATGGTGAAGTTACCAATTCCAAAACGCTTGCCAATCATATTGTGGAAGTAAGGCATCATCACTCATTGGCCACAGTTAGCGAATTTAAAAATGCCCTTTATTCAATCGTTAAGGGAAATCCAGATAAATATTTTGCTCAAGTTTTTCAGG
This sequence comes from Bacteroidota bacterium, assembly GCA_018268075.1. Lineage (GTDB taxonomy): Bacteria > Bacteroidota > Bacteroidia > Chitinophagales > Chitinophagaceae > Ginsengibacter. The sequence goes on along the minus strand of JAFDXH010000055.1, from coordinate 10,382 downwards.
CATTAAGGATTGAAGTAAATGATGAACTTAAAGCATTGACGGAAATGTTGCAGCAAGGTGTACAGTTATTGCAGCCAAGTGGAAGAATTGTAATAATCACTTTTCATTCTCTTGAAGACAGGATTGTAAAAAGTTTTTTTAAGAATGCAGGAACAGGCGAAAGGGGTGAGGACCCCATTTTTGGTAAAAAGAATTTATCAATCCTTGAAGTGATTACCAAAAAGCCAATAACCGCCTCACCGGATGAGATTAAGAAAAACCCCCGGTCGAGAAGTGCTAAACTAAGGGTTGCAGAAAAAAAAGTTTCGACAACAAATTGAGAAAAAATGGAAAAGAAAAAGGAGATAGTGGATACCCCAAAAGTTCGCCATAAGAAAAGATGGTCTTTTAAGTATCACCAATTGATCGTGAAGAATATTCCTTATTATTTTTTTCTGGCAGCCGTTGCAGTAATATATATCGCCAATGGCCACTATGCTGATAAAATGGTACGCAAGATAAATGCAACAGATAAAAATTTAAAGGAAATGGAGTACGAGTTTAAAACTGTAAAGCGCGATGTGATTTTTAGAAGCAAGCAAAGTGAACTGGCAAAAGCAGTAGAGCCATTGGGCCTGAAGCCGCTATTGACCCCGCCGGTTTTAATTATTGATTCAACACAAAATAAACAATAGATTTTTTGGATATAAAGAAAGACATATTATGGAGAGTGCATTTATGCTTTTTGCTCATCATGGCATTTGGCATCTTTGTACTTGGCCGTGCCATTTATATTCAACGAGTGCAGGGAGATTATTGGAAAGCTATGGCTTCCAAACAGCACCTAAAATATATGGATGTGGATGCGGAAAGAGGAAGTATCTATAGCGAAGATGGAAACATGCTCAGTACTTCCATTCCTGTTTTTGATATTTATATAGACTTTGGCGCAGATGGTTTAAGAGAGAAGAATGGTAAACGGTTTTATAAATATGTAGATTCATTAAGTAATTCCTTTGCAAATCTTTTTAAAGATCAAGATGCCAAAGCATACAAAAAAATGTTCTTACTGGCCTATAAGCAAAATAGGCGTTACTATGCCGTTAAGAAGAAAATAAGTTTCGAGGAATTTCAGGCATTCCGCGAATTTCCGCTGGTAAATCAGGGCAGAAATAAAAGTGGAGTAATTGTAGAAGTGAGGGACAATCGCGTGAATCCTTATGTATTATTAGCCAACCGTACCATAGGCCTCTCGCGAGGCGATACCAGCCGCAATGTAGGGCTGGAGCGATCTTACGATAGTGTGCTTAAAGGGCAAACGGGTAAGAGGCTGATGCGCTATACAGCCGGCACTTATATACCTGTAGATGGCGCAGAAATATCGCCAGAGAATGGTAAGGACATCATTACAACCATTGATACCTACATACAGGATGTAGCAGAAAATGCTCTTTTAAAAATGATGGCTTCTAATAATTCGCTGCATGGCACCTGTATAGTAATGGAAGTGAGCACCGGTAAAATAAAAGCAATAGCCAACTTGGGCCGCCGCCCTGATGGAGATTATCTGGAAGATTATAATTATGGCTTAGGAAGAAGCACAGAGCCCGGGTCGGTTTTTAAATTAGCCACCTTACTTTCTTTGCTAGAAGATAAATATGTAGATACCAATACCATTGTTAATTGTGAAAATGGTGAAAAAGTATTTTATGGCCTTAGAATACGCGACTCACATCATGGTACTGGAAGCATTACCGTAAAGGAAGCATTTGCTCAATCTTCTAATGTCGCTTTTGCAAAACTTGCTGATGAATATTATTCTGCCCGGCCCAATCAGTTTTACCAGCATCTACACCGCTTACGGTTAGATACTATTACCGGGGTAGATATAGTAGGGGCTGCAGCACCGTTAGTAAAAAAACCTTCCAGTAAATATTGGACAAAAACGACCATCCCTTTTATGGCACATGGTTATGAGGAATTGTTGACTCCTCTTCACCTTTTGATGGTATATAATGCGGTGGCCAATGGTGGCAAAATGATGAAGCCTTATCTGGTAAATTCTATAAACGAGATGGGGCAGCCTATTGAGAGTTTTTCGCCCCATGTATTGGTAGATAAAATTTGCAGTGATGAAACATTGGGTAAACTAAGAGGATGTATGCTTCAGGTAGTAGAAGGGGCGCATGGTACAGCACATGCACTGCAAAGTAACATTTATCGCTTTGCCGGAAAAACAGGCACTGCTGTTACTGCAATGGATAACCGGGGATACAATAAGGGCAATAAAATTTATCAATCGGCATTCATGGGATTTTTCCCTTATGAAAATCCGAAATACAGTATAGCTGTAGTAATTCAAAATGGAAATGAATCAAAACTGGCCTATGGTGGTGTAGTATCGGGGCCAGTGTTTAGGGAGGTAGCTGATAAGCTTTATTCCTATAAAATAGAGAGAGAGCCTGTAAAGAAATTTGTGGCGGCTAATGATAGCTCGTTTTATAAAATAAATGGAACAAGGAAAGATTTGAACAATATATTTTCTTACCTCAGATACAATGAATCTCCTTCAGAGGGCAAGGCACTCTGGAATTATTCATTTATTAAAAATGGGAACGCCCAAGTGTTTGCAGAAGATTCATTATCCATAAAAAACAGAGTGCCTAATGTAACAGGTATGGGCCTCAAGGATGCTGTTTATCTTCTAGAAAACCTTGGATTGAAGGTATTGGTATCTGGCACAGGAAAAGTGATTTATCAATCTTTGGCACAAAACACAGGCATAAACAAAGGTGAATCAATAAAACTCCAATTAAATTAATGGCGTTATTGCAAGACATATTATATGGAGTGAAAATACTGGGTGTATCTGGTACTACTGCTATTGAGGTAAAAGATATTCAGATAGATTCAAGAGGAGTAACTGATGGCACCTGCTTTGTAGCCATCAAAGGAACACTTACAGATGGGCATCAGTTTATAGAACAAGCTATCTCAGCCGGAGCATCGTGTATAATAGCTGAACACCTGCCGGCTATTTTACAAGAGAATGTACAATATATTCAAGTAGAAAATAGCGCCTCTGCTGCAGGCATCATGGCGCATAATTTTTTTGGAAAACCAACCGAAAATTTATCATTAACAGGGGTTACCGGTACTAATGGCAAGACCACCATTGCCACACTTCTCTATCAGCTATTTACCAGTCTGGGATATCATTGTGGACTAATAAGCACTGTTGAAAATAAGATCGGTGATAAAACTTTCAGTGCAAGCCATACTACTCCTGATCCGATTGAATTGAATAAGCTATTAGGCTTAATGATGGAGGCCGGATGTACGCATGTTTTTATGGAAGTAAGCTCCCATGCCCTTGATCAAAAACGTGTAGCCGGATTAAGGTTTGCCGGTGCATTGTTTACCAATATTACCCATGATCATCTGGATTACCACAAAACTTTTGATGAATATATTAGGGCAAAAAAATTACTTTTTGATAACCTGGATGCTGGCGCTTTTGCAATAAGCAATGCCGACGATAGGCGCGGAGCTGTGATGCTTCAAAACACAAAGGCCAAAAAGTATTTTTATAGTTTAAAAACAGTAGCAGAATTTAAGGGGCGCATCATAGAAAATTCTATTACAGGATTGGTGCTTCTTATAAACGATATTGAAGTGCATTGCAGGCTCATTGGCACTTTCAATGCATATAATTTATTGGCAGTGTATGGTGCTGCTATTTGCCTCGGACAAAATAAAGAGGACGTACTTAGAATTTTAAGCACACTGAAAGGCGCAGAAGGACGGTTTGATTATGTCATTTCACCTCAGGAAAAAATAGTGGGTATTATAGACTATGCACACACTCCGGATGCCTTACTGAATGTACTGGCCACCATAAAAAAAATTAGACAAGGAGAAGAGAAAATAATAACGGTAGTAGGGTGTGGAGGAAACCGTGATAAAACCAAGCGACCTGAAATGGCCGAGGTGGCCTGTGAATACAGCGACCGGATCATTTTTACATCCGACAATCCACGCAATGAAGAAGCTGCTGATATTATATCAGACATGGAAAAAGGCGTACCACTTACGGCACGTAAAAAATGTATTTCAATAACAGATAGGCGAGAAGCAATAAAAACGGCTGCTTCGCTTGCAGGCGAGAAGGATATTTTACTGGTAGCCGGAAAAGGGCATGAAAAATATCAGGAAATAAAAGGCGTGAGAAGTGATTTTGATGACAAGAAAGTTTTGTTAGAAATGTTTTCATTATTAGGGAAATAAAAACGAAATAAAAAAAATGCTGTATCAACTATTTGAATGGTTTGCCCGCAACGGAATTAAATTTCCCGGAAGCGGACTACTCCACTTCATCACCTTCAGGGTGTTGGTAGCAGTGATATTGTCATTACTGATCACCACAGTTTATGGGAAGCGTCTTATAAGAATTCTTAATAAAAAGCAATTAGGCGAATCAGTAAGAAATCTTGGATTGGCTGGAGAGCAAATGAAGAGCGGTACACCCTCTATGGGCGGTATCATCATATTGTTGGGAATATTAGTGCCCACATTATTGTTGGCCAATCTGGAAAAAGTTTATGTACGGCTAATGCTTTTAACTACAGTATGGCTTGGTATTATTGGGTTTATTGATGATTATCTTAAAATAAAAGCCCGTAGAGCGGCCAAGCAAAAGGGAATTGCCTACACTAAGAAAGATGCTGATGGACTGGCCGGAAGATTTAAAATTTTTGGGCAGGTTATGTTGGGGATTATTATTGGTGCTACATTATATTTTAATCCTTCAGTAAATGTAAAGCGCGAAATTATTGGCCCAAAGAATACCGAAGTATTAAAAAGAGGCGAGCATACACTTCGAGAAGATACCGTGATTACCAATGGCGAAATGCATCGCTTTGTAACAGTAAAAACTCCGATCACAACAATTCCATTTGTAAAGACGCATGAGTTTAACTATGCAAAATTACTGCCTGCCAGCCTGGAAGATTATACTTACATCTTATATATCCTTATCGTGATATTTATCATCACAGCAGTATCTAATGGGGCTAACCTCACAGATGGCCTTGATGGATTAGCAACAGGCGTGAGTGCAATAATAGGAGTAGGATTGGGCATTTTTGTTTTCGTAAGTGGCGATGTGCGCATAGCTGACTATCTCAATATTATGTACATACCTAACCTGAGTGAATTGGCAATTTTTATTGCAGCTTTTGTAGGAGCCTGCGTGGGGTTCTTGTGGTACAATGCTTATCCGGCGCAGGTTTTTATGGGCGATACCGGTAGCCTGGCGCTGGGAGGAATTATTGCCTCGCTGGCCATCATTGTAAGAAAAGAATTGTTGATTCCTATTTTTTGTTTTGTGTTTCTGATAGAATTGTTGAGTGTCATGTCTCAGGTTACTTATTTTAAATATACCAAAAGAAAGTATGGTGAGGGAAGGCGGATATTTTTAATGAGCCCGTTGCATCATCATTATCAGAAGCTTGGATATCATGAAAGTAAAATAGCGGTCAGGTTTTGGGTGGTTACTATTTTATCGGTTGTGTTGGCTGTAGTTACTTTAAAACTGAGGTAAGGAAATAGAGGAGTGGAAATATTGGTTTTAATCAGTTTGGAATTTTTTGAATGAATTGATTTGTCTCTATGAAAATGTTTTTTTAGGAAGAAAGTTTTTTTTTGATTGATCCATATCTATGAAGGCTTTCCGCCCATTAAGTTCATGCTGTTGAAAAACCATTTTTTAATTGTTGATGCTGTAAACTATGAAGACAAATGTAGTAGTAATGGGAGCAGGCGAGAGTGGCATTGGTGCTGCGCTACTTGCAAAAAAAGAAGGCTTTGAAGTTTTTGTAAGTGATGAGCGCGCCATAGCAGAGAAGTATAAGGCAGAGCTGGAATCAAACCATATTTCTTTTGAAGAAAATGGGCACTCAGATCAGCGACTATTTAATGCTTCGCTGATAATCAAGAGTCCGGGTATTCCGGAGAAAAACAAGATGGTAAAGGAGCTTAGGGCAAGAGGGATTGAAATTATAAGTGAGATAGAATTGGCCTTCAGGTACAAAGGGAGTAGTAAAATAGCAGCGATTACAGGAAGTAACGGGAAGACAACTACCACCGCCTTGCTCTATCATATTTGTAAAAGCGCCGGCTTGTCCTGCGCAATGGTTGGAAACATTGGTTATTCATTTGCAAGGCAGGTAGCATGGGATCCCAAAGAATGGTATGTAGTAGAGATTAGTTCTTTTCAGTTAGATGATATAAAAAGTTTCAGACCGGATATTGCTGTGATCACCAATATTACTGAAGATCACTTGGATAGGTACGACTACAAATTTGAAAATTATATCAAAAGCAAATTCAGAATCACTGAAAACCAACAAAAGGAAGATGTTTTGATCTATAATGAAGATGATGAAATTATAAAGGAATATTTAAAAAATTATTTAAACAAAGCCCATTTATTACCTATAAGTATGAATAAAAAATTGCCGGAAGGCGCATTTATTAGTAACGCAGAGTTGCATTTAAAATGGAGAAGTGAAGAAATGAATATGAGTGTGGAAGACTTTGCAGTAAAGGGAAAGCATAATCAGTATAACACTATGGCAGCATCATTAGGGGCAACAGTTATGGGTATTCGAAAGGAAAAGATTAGAAGTGCTGTGCAGACTTTTGAAAGCCTGGAGCATAGAATGGCTACTGTAGGTACCATCAGGGGTGTCACTTTTATCAATGACAGTAAAGCTACCAATGTAAACAGCACATGGTATGCATTAGAAAGCATGACGCAGCCGGTTATTTTAATTCTGGGTGGAGTAGATAAAGGCAATGATTACTCTTTGATAAAAGAAATGGTGAAGCAAAAAGTAAAAGCCATTGTATGCCTTGGAGTAGATAATCGTAAAATACACGAGGCTCTTGGACAGGATGTGCCGCTGATGCTTAACGTGCAGAGTGCTACTGAAGCAGTGCAGGCAGCTTTTCATTTTGCTGAGAAGGGAGATGTGGTTTTGCTTTCTCCGGCTTGTGCAAGTTTTGATTTGTTTAAAAATTATGAAGATAGAGGCGAGCAGTTTATTGCCGCAGTAAAGGATCTTTAAAAAATAGTATCAGAAGATAAAAATAAGAATGAGTGAAATAATCAATAACGAGACACCGCTTATTACCCCTGCACAAAGGGTAACAGGTAAAATATTGACCAGCACGCGTGGCGATAAGGTGATATGGGCTATTGTGATTTTGCTCACCATGATTAGTATATTGGTAGTATATAGTAGTGTGGGTTCGCTGGCATGGCGTATGAATAAAAGTGCAGAAAGCTACCTCTTTCGTCAGGTCGGATATATCTTTCTGGGTGTGTTGATTATCTATTTTGCACACAGGGCCAACTACACTTATTACTCAAAGTTTGCCACCATTGCATTTATAATTACGATACCGCTGCTTATTTATACACTCAAGTTTGGCAGCAGTATTAATGATGCAAGCAGGTGGGTAAGAGTGCCTGTATTAAATGTTACTTTTCAATCATCAGATTTTGCCAAGCTTGCTTTATTTATTTACTTAAGCCGCCTACTGAGCAAACGACAAAATGTAATCAAAGATTTTAAAAAGGGATTCCTATCATTGATCATACCTGTGGTGATTATTTGCGGCTTGATAGCACCGGCTAATTTATCTACAGCAATACTTACAGGAGGTATCGCTATGATGCTGATGTTTATAGGCAGGGTGCGGGTACGGTATTTATTAATGGTTGTTGGCGGTGCACTCATTCCGGTAATTTTATTGGTTACCATCGCCTCTCATTATTATGATAAGACCGAGCATACCTCCAAAGATCTTCCTGCCATTCTCTCTATTGGCCGCGTACCCACATGGATTAAGAGGATTCAGAATTTCAGGTATGCAGGCAATGAAGATGCGTCTTACCAGATACAGCAGGCAAAGATTGCCATAGCTACTGGGGGTGTATTTGGAAAAGGACCAGGCAAAAGTGATCAAAGAAACTTTCTGCCACATCCTTATAGTGATTTTATTTATGCAATAATAATTGAGGAATATGGCTTGGTAGGAGGTGCCATCATACTGCTGATTTATCTGCTCTTTTTAGGAAGAAGCATTCGCATTTTTAGAAAATGCCCTTATGCCTTTGGCGCATTTCTGGCAGTAGCGCTCAGCTTTACCTTAGTGATACAGGCATTGGTAAATATGGCGGTGAATGTAAATATTTTGCCTACTACAGGAGTAACATTGCCATTGGTGAGCATGGGTGGTAGCAGTTTGTTTTTTACCTGTGCAGCAATTGGAATTATTTTAAGTGTAGCCCGAAATGTGGAGCAGGCAGAAGGTAAAACGGCGCAATTAGCAACGCAGCAAGCAGAAGAATCCATTGATAGCGACGAGGAGGCGCAGGACGATGAATGATAAATTAAATCTATCAGGTTCTAAGCCATTGCATATCATCATAGCTGGTGGTGGTACTGGCGGCCATATTTTTCCTGCGGTAGCAATAGCGCGTGCTTTGCAAAAGAAATTACCGGAAATAAAATTTCTTTTTGTAGGCGCTAAAGGCAAAATGGAAATGGAAAAAATTCCGGAAGCGGGTTTTGAAATTCAGGGAATAAACATAGCCGGGTACAACAGGAGTGCGCTTTTAAAAAATTGGTCACTACCCTTTAAATTGCTGCAAAGTTATTTTGATGTAAAGAAAATTTTTAATCAGTTTCGGCCAGATGCAGTGATAGGCGTAGGCGGTTATTCCAGTTTCCCTGTACTGCGTGAGGCACAGGCGCGCTCCATCCCTACATTTATACACGAAAGCAATTCTTTTGCAGGTAAGAGTAATATTTTGTTAGGAAAAAAAGCGACAAGGATTTTTGTGGCTTCTAATGGAATGGAGAGATTTTTTCCGAAGGAAAAAATCACCATTACCGGAAATCCGGTGCGAAGTATCTTTTCTGAAAATATTTCTAAAGAAATAGCATTGGAATTTTTTGGATTAACAATAGAACAACCTGTAGTACTGGTAATTGGCGGTAGCCTTGGTGCCCAAAGTATCAATGAAGTAATTCAAAGCAATCTTTCAATTTTTGATAAAAACAAATGGCAACTAATTTGGCAAACGGGCAAAAATTTTTCTGGCCCTGCAGCGGCCGAAGAGTCAGAACGCAAAAACATTTGGACCAACGCATTTATTAATAAGATGGAGATGGCATATTCAGCAGCAGATGTGGTAATTGCCAGGTCGGGGGCTATGACTGTCGCTGAATTATCAATGACAAAAAAACCATCCATATTGGTGCCTTACCCTCATGCAGCAGAAGATCATCAAACAGCCAATGCAAAACAAATGGTGGATATGGGCGCAGCTATACTCGTGCCTGATAGTAGAGTGAAAGAAGCACTTATGCCGGCACTTTCATCACTTATTAATAATAGAAATAAATTGGCAGAAATGGCCGCAAGTTTAAATAAACCTGCTGCCATAAAAGCGGATGATTATATAGCTGACGAAATTTTGAATTTTTTAAAAGATAAAAATTGATCAATAGGTAATGAAGCCCTTTGCAGACATATCGCGGGTTTATTTTTTAGGTATCGGAGGTATCGGTATGAGTGCGCTTGCACGCTATTTTTTAGCGAATGGGAAAATTGTGATTGGTTATGATAAGACTCCTTCTGTATTAACAAGCCAGCTTATAATTGAAGGTTGCAGAATACATTTTGAAGATGATATTCAATTGCTGGACAAGGAGGCGCAATTGGTAATCTATACTCCCGCTATCCCTTCTGTGCATAAAGAATATAATTGGTACAAAGAGCACGGCTATACACTTTTGAAAAGGAGTGATGTACTAAGTGAGATAACAAAAGAAGGATACAATATTTGTATAGCAGGCACTCATGGAAAAACTACAATCAGTACAATGGTAGGCCACATGCTTCGCAATACAGGATATGGTTGTAATGCGTTTTTGGGAGGAATTTCTGTAAATTATAATACCAACTTTTGGAGTACTGGTACTAATGTAAATGTGGTAGAAGCCGATGAGTACGACAGAAGTTTTCTAAAACTCAATCCGGATATTGCAGTGATCTCTGCAATGGATGCAGATCATCTGGATATTTATGGCACAGTGGAAGAAATGCGAAATGCATTTTACCAATTTTCAGAAAAAATAAAACAGGGTGGTTGCTTGCTCGTAAAGTTTGGTATTGCTACCAAAAAATTTGCTGTGCCTGAAGTATCTACATACAGTCTGCAGAATGACTCTGCAGATATTTATGCCAAAAATATTTTAATAAACGAAGGTGGATATATTTTTGATTTGGTGTATCATGATAAAATGATCGAAGGGGTCAATTTATTT
>JAFDXH010000054.1 GCA_018268075.1 Bacteroidota bacterium | reverse complement strand
TGTTGTTGAGGCAGGTGGACAAACACGAAGAATTGGGTTTGACTTTTCGGCAAGATATGAAGTAGCAAAAAATCTTTTTGCAGATGTGGATGTAAGCCTTGCAAATCCAAGAGCGTTGGGTGTTGACAAGGCAGATAGCTATTTGCCATTAGCGCCACGCTTTACAAGTGTAGGCGGGCTCACTTACAGAAAAGAGCAAGGTTGGAATGGCAGCCTACGTTACCGCTTTATGGACAATAGACCAGCCAATGAAGACAACTCTGTTATAGCAAAAGGATATTTTGTTGTTGATGCAGCAATCAATTATACAAAGAAAAAATGGGAAGCGGGTTTGTCTATTCAAAATTTGCTAAACACCAAATGGAAAGAAACACAATTTGACACGGAAAGCCAATTAAAGACCGAGACAGCGCCTGTTTCAGAAATACATTTTACTCCAGGCACACCATTTTTTGCAAGGCTAAGTTTTACAGTATTTTTTTAGCAGAACAATAATTTTAAGAGCGCTTTCGGGAAAATAGTCGCAGAGATAAATAAAAAATGAAACAACTCTGATTGACCAACGCGCCAAGTCAAGCGCCTTTGCAAGGCACACAAAAGCTAATCTTGCAAAAGAGCCTGTCTTGTTCCAACGCTTCCGGGACACACTCCGCCACGGTGGACAAAGACTTAAAATTTGAAGAACCCAAACGAAGGGCAAACATACAACAAAAGGTATCCTATGTACCTTAAAGCTGAGTAGTTAATATGGTAGATTCTTTTAAATTTCTTTTGAAAGAGAAAGATTCAAAGATGATTTCAAACCTTTCCCTTCTTAAGATTTTTTTTCCTTATCCTCAATTGGTAATATTCTGAAAAATGTTTGGTAAATTATAGGTTTAATAATCATACTATAGAATGCCGATATTGACGATGACCTTGTTCATTAAGTTTACACCAAAAGTATAAACCATGTACGAAAATAAATCCTTCAAAAGGAGGCTAAATATTTTCCCCGCAGCCTAAAATCGCTTTAATTTAAATTATATTTGAAGAGGAAAATTAGTTTATAGACGCACTGACGGTAGGCAATTATTGTGGAACTCACGAAAATTTAGAGAATAAGAATATGACTGAACAAGGACACGGAAATCACTGGAATTGTGTTGATGATATAGACAATGTGCTTCAAAATATTTTACCATCAATAGTTCAGGAAGGAACTAAAGTAGAAGCATCAGAAATATTTGCCGACTGCTTTGAAAATGAAACCCCAAGTAGGACAAAGATTTTTTCTATCACAGATGAAGCTGAATTGACCGCAAAAATCCTGATTGCTACAAATCAAAGAAAACAAACTAATGAAGTTATATCTGGCTACCCGCCTATTCAATCAAAAAGTAGTATTAGATTAAAAATTACTAAAATCCATGAATGGCAAAATCATTTTGAAGCTATTATAACAAGCGAAACAGAAGATGGACATTCAATTTCATTTTTTGACACCAATTATTTTTTACAGAAAGAAAGTTATCAAATTGGCAAAACACATTATTTTTCTGTATTTGCCTTGGGTTACAACATTGAAATTCTGAATGAAAACTCATTTTCTTTTGAAGGGCAAGAAGCTATAGATTGGCTTGCGAAAAGTGGGAAAGAACCTACTCATGACGAAAATGGCAATATTGAGCCTGTTGTATTTTACCTAAATGAACTGGTCGCTTTCTTGCCAACAAATGAAAATCATCCCGATGATGTAGAGTTTCAATCACCAATCAATAGCGTTGAGACAATACAAGCGTTTGGCAAAAATTTCTATAAAATAAGGATCACGATTTTTAGAGATCCTGATCTTGAAATTGATTTATATAGTAAGGCAGATTTCTTTGACAAAATACCTCAAGTAAATGACACTATACGTGGAATTATTTGGCTGCAAGGGCACAAAGAATTGGGTAATGGTCAATACTGAAATTGATAATTAAATATCAACATAACAAAGGGAAAAAATATGCAATCGAAGCAAGCAGACAAACTGATTTTTCTTGGTCTAATTCTTTTTTTAGCAGGCCTCATCGTGGGTTTATTTGTCCAAAATATGGCAAATCCCCGTATGGCACTTTCAGCTCATCTTGAAGGTGTATTGAACGGTATGTTTTTAATAGTCCTTGGCCTTATTTGGAAACGGTTATTGCTTTCGCAGCTACTTTTAAAAGCTGCTTTCGGGTTAGTTATTTATGGAACATTCGCAAACCTTATTGCAGTAATAATTGCCGCAATTACCGGATTTGGGAAAATGATGCCTATTGCAGGTGGCCAGGAAGGAGCCCAAAGGATTGAAATGCTGATTTCGTTCCTGCTCATATCTCTTTCGATATGCATGGTTGCTGTTTGCCTAATTGTTTTGCTTGGATTTTATAGACACATTCAGCTACATAAAAAAGAATAAATGAACATGCCTATAGAAATATCTTGCCACAGCAGCTCGCTATCATTTCCAAAACCAAACGGAATTTTAAATTAATAATACAATGTTTACATTAAAGCAAATAGAGGAAGCCCACAGCAAAGTAAAGTCTGGCATGGACTTTCCAAAATATATTCAGGAAATAAAAGCTATAGGAGTCAATGAATTTGAAACGTTTGTAAAAGATAGCCATACAGATTATTATGATGAGAACCGCTACAAATTATCTTCAAGGCCAATGTACGAAAACCTTGAAATTGAAAATTCAAGCAGCGCATCAAAATTTAAATATTACCTTTCCATACATCAACAAGGTGAAACAGACTATTTCACTTTTTGCAAACATTGTGCAGAAACCGGAATTGAAAAATGGATAGCTTCTCTTATCAAAATGACATGCATATATTACGATAAAGCAGGAAATGAAATTTCAATCGAAAATATCCCTCAAATATGAGTATCGCACTTAGCATCCTGTTAGGTCTTGTTGCCGCCATTTGTTTTTTAGGCGGCGCTAATATTATAATAAAAGGCGCAATGGGTTTTCTACCAAAACAATCACCGCCGCAGTTTGTATTAGACAATTTGTTTCGTTTTCTTGGAGGTATCTATTTTGCTTCAGGCACTTTATTCGTGTATGCAATAATTAATATTGCAACGCTCGGCCCATTTATAACCCTACTTGGTGTCATTGTTTTGTTTTCGGGTTTAGGCCGTTTATATTCAAGACTTAGCTTGGGCTCCGCAGGTAAGTACTTTGACTACATTATGATTGTGGAATTTATTCTTGGTGTATCCATCATGCTTTTAGAGTACTTAAGATAAAGCTGCATGGTAAATTATATTTTATAGAATAATATCGCCTGCTATAAAAAGAGCCGGCACCTTTTGTACTTTTTTTAGGCAAAGACAATTTGGAAATTCACTATACTACCTACGTCCAAATTTGTTACTTCATTGCACAATTAAAAGCACACTCAATCTCAGAAAAAGTAATTATCATGCAGGATTAAAATTTTTTAAATAAATAATTGAATGAAAAAAATTAAAAAATTATACCAATGGACTACTTCTATTCCGCTATTGGCATGCATACTATACTTCTCAGGCTTATTAGATAATAATTTATTTTATCAATCTATAGCCGGTATTCTGTTGATTTTAAGTGTAATGTCTGCGGTACACCATTCAGAAATTATTGCCCATAGGGTTGGTGAGCCTTATGGTACCATCATCCTTGCTGTATCTATTACCATCATTGAAGTTTCGATTATCATTTCATTAATGGTAACCGGCGGGCCTGAATATGCCGCTTTTGCAAGAGATACAGTATATGCTGCTGTAATGCTATTACTAAATGGTATCGTTGGGCTTTGTCTGTTCATTGGAGGAAATAAATTTCATACTCAAACTTTTTCTGCTCATTCAGTAAGAATAGCATTGGTTTCTTTGGTTTCTATTGTGGCGTTTACTATGATATTGCCAACATTTACAAAAGGCCAAGTAGGCCCCTACTACACCGAAGCGCAATTGTTTTTTGAATTTATTGCCTGCATAGCTATTTATGCTGCATTTATATCAGCCCAAACCATCAGGCATAGAGAATACTTTATAACAGATACTGAAAATGGGGAACAACCAGAGAACAAGAATCACGGCATTTCAAACTGGTCTTTGGCTATCAGCCTGGTTTTTTTATTAATCAGCTTAACGATAGTAGTTCTTTTAGCAAAGATACTTTCCACACCTCTCGAACATGTAGTAGTTTCGTATGGACTACCTAAAACCCTAGTAGGTATTATAATAGCAGCTATCATACTTTTGCCTGAAGGAATTGCTGCTGTGAGTGCAGCAAAAAATAATAAATTACAAACAAGCCTGAATTTATCCTTAGGGTCAGCAATAGCAAGTATAGGGCTCACAATTCCCGCTGTTTCTTTGGCCAGCTATATTTATGGATTCCCTTTAATACTTGGTCTTGATATTTTATCAATCATTTTATTGGTAATATCCATTTTTACTGTTATGATTTCTCTAATAGGTGGCAGAAGTAATGCTGTGTATGGCGTGGTCTTATTGGTCAATCTTATAGCTTATATATTTTTGACCATCAATCCATAATAAATATATAATCCATCGCTCACCTCTCTGGCAATTTATTAAAACAAACATGCCTCACTACCTATAAATTAATCCCAACTTTTCTTTATGGATAAGTTTATAAGTATGACGTATGTAAAACAAAAAGTCATTACCTATATCGGGTATTGAAAAACTTAGCAAAATCTTGCATCCATTGCAAGCAGGTTTCCCGTAATTTTGCACGCTAAAAAAAAGATCATGCTGCTGGGTTTACAGAATGTAACATTTGAATTTGGTGCACGCATAATTGTAAAAGATGCCACCTGGCATATACAACCAAACGAGCGTATAGGCCTTATTGGCTACAATGGTACAGGCAAATCTACTTTACTCAAACTTTTTACAAATCAATACCTTCCCTCCAAAGGAACAGTGGAAAAAGGAAAAGAAACTACAATTGGCTTTTTGCATCAGGATTTGTTGAGTTTTGATACAGAAGAATCCATTCTACAGGTAGCTATGAGCGCCTTTGAACGAGTGCTGCAACTTGAAAAAGAAATAGAAATCTTAGGGGCAAAACTAGAAGCCACCTCTGACGAATCACTTGCCATTACCTATGGCGACCTGCTGCATGAAATGGAAGTGTTAGACGGCTATAACATACACCATAAAACAGAAGAAATTCTACAAGGATTGGGATTTGCCAATGCAGACCTGCACAGGCCCTATAAAGAGTTCAGTGGCGGATGGCGGATGCGGGTGTTGCTTGCAAAAATGATATTGATGAATCCGGATGTACTATTGCTGGATGAACCTACCAACCACCTTGATCTTCCCTCTATTGAATGGCTGGAAAAATATTTGATTCATTATCGTGGATCAGTAGTTATTGTTTCGCACGATCGGTATTTTTTAGACAGGATGGTTACTAAAATAGTGGAACTTTACCAGCAGGAGCTTCATTTTTATACTGGCAATTATACTTATTACCTTCAGGAAAAGGAGCAGCGAATAGAGCTACAAAAAAGAGCCTATGAAAATCAGCAGGATTACATAAAGCAGCAGGAGAAATTTGTAGAGCGATTTAAAGCCAAGGCAAGCAAGGCAGCTCAGGCACAAAGTATAATGAAGAGGCTGGACAAAATTGAGCGAATTGAAAATACTGATCTGGAAAGGCCGAATATGCGGATTAATTTTTCTGTAGGCGTTACCCCAGGCCGTGTATTATCAACTATCAAAAATGCATCAAAAAATTTTGGTGCCGTAAAGATTGTAGAGCATGCCTCTGCCGAGATAAATCGAGGAGATAAAATTGGCCTGATTGGTGCAAATGGAAAAGGAAAATCTACCTTACTGCGCATGGTGGCAGGTGTAGAGCCCTTTGATGGTGAACGAATTGAAGGGCACAATGTAGTAGATGCCTTTTATGCCCAACATCAATTAGAAGCATTAAACACAGAACATACCGTATTAGAAGAATTAAATTATTCTGGAAGCGGAAAAACCGAACTTGAATTAAGAAGTTTATTAGGTTGTTTTTTATTCAGTGGCGATGATGTAGATAAAAAAATAAAGGTACTGAGTGGTGGCGAAAAAGCAAGAGTGGCACTCGCAAAAACCATCGTTAGTAAAGCTAATTTTTTATTGTTAGATGAACCGACCAACCACCTTGACATGCATTCAGTAGATCTTCTGATAGAAGCGCTTAATAAATATGAAGGAACCTATATCTTGGTAAGCCACGATCGTTATTTTGTAAATAAAACAGCTAATAAAATTTGGGAGATTGAAAACTATGAGGTAAAAGAATTTGCAGGTACGTATGACGAATTGGAAAGATGGAAGGGCGAAAAAAAATTAAGAGAAAATAAGGAACCGGAAAAAAAATCTGTTAATGAAAAATTGCCTGCAAAAGAAAAAAAACAGAATAAGTCGGAAAATAATCAATTGCTAAAAGAGTTGACTAAATTAAAAAAAGAATTCTCCCAACTTGAAGAAATAATCAGCAAAGGAAATGAAGAGAAAAATGTTTTAGAAAAAAATCTTGCTTTGCCAGATGTTTATGCAGATGCTAAAAAGTACTCAGATGCTGAAGCCGCCTACAATAAAAAGCTAACAGAGCTCGAGGCAAAAAATAAACAGTATGAGTTATTGTTTGAGAAAATCCTAGATTTAGAATCCGTGATTGGCGAGTGATCCCAAATTTAATATTACAAATTCTTAAAAATGGGACTACCCCCATTATCCCAAACGCTTCCTTAGTTGACCTACGAGGTTTCCTTCAAAGTAAATTTGAATAGTATAAATACCATCAGTAAGATTGGGGCTCTTTACAGTAAGCTGCATTGCCTCACTATCCTCATTGAGATGTACCTGAGCAGTATAAACTTTTTTGCCGGCGCTAGTATTAAATACACCTGTCTCCCATCCTGATTGACGAAGCACCCTTCCATCCGGAAGTAGAATCACTATGCTGAATACCCCTGTCTTTTGGTTTGAGTTTTTTACATTAAAAAACACCTGCAATTCTTCTGCTTTAGATGCAGGTAAAGTAGGTGATGATTCGCCGCCGGAAATGGCCGCAACTAAAGAAATATTTGTCACCTTCACACTGCTCTCCTCTTCTTCTTTTACTGGTACATTATCTACGCTGCTTGACACCTGCCGCTTAATATTTTTTTCACCTCTTATATTCGACATTTCTTTTAATAGCCGCCCCAGCTTCCGGTTATCTTCTGCTACCTGTTCATTTCTATTATTAAGTTCGAGAATACTGTTTTCCAGAAAGGCAATTCTTTGCAGAATTGAATCCGATGGAGTTTGTCTGGCCAAAGCACTATTTACTAATTCATTTTTTAAACGGTCATATTCTTTCTGTTTTTCATCGAGAGATAAAGTAGTATCTAATTCAGAAATGCCGGAGGTAATGACAGTTGGTTTATCCAGATTAGTAGTGGATTTTGATAGAGCAAGATCGTTGGAGTTCTTTGGCAGATTACTGATTAATGCAATCTTTTCACCTGGTTGCTTTTTGGAAAAGTATTCTTGATATGCCCACACCGATATCATCAGGAATGATGCCGTGACTATGATAAGGCTAAATATTACCAGAAATAGGGCTTTTCGGTTCATTTCAGGCGCTGAATAAATTTATTTTACAAACCTACTGGCTTTTTAAAAATTACCGGCCTGAATTTTTACCAACGTATGCAGAAATCCATCCTACCTGACCGTTTTTTACAAGGTAAAATTGCTTTCTTTCTTTAATACCTTCAAATTGGCGCATAATTTTTAATAAAAGTCCTGATCCTGAAAGCATCGCTTTTTGATCGAAAACTTTATTAACTGTTTTCACTGCCGAAGCTATTGCATCGCGGTCAGGATTGTCTTTCGACAGTTCTTTAAGTATAGATTTCTCTGAATAGGAATCATAATCTTCAAATAATTTTTTATTAAAATTTTCTACCTGTTCGTAGGTCACTGTAATTACAGGATCGTTTATCAGGTCAGGAAACATAAGTGTAGCTGTGGCCCAGGCAGCACCACCACTAAAGGCTACATTATCGCTCATATTATAAGCCCCGCTTACATTTACAGCATAGGTAATCTCTTTATCTGCATCTCCTGTGAGCACCCTTTGTAATTGTTTGTAAAAATTATCCATCGATTTATCATCATCCATTCGTTTTTCTGTAGCATTTGAAATGCTTTTGGTACCCCAGCTTAGATTAAATAATTTAATATTATCTGTATTCATATTAGGAAAGTAACCACCTTTGGTATTTCCACTTCCAATATCAATCAAAAAAGTAGTGTATCTTTTGCTTTCGGGTACGATCCCCAAATGCGAAAGACGGGCTTCTTCTTCTGGTGAAATTACATCTACCATACGGGCCTTATCATTCACCCTCAGCTTGAATGAATCAATAAGATTGGTGATCCACTGATCTTTTTCCTCCTTATCGGCTATTACCTTTACGCCGCTACTTACTACTGTAAAAATCCTTCCAGTAGGAATATTATATTTGGTGAGCCCTGTTTCATAAAGGCCATAGAGTGCATTAAGAGTAGCACTAAACGTAACCGGTGAAAAGGAAATAAAATCAGTATTAACCGAAGTATCTTTTAAAATATTAAATGAATTTTCATCAGTCACCTTCTTCGCCAATTCTACAAGGCTCATTTTTACCCCTTTGGACCCTACCTCAATCCCTGCATAAACAGTTGATCTTTTGTACTTGAGTGGCAGATTATTTTGTGCTAAAACAGTAAATACTGAACAGCTAAACAATAGCAATAGCGTGCTAAAAGTGATTTTTTTAAGGTACATGTGTAAGTTCATTTTCTTAAAAATAAACAAAATCTGCCCTTGGTTTTCGCTGAAAAGGTAATTGTGTAAAAAATGTTGATATATGGCTCTGGTATCGCAGAGTTCAGCGAATAATACACCTACAACCTCGCACCGGCCTACCAATAGGCAAATCCAAAATAATAGATAGCCAATTACTACAATTTTATCAAACAGATATATCTACTTGCCTAAATTTCAGTAAGTTAACCACAAACAATATGAGGCACCAAAAATTACTGATTGATCCCATTAAAATTTACCATCAGTTTTGCCCATACATTTTTTGTATTTTGAAAGCTCTGGTAATGCCTTTTCACATTTTTGTGATAATGCCTTAATTCATCAGGTATTTGCGAAAAAAGATCAGTATTGAAATAGGCGCAAAGTTTTGGAATGGTCTCGGCGAGTTTTTGACTCATCACTTCGATGATTTTTTCATATTCAGCATTTTGAGTAATGTACAACATCAATGGTTTGTAACGCACCCATCCGATAGCAGCTTTGACAAACCTGCTAACCACAGCTGGAGATTTGCTATCCACTGCTTGTAATTCAATAGGCAATACTCCATTCAGTATATTTTTATATTGTAGAAACCCATCATGAAATGTATAACAAGGGACTTTCATTACTTTAAAATCACTAAGCTCTGTACTCATAAATGTATCTTCTCCTCTTGCTCCGGGAGGGTTATAAAATGGCGGTAATGAATGGATACTGCGTAAATTAAAGCAAAGATTAGCACCCGAAATAAATTTCATTCCCTGCATTTCCTTTACTTCAAAAAATGGTTGATTGTAAATCTTTTCAGGGTCGGCATAGGTAACTCCTTTATTTTCAAAAATATTTTTTTTGACTTCACTCCAGGATATGATCTCATTGCTTATCGCTTCTATAAAATTCTTAAAGTCGTATTCAGTAAGTGTTTTATTAAATTCAAAGCACGGTATTGGAGAAATATATCCGCAATGATGACCATGAGTAATATCCGCAGCTTCACTGAATTTGATATGAGTGCCTACGACACTCTGCCCCATCCATAATAATGGCTGCTCCTTATTTTGCAAGACAGAGAGCGGATATTCATCATCATCTAAAAATATAAGGCGGTCAAGGTTATTTTTTTTAGCAAAATACAATACAGCATTTCGCTTCTTTGCATACCCTTCTCCAAAAATAAGCTCTGCCTCAGCCTCATTCAATAGCCCTGAACTAATAAGCTTGGCACATTCCGTCTCTATTGCCTTTCTACCATAGAAATGAATAGAATGAACCATTTTAGCCAGTTCCGGATCAATATTTCGGTAGTCCCCTATTTGTGTTTTAGCATATTTAAGATCGTAGGCAACAAGCAGGTGTAAACGAATATTTTTATTATGCAACAGCCCATATTCCACCCAATTATTGATGTAAGTGGTAAGCACTTTTTGAAAATGCCTACGCCCTGTTACGAATCCTATACCTATGTCTAAAATCAAATAAAATACATTTATTGAAAAAATTATTATTGCTTACAAAGATAGTGTATCAAAAAAAAGCCACTTTATACTCAAATTTTTGCAGGCTTATAGGCGAGCAGCCTTAAAGCATTGAAAACTACAACAAGGGTAGAGCCTTCATGCCCAATTACGGCCGGGCCTATTGCTGCAATACCCGATATAGTAAGGGGTAATAAAAGAAGCACCATGCCAATACTTATTATTAGGTTTTGCCTGATGATGACAGATGCTTTTTTGCTCAATCCGATTGCAAAAGGTAGCGTACTTAATTTATCTGCCATTAATGCTACATCTGCAGTTTCTAATGCAACATCTGAGCCGGCAGCGCCCATCGCAATGCCTACAGAACTCTTAGCCATTGCAGGTGCATCATTTACACCATCACCTACCATTGCTACTTTACCGGCTGTCATTAGTTTTTCTATCGCTTCTACCTTTTGCTCTGGCAATAGCCCCCCAAATGATTCTGTGAGTCCGAGCTCATGGGCTATTGCATCTGCTGCTAATTGATTGTCGCCAGTAAGCAAAACCATTTTATTAATTCCAAATTTTTTTAATGTCGAAAGCGTACTCGCCGCCTCTTCACGAGGCACATCCTTCACAGTAATTATTCCAATAAAATTGTCATCCTGCTGTACTATCATTGTGGTGTTTCCTGCTTTTTCATAATCCGCAACTTGATCCCTGATCTCAATAGGTATTTTATCATTCTTATCCACAAACAAGCTGAGATTGCCAATATAAATAAGTTTATTTTCATAGCTTGCCCTCACTCCCCTACCTGTAATAGATTCAAGAGATTCGGCGGGTGCTACTTCCTTCATTAGTTTTTCCTTAGCACCATTTACAATAGCACTCGAAAGGGGGTGGTCACTAAGTTGCTCCACGGCAATTATTAATTGCAATAAATCTCTTTCAGAAAAATTATTCAGTGTATGCACTCCTGTTAGTTGGGGCTTGCCGGGTGTAAGTGTGCCTGTTTTATCAAAAGCGATCGTATGTATTCGCCCAAGTTCTTCAAGTGGGCGGCCACCTTTTATCAATACCCCACCTCTTGCTGCACGCGCTACACCGCTAAGCACAGCACTGGGTGTGGCTATAGCCAAGGCACATGGGCTTGCCGCCACAAGCACAGCCATAGCCCGGTAAAAACTTGCACCAAAAGACTCGTTAATTACTAGAAATGATAACATCATCAAACAGACCAGAATAAGTACTGAGGGCACATAATACCTTTCAATTTTATCTGTAAAGGTTTGAGTAGGCGATTTCTGGGTTTGTGCCTTATTTACCAATTCTACCAGTCTGGAAATAGTAGAATCCTTTGCTAGCTTAGTTACTTTTATTTCTAATGTTTGAGCCCCATTTATGGTGCCTGCAAATACACCATGCCTTTCATCTTTGAAAGCATTCAAATCTGCTTCATCCACCACTGGCGACTTATCTACCGGCACACTCTCCCCCGTTATGGGCGCCTGATTTACGGCACTATGCCCTTTAATTACTATGCCATCTGCAGCAATAATGGAATTTGATTTTACAACAATTATATCACCTGGCTTCAGTTCATTAATTTTTATTTCTATCAACTGGGTTCCCCTCTTTACCAATCCTGTTTTGGGCGAAAGGTTTCCCAAAGCAGCAATTGATTTTCTTGCCTTTTCAAAAGAGTAATGTTCCAGAGAATGCCCAAGACTAAATAAAAAAAGCAATAGGGTGGCCTCAGCCCAATGCCCCAAAATAGCGGCACCAACGGCTGCCACCATCATTAAAAAATCAATTTCGAAGCGGCCATTACTAATTCCTTGATATGCTTCCTTAGTAGTGTAGTAGCCTCCAAACAAGCAACCTATACCATACATCAGCATGGGCAAGTAAGAAGGTATTACAGCTATAAAAGAAATACCAAAACCCACCACCAAAAATCCCCCACAGATGAGACTAAAAATTAATTCACTTTTCTCTCCAAATAAACCCGATCCATGGTGGTGGTGCTCTCCTTCTGCGTGCGTATGATGCCCATGGTGCTCGTGCTTTGAGGCCTTCACTTTGTCTTTAGCAATGGCCTTAACACCGCGTGCAGTAAGGTCTTCTACATTAATTATCTGAATATCAAAATTATTAATCTCATTGAGTATAGCTTGTTGATTGGTTTTTTCTCTTTCAAATTCAATCTGAATAAATCCTGTAGCTGCTACAGAAACATTACAAACGCCAACTATCCGGGCAATTCTTTCTTCCATAATTCTAGCATGGCCAGGGTAATCTGCGCGTGCCACAGTTAACAGCAGATGTCCATAATGGATAGATAATTCAACTGCAGATTGCTGAGCAGCAGCTTCTATTTCTAAACTGCTGATTGCTGATGGGTCAAAATGCAGGCACAACACTGGCTTTTCATCATCATGCGAGGTTGAAAGATGCACCTGATTGATTCCATATTTGCCCGACATTTCCTTAACGATTCGCTCAATACATTCATCGTGCTCATCCGGAATTTGAGGAAGAAGCCGGGCAATTTTTATTTTTGTTTTATCCATAAAATAGCTGTTGCATCAATGTAAAAGTAAAAAGAAAGAATTGCTTAATAGGTTAAAAAACAGATTTGAAACACGCCTCCAAAAATTTGCAATCATCAAATATCATGGCGTTCTTTTCATTGCTCAATATTATTATTCATTAGTTATTGAAACTACCATTTTATTTAATCACTGGCGGTCACAGTTTTGTATTTTGAATAAATTCCACATTGAAACAACTTATTTTAAGAGAAATGCCCAATTGAGAACCAGAATGCTCACTTTACCATCAAAAAAAATAGCTTTTGAAGAAAAAATAATTAAATAATCATATTTTTTTTGTGTTGAACATGGCATCCATTATATTTGCAATCCAAATTTTTTGGGAGCATAGCTCAGTTGGTTTAGAGCATCTGCCTTACAAGCAGAGGGTCCGCGGTTCGAACCCGTGTGCTCCCACACAAATCATCAACCACCTACGAATATTAATCCGTAGGTGGTTTTTTTTATGCCAAAATTTTTTCTTTTTTTTTATAAACCTTTTAATTTCCTAAAAGATTAATTTTTGTACCCAATTCTTTGCCGGTCATTCCCAATATCCTATTCAAATTCAGGACTAACCCATTGAATGCCTAAAAAAAATAGCTTGGCTTTATATTATCCGCATGAACATTTTTAGCATTGCCGGCTACAAGTGAACCAGCCGGAGGTATCTATGAAATAGGTTGGTGAAAAAAATATAAAAGTAAACCGCCCTCTACAACTTAATATTAATGGCTGCCACAAAATTTGCCCCTGCCATAGGAAAATAATAATTCTCAACCTGCAGGTTTCCACCGGAAAAATAATTATAGGTATAGCCTGACGATTCGTACATTTTATTAAAAACATTATTGGCCCCCAAAATGAAGCCTATCTCTTTAAATGTAGGTAATTTTAAATTGTAGGTAATTCGTACATCTTCTGTAAAGTAAGCTTTTACACTCCTGTCGTTGTGCATTGTATTATCAAGATATTGCCTGCCTACATATTTTGAAATTAAATTAATTCCGAAATTTTTGCACGGAATAAATTGCAAACTTCCAGAACCGACTAAAGATGGCGAAAATGAAATATCAACATTATGATAATTATTCACTTTTTGACCACCTTGATCGTAATCGTCTATAAACTCAGTGAAATGGTCAATTTTGTTTTTACTAAAAGCAATATTGCCCGATGCTACAATCCATTTAACAGGTATTATTTTCCCTTGCAATTCAATACCTGCTCGAAAACTTTTAGGCGTGTTGGTTCGAGTGTATGCGCCTACATCATTGATCTCACCTGTATTTACCAATTGATTATGATAGTACATATAATAAAAGGTGATATCATAATTTTTTCTGGCAGACCCTCCCTTTATTCCCCATTCTACATCATATAATTTTTCAGGCAAAGGAATTTGAGAATTACCTGCCTCAAAATCATCCCGATTAGGCTCTTTAGTAGCTATTGATAGTGAAAAGTATGCCTGATAATTGCCTTTATTATACGTTATCCCCACTTTAGGATTGAAGAAAGAATATTGCTTTTGAATATGCAATAGCGGGTGATCTTTAAACCCATTGATATTGTAATTAACAAACCGAGCCTGTGCATCTACAAAGGCGGTAAAGAACGTCCCAAATGGCTGCATCCATTTTGAATAAAAATTATAATCATCTTTATTAGCAGGCGCATTATAATATTTATAATCAAGCGGCACATTGCCTATCTGGCTCCATTTAATCATATTATAATGGCCACCATCATATTGCGAAACGCCCCCGCCAATACTTACCTGCGCATTTCCTCTTTTATACTCAACAGAAAATATACTTCCATAAAAATAATTATCCAGCCATAATTGCCGCACCAGATCTGTTTTCGAAATTGTATCTGCCCCATAAACAACATCTGGCAAAAAATACTTGGCAAATTTTTGGGCTGCTTTGTATTCTTCATAATATCCCTTACCTCGAATTAAAAATGCAGCCACATTATAGGCAAATGCTGAGTTTATTTTTTGATTATAAAAAAGCTGGTAATGCGTTTGAGTGTAATTATCAGTTTCATTAGCATAAGGTGAGCCAGGCTTTTCTGTACCAGACGAATTGTATGTACGCGCACTATCCAGATAGCTTTCTCGCACACCATTCCAGGCCTGGTAAGTCTTTTCCTTTCCGCTGAAAATATTGAGTCGAAATGAATTTTTGCTACCTATATATGCGCCACTTACAAAATAGGACTGAATATCTGAAGTAGCTCTGTCAATATATCCATCACTTGCTATTCTTGAAAGCCGCGCTTCTGCAAGCCAATGCCCGGAAATAAGCCCTGTGCCCAGTTTCAGTGTATTCTTCCAAGAATTAAAGGAGCCGAAGCTATTATTTATTTCCACATATTTCTCCTTATTGAATTCATTTGTAGATAAATTAATGGTTGCACCAAAGGCGCCTGCGCCATTGGAGGATGTACCCACACCCCTCTGTATTTGAATGGAGTTTACTGAGGAACTGATATCTGGCATATCCACAAAGAAAGTGCCCTGACTTTCAGGATCATTAAATGGAATTCCATTGAGTGTCACATTAATTCTGGTGGCATCGGTACCGCGAATATGAATTCCTGTATAGCCTATTCCATTACCTGCATCTGAGTTCACTACTACTGATGGAGTCTGATTTAAAATAAAAGGCAAGTCTTGCCCCATATTATTCTTTTCAATTTCCCATTTAGTAAGATTCGTTTTGGTAAAAGGCGCCTTATCGGCTGCACGTATCGAAGTCACCTCTATATTTTGCAATAAAAGTGTATCTGTCAAAGAAGAGTGCAGCGTATCTTGTGCAAAGACTAAAATCGAAATCAGCAAGTTCAAAAGAAGCAAATAAATTACTTTCATAGTCGTTTTTTGCGACCAGAAAAAAGCACAAAAAGGTGGAAAAGCAAAACTATCCTCCCTTCGCAGGCATTATCCTGATCAGGTATGCGGGTATTTTCTCAGCATACTGCTTTTGGCAGAAGCACCCCGGTATTATTTTTTTTGAAAAAGCAAAGTTAATACAGGTTTCCTATTTTTTTGAAAAAAAAATGTAACTTTTTTAATGCTGCTCCGTTTCAATAAAAACAACTCAATGAAATTTTTATTAATTACACTACTAGCCTTGAGTTTCTATGAAGGCCAATCACAGACTATTATCAATGATAAAAATGTGCAGCAGCGGGACATAGGCAAATTTTGGGGAATCAAAGTTTCGGGTGGTATAGATGTGTACCTTTCTCAAAGTAATGATTACGCACTTGCAGTAAGCGCCTCTGAAGAAAAATACCTTGATGAAATCGTTACTACCATTAAGGATGGAATACTGATAATTAGTCAAAAAAATACAGGATTAAGAATAATGGGCGACAGAAAAATAAGAGCTTATGTATCATTTAAAGAATTAGAAAGTCTGGAAGCATTAGGCGCATCTGATATTACGATCAATGATGTACTTAAAAGTAATGCAATGCGCATGAAACTCTCAGGTGCGAGCGATATCAGAGGCAAGATAGCCATAGAAAACCTGACTATGAATATTAGTGGCGCCTCTACCATAAAGCTAAATGGATATGCTACTAATTTAACTTTAGACGCCAGTGGCGCAAGCGATTTGAAAAATTATGAACTTACGGTAGATAATTGCATAGCAGTGGTTTCAGGCGCATCAGATATCAGACTCACAATTAATAAATCTATATCTGCAAAAGCCAGCGGCGCCAGTACACTGTATTACAAAGGCGACCCACAAATTCGAAATATAGAATCATCAGGAGCCAGCAGTATTGCAAAAAAATAAATAGTTAAACATTTTGCTCAAAAGCATTTATTATTTGGCTGCGAGTAAATACTACTTTACCTTTGCCATCCAAAATCGCGAAGTAGAGCAGTGGTAGCTCGTCGGGCTCATAACCCGAAGGTCGGAGGTTCGAACCCTCCCTTCGCAACAAAGAGGCCTCAAATTTTTTGAGGCCTCTCTTCATTTAGTCCTTGGTTTTAATCCTGGTTTTTCGTCTAAGAGTTAATAATACACAAAAGCGTTTCCGCTATCTAATTTTTGTGATAAGCTTCCAATGGTTTTTCCTTCAAACATTCTTTTTAATTTTTCTTTTAATGGCTTGTATTGTATATGCATAGGGCAGGGTTTTTCATCGGAGCATTTGCTCAATCCGAGAATACAGGTATCGAAAAAGCCTTCTTCTCCTATTGCAATTAATAATGAATTCATTGATAATTTTCTTGCTTTGCCGGTCATATAAAACCCACCACCGGGCCCTGGAGTAGAACAAACAATTTCATTGGTTGATAACATCTGCAAAATTTTTGCAGTATAAGGTTTGGGGGCATTAATAGCTTTAGAAATTTCCTGAATACTCAATTTTTCATCTATGGTTCCTTTTTGAGCTATGTATAGCGTAGCTCTGATGGCGTATTCCGTTGATTTTAAAAACATACCTATTTTTTATAATTGAGTAATAACCTGCAATACATTTTCATTTTTATTAAACGCTATAATTAGTTGTTCACCATCTGCCCGCTTACTCATTCTATTCTTAAATATTAGAAAAATCAAAATAATAAATCCACTAAACAGAAAGATACCTGAAATAAAAAAAACTATAAAATACGGGCTCAGGCTTTTCATCATCAGGCTAAATGGTATGGGATGCGCCGTCAATTGCCAGTGTGCTTTAAAAACGCCTGCCATTATTAAAGAAATCCAAAATACTGGTAATGAAAAAAAAGTAAGCCAATAACCTATTTTAAACCATTTCATTTGCAATAGTGTTGCCTTATTCCTATCCCATAGAATATCATAAACAAAAGCAAAAAGCAGAAAAGTATTGATACCGATAGTAGCGCCCATAGTGTGTGCTACAGTAACGTGTGTGCCATGGGTATAAAGATTAATAGCCGGAACAGACATACCAATAGCAAGCGTGATCGTAAGAAAAACCCATACGTCTGCGGCCATTAGAAAACGGTAGGGAATATGATAAAAATTTTTTCTTGCAGTATTCAATGACGACTTCCATTGATATAATATTCTAAAAAATAAAATCAATTCAGTCATACTCACCAAGTAACTAATATATTTTATGTA
>JAFDXH010000053.1 GCA_018268075.1 Bacteroidota bacterium | reverse complement strand
GAGGATGTATGATGCACAGATTGGGAGGTTCGGGCAGACAGACCCGTTAGCGGAGCAAAGCGCCAATGCCAGTGAATATGCATTTGTGCTGAATAACCCGGTGAGCATGGTAGACCCGATGGGGTTGCA
The DNA here is from genome assembly GCA_018268075.1 of Bacteroidota bacterium. Taxonomy (GTDB): domain Bacteria; phylum Bacteroidota; class Bacteroidia; order Chitinophagales; family Chitinophagaceae; genus Ginsengibacter. The sequence continues at coordinate 3,737 of JAFDXH010000053.1, read as the reverse complement.
GGGGCAAAACCCGTATGCGCCGGGTAGTACCTTTTTTGATAATAATAATGGCGACCCCTGGTGGTGGAGCAGCAGGCCAAGCCAGGCATTTAATATTCCGAAGAAGGCTATGGATGGTGGCGGTGGAGGTGTCAGGGCAAATGGATTAACTGCAAGCGGTCAATTTTTTCAAAATCTGATTAAAGACATACAAAAGCATGGAGATTTAGTAGATGAAGGCACTTATTATTATGATACACATGGCGAATATATCAGCGACCCTAATAGAATAATAGTATATGGTAATATAAAAAACGGGAAGTGGAAAACAAGTAGTGTGGAGTGGGGAAATTCTAATGATAACCCTTATGGAGATCACACTTTAGATATTAAAAAATTACCAGAAAATAATAATTCTAATGTACAAGTTGGGAATTTTTGTGTTTTTAAAACCATGGAATGGGCGGGTAGGTTTTATGGGTCAAAATCACAAAGTGGTGTTTATTTGATGGCTTGGATTAAAACTCCTCCGGGGCATATTAATGATATGCAAACGGGATTTAATGGAACCATTAGTGATCTATCTAATTTATTGAACCAATTTTTTGAAACCAGCCCGAGTTGGAATATGAGTATTTCAATTGACTATGGGAAGCCTGTATTTGGCTTTATCGCCAACGCCGCCCCTAACACAGACTATCATGCAGTTCTTGTAACTGGTTATAATGACAATGCAACTGTCGTATATTTTGATCCGCAAAGTGGTAAATATGTAAGCACCTCACCAACGAATATTTTAAATCCGATTCAATTAAATGGACTACATTAAAATTAAAATAAAACCGCAAGCTATTATGAAATTCATGTATCTATTATTTATTATAGTTTTACCGAGAAGCATTTTTGGTCAATCCATTAAATGCGAAAACTTAAGTTATCAGAGTAGTATAGAATCTTTTAAAAAAAATAAACTTCTAATTGATAGCGTCTTACAAAGTGATCGCCAAAGTATAAATTCTATTTATTCAAAATGGAATTTTTATCCAAGATTAAATATTTATTTAAAAGGGAATGATTTTAAGATTAAAAATGATACTGATGAGATATTAATATATAATAGGCTGGAACATTCTTCATTTAAATATAATATTTATAATCCTAAAACTATAGTTCCCCAAAAAACAATCCCTTTATTTGAAACTCTCTCAAATAAGGTGAATTATTTTTTTGTATATTTTTTAGATGCTGAAAAAGAACGCTATGATATAATTGCTTTCTGTGATAATAATAGCGTTGTTTTTAAAACATCTGATTCTAATGTTCTGTCTTCTATAGAAAGCATAATTAAAAACCGTTATGGAAGTGTAGAAAAATATCGAGAGCTTTATGATGACCAAGAAAGTTTGAAAAAAAATTTAATAAATTTGAGAGTAAATGATAAGGAAAATGCAATTAAGACAATATTAAATAGCTGGCAATTGCGAAGTAAATATATTCCGCTTGACACTGTTGGGAACGTAACCTTGCTTGTTAATAGTATTGCTCACAGTACTAATCTCACAGTAGAACAAATAAAACTTTTGAGAATTAAAATATTTAATTTACTTACTCAATATAAAGAATTAAATATTTCAGATATTTATTCATGTAATGAGCAATTTAATATTTATGGGTTTGATATTCAAAATATAATCTTGGAAGTACTCACAAAAAAACAATATAATGAGTGTTTAATCTATTTTAAAGCCATGCAAATTGGTTTACATATGTCTGAAAACTTCATTTTCTCTAATATTATTGACACGAAAGTAGTAAGACCTGATATTAATAATACTCAAGATTATGAAGAGAAAATTAAAAACTTGTTTAAAAGCAATCAGTGATTTCTACTTTGTTGGCGTTGCTTCAACAATAAAAAATTAGCTGCCCCGTCTGGTTTTCTAAACCAATGAGGATAAAGAACTCCCACTGGCGCAGATATGCTGCCATGCAAAGTAGCGTTGGCGTATCTGTGCCTGGGTTAGCAAACTAATAAGGCCATGCTAAAAATTGAAAATTTGTAATCCTAATTCCGGACTCAGTCCGGCAGAATTATTAGGCACAGGTGATCTTGCAGAACAGCTGCGGCAGTGGAGATATTGACTTAATAAAAGGTATTATGGAATAGAACCGCAATGTCCCTTAGCCTATGCTGCAAAAAGCTATGCAAGGAGACATTGCGGAAAATAAGTTTGGTATTTTCAATATATGAAATGAGGCTTATTGAGTGGGCAAAGTATAGATAGCAGATGGCATAAGGTTGGTCATGGGGCATGTAACAAACGTGTTGATAAATTTCAGAATGCTTTCTAATAAAGGATTTCAAAGAATAAAGATTTAATTTTTCAGCTTTTTTGTATGCTTTAAACCACCCTACAGAAAATGGAGACAGGTCGTTTACCGTAGGGCAAAACAAGAATGGGGTAATAGGTTATTGGCAAAATTACGTTTTTGACCCTGGTATAAAAGGAACGGGCTATAAAGATGGATACAAAAATTTGGAAGGCGTGGGAGTAGGGACTAGGTTTGTGAGGGCAGAGGGGGGAGGAGAAAGTTATAGACTAGAAACAGCAAATAATATAAATGGCGGCTTTGGAGCAGCATTTGGTGCAGTAGAATCTTTTGGAGGTATTACTACAATAGGAACAAATCTGGTTAGATATACTTCCGGTTGGGGAGGTAACCAATACGTAAGCACAATAGGAATTACTAAGTTAGCAAAAGGATTAGGATGGGTAAGTTTGGGTTTGGGAACAATCTTAGATATCAGAGGTATTTATAAATATTATCATTATGGCTCTGAGAGTGAAGGAGCAGTGTCTCTTCCTCATGCAGGTTTAAACTTAGGGGTTGGCATAATAGGTATGGAAGGAGGCCCGCCTGGTTGGGCAGTAGCTACAATATATTACGGTATTGGTCTCACTATTGGGTGGAACAATGCTATACCGAGTTATATAGAGATGGAAGATAACAGAACTGTTTATCGGGATAATAGCATCATGAATTATAGTGATTATAAATATTAAAAGAGCAACAATGACATTTAAAAAAGTATATTACTATTACTACTATAAAATATATAACTTTTCTAAAGCTATTTCTGACGATATATTAAATGATGTAAAACCGGTTGCAATAATAAGCTTATCAGAAATATTTTTAGTGGGAGAAATACCTATTATATATAGTAACATTACAAAGAAGGATGCAGTTAGCTTTTGGCCTTATATTTTATTTATTACCATTCTTATCTGTTTATTTAACTCCTATTTTTTTCTTTTCAGAGATAAGTGGCAAAAAATATATTTTAAAGAGTTTAAACATTACGATAAGAAAAAGAACATCATTGGGGGCTGGGTAGTATTCCTAACAATTATGCTGGCCTTAGGCAGTTTGGTATTTTCAATATATGAAATGAGTCTTATTGATTGGGCAAAGTATAGATAGCAGATGGCACAAGGTTGGTCATGGGGCATGTAACAAACGTTTTGATAAATTTCAGAATGCTTTCTAATAAAGGATTTCAAAGAATAAAGATTTAATTTTTCAGCTTTGTTGTATGCTATAACGCACCCCTTGGGTGATGGAAGCTGGGAATTTACCGTAGGGCAAAACAAGAATGGGGTAATAGGTTATTGGCAAAATTACGTTTTTGACCCCGGTATAAAAGGAACGGGCTATAAAGATGGATACAAAAATTTGGAAGGCGTGGGAGTAGG
>JAFDXH010000052.1 GCA_018268075.1 Bacteroidota bacterium | reverse complement strand
GTTGCCTAACTTGATAGTGTAGCTCAACTCCTCTTCACGACATCTCCATACTAACCGGTTTCGTTCAACATGCGGCTTCATTGTCGGTGCTGCGCACCCAACGAAGCCTTAGTTGTTGGCTGTAGTGCATTGTTCAATAGCTTTAGTCACGCAAACAGCAATTCAGAATTAGTATCAGTTTGATTTGGCATCATCATTTATCATGTCACGAATAGCCAAATATTTTCCGTTACGTTTTTGCCAATAGGTCAAATATTTTCCGGTGGATAAAACCTTCCCATTAGAGTCCTTGAGAATTGTTTTTCCATAATCTATGACATCTAATTCATTACCAAAAACACCAAGAGATTCGATTGATACCATTGCTCCTTTAGGTGTGCTTGCCATCTCGTCCTCAAGGCTCTTTACTATGTTTGCCTTGCCGGAAATCATAGGCAAATTGTTAGGCATTCTAATTGCATCGTCTGCATAAAAGTCCGAAACGGTCTTGGCATCTCTTGCATTTTCTGCATTTGCCCATTTGGTTGCGATTTCTTGTATCTCTGTTTTTACTTTTTGCATATCTGGGTGAGTAATCATTTGAGTGGTTGTGTCGTCACTTTTTGCCGTTGAACTGGTAGCACTATTGCACGAATTCATTAAAAGAAATGAGGAAACAACACTAACTATCAAATAGTAAGAGGTAATTTTTTTCATTGTTTGTTTTTTTGAATTGCTTTTTGATTATTTATGTCAATTGAAAATATGGATGTCGTACTCCGTCGCATTACCGCCAACGTTGACGGCTTTGCGATGGGCTGGAATTCAATGAACGTTTCGCCCGAACGTTAGCCGAACAGAGAACTAAAAGTTGAAAATATGAATAAAAGTTGAACAGCGAACTTTCAGCCGGAACAAAAGATGAAAAAAGAACTAAAGCTGATTTTTATTCCTTCAGCCAGCCTATTGCAAAACCGCTTGTTGTACGCATTTTAGTCTCAAATTATTTATTATTTCTCTTAATTATTTCTAACGCTTTTGGTAACGCATCATCGGTTGGCACAATTATATCTGGAATTACGCCATGCCAATCATTTTCTTTTGCTCCAACATTAAAATATAATTTAGTTGAGATTGTTAGTTCCAATTTAGTATGCGGCAAATGAGTAGTAACAATGTCACCGTAACTTTCAATCAATCCTCCGGTTTCCTCTCCGATTATCACCCCTCTTTTATAATACTTAAAACATTGTGCAAAATCTCCAGCAGATGAAAAAGTTCTTCCGTTAACTAACAAATAAATATTGCCAGTAAATCTTAAAGGATTTTTTTGTATAGGAATATCATCATAAAAAACGGTATCAATCGAACCGTTCTTTCTGGCTAATAAAGCAAGGTCTGAACTATCAGGCTTTTTATTAATTAAGTGTTGTCTTAATCTTTCTTTTAATAATGCACTATTTTTTCCTACTACTTTATCATATTGTTTAAAGGGTTTGTCTAAAATAAATTGAAAGAATGCATCGCCAACATCAGAATCCCCTCCACCATCATCCATTAAATTTATTATAAGATTTTTTATGCTCTTTTCTTTAATAATTCTAAAGGCTGAATCTGTAAATCTTGTAAATCCATGCCAATCAAAACTTTTGAAATTAATAATAGCTGTTTTATTATCAATTAATTTTAGAGAATAATTAGCTTCCTGTGAAGCACTTTTGTTTGCGGTAGTATCATAAAAATTCTTTTGTCTTTCATTAAGGGCTTTTAGCCTGATTCCTTTTATGTCAACAGTTTTAATATCTCCTCTACTCTTATACTTTATTCTGTAATTGCCGTTCATTTCATATAAAACCTCCAAATAGAAATTTTCAAAATAGTAATTACCGTATTCTGCCCTGAAAAGCCTGCTTTCTCCTGTGTTAACTTCAATAATGTCATTTACAATTTTTTCGGCAGGAATGTCATTGATACTTATTATTTCAGCTTTCTGCGGAAGTTGTGATTTAATTGTTCGGTATGGTCGTTCGAAAGTTATAAAGGGCACTGTGGAAGATAAATTGAAATCATATGGAAGTACAAAAGGGTTTGTAGTGTTATAAATAAGTAATGGGATTTCTAAGTCGGTGTGTCCGTCTTGTAATTTAGCCATCAATCGTTCAACTCGTAAATAGAATTCGATAAGATTCAAATCTTGCACAAAACTCATTTTAATAGAATCAGCATCTTTTAAAAATTTCTCTTTTGGATACCTATAAAATGGATTTAGGTGTGCTTCTTGAATGTCTTTAACCAACGTGTCAACATCCTCTTTCATTTGAAGAGGTGTAAATTTTTGAAGTTCTTGCCCAAAACTTTGAGATGTTTGGAAAAATAGGATAATTCCAAAAAGAAAGATTTTTCTTATCATTTGTGAAGTTTGTCCCAATTGCGTACAACGTTTAGGGCTTGGCGATGGGCTGGTATTCAACGAACGTCCTGCCCGAACGTCAGCCGATTGAAAAACTACAGCCGAAGATAAATACAAAAAGCCGATATTTATTCGTCTGCTGGAACTGCT
>JAFDXH010000051.1 GCA_018268075.1 Bacteroidota bacterium | reverse complement strand
TTTTATCGGCAATTAAATCTTTGTGCATCTTCCGTTGCGACGCTCCGTTCAACATCCTTTTCTTCTTTCATCAGAAAGAATCGCCGCAATCCTTTCACCGTTTATTCTATCGTTACTCCTTCGTCATAACGAAACGGCGAAACCATTGCGCCGGATAAAGATGATTGGGAATTGAGATTGGCTTTTCTGCAAGATGTAAAAAACTACTCTGCCAAACACAATTCCAGAAACTGCAAATACATTCCCCAGAAGCACCAAAACAGATTTTACAAAGCTGAAATTGTAATACTGCTCATTCAACTGACCCTGCCGCAAAATTATTGTCCTGCTTTGTGCGAAACAAGGTCTTCGTCCCACATTGTAAAGAGCCGTCAATCGCCACAGGTTTTCAAAAAAATCTCCACCAGATACTTCAACATTACCCCACACGGGGTAGTATTTTATTTGAAAAACCTTGTTTCTCCGCCGCAGTCCTAATGGCTGGTCGCTAAGGGTAAATGAATGAGGCGAAGCTGAATTTATTTAAGAAACATTTTTTATACACAAAAATTTCATGTTATGGAAATCATCGGCAGAATTACCGCAGATGCGACAGTAAATGAAACAAAAGCAGGGAAAAAAGTGGTGAACTTTTCTATTGCTATTAATGACACTTACAAAACAAAAGACAGCAGCGAAGTACAGAAAATTGTTACTTATGTAAACTGTGCATACTGGATTAATACAGGCATTGCCCCGTATTTAACCAAAGGCAGTTTGGTGGAATGTGCAGGCAGGATTGGTGTGAATGCTTATACCAGCAAAGAAGGCGAAGTAAAGGCCAGCCTTACGTTTCATGTAAACAGTATCAAGTTGCATGGCAAACCAAATGGCAGAAATACACCTGCACCTGTTGTTCCAATGACAACAGCACCAGTTTCAGCAGTAGCCGAAGCAGCCGACGACTTACCATTTTAATTAAACAGCATCCTGTCAAACGGCGGGATGCTTTCATTTTTTTAACAAACAAAAATTTACAACTATGGCACACAATATTAATTTCAATGAGCAAACAAATAAACACAGTTTCTTTTCAGTAAAAGAAAAAGCATGGCATGGTTTGGGACAAATAGTAGAAGATTATCCAAGCAGTAAAGAAGCATTGCATTTTGCAGGGCTTGACTTTGAAGTACTGAAAAGACCAAATACACACCGGTTAGACGATGGTACAGAAATCATTTCCAAAACTTCTTTTTATACCTACCGCCCCGATACGAAAGCGATATTAGGTGACCGTTTAGGTAAAGATTATGAAGTAGTGCAAAACATTGATGCTTTCAGTTTCTTTGATGCTATTGTTGATGGCGACGGCATACAGTATGAAACCGCAGGTGCATTAGGCAAAGGGGAAAAGATTTTTATTACCGCCAAACTTCCCGGCTACATTAAAGTGGGTAATGATGATATGATTGAAAAGTATTTATTCCTTACCACTTCGCATGATGGTTTTGGAAGTATTATGGCGGCCTTTACTCCCATTCGTATTGTTTGCAACAATACGTTGAATGCGGCATTACGAAACTGTAGTAACTCTATTAAAATCCGTCATACAGCCAATGTAAAAGAAAGATTGGAGGAAGCCCATAAAGTAATGGGAATTTCTAATCAGCTTTCTATACAATTTGAAGGAATTTTTAACCTATGGGCAAAGGTTCGTATTACAGATACTGAAGTGAGAAAATTGATACAAATGGCAATGGTTCCCAACAAAGAAGTATTGCAGAATATTCAGAAAGGTGAACTGGATGAATTAAGCACCTGCTTTAAAAATATGTGTGATGATGTGTATGAATACCAAATGAGCAGCCCATCCCAATTTTTAGAAACAACAAAGGGAACGGTGTTTGGCGCATATAATGCCATCACAGGTTATTTTCAAAATGTAAGGAATTACAAAGATGATGAAGCAAAGATGAAATCATTATTGTATGGCGGCACAGCACAATTAAAAACGCAAAAGGCTTTTCAGTTGTGTGAGAGTTTTGCAAAGCATGGTTTTGGAGATTTTATTATCAATTAAAATTTTGGGGCATTGCAAAATGCCCCTTTTTTTTCGGAAAGCTGCCCCGCAACATGGTGACAGAGTTGGTAAAATGGCGGGGCAGCTTGGTGTTTATCTTTAGAATGCTGTGAAATTTCCATTTTCATCAAATGAATAACATTTTTCAAAGCCGCAAGAGTTCCATATTGCTTCAAACCATTCTTTAAGTATAGGTGAAAGATTAGTTGGATAACTTTCTAAAACAATTTCCGGCAATTGCAGAATGTCTTTATCAATACCCCTTTCACCAAAGAATGATTGTCTCAATCTGTCTGAGCCAATGCCATAGCCTCTTACATTCAGTAAGTGAAGAAATAAATAAATTGGTGGCTGAATTTCTATCTTTTTTAAAATAGCAAGTGCATCATTTACAAATGATATAATCTTTTCTTCCACACTGAAACTCTTACTTACATAAATCAGTTTCTTACCATCATACTCTCTTAATAAATCAGCATTCAATGATTCAATTATACCATTTCTATATAGTTGTACATAGGCCTGACTGGTTTTTTGCCCCGGAAGACTGCTGAAATTCAATACACCTTCCACATTAAAACGATGATTATAACCACCAGCACCCAAAGGGAATAAAGTATCCTTTTTTAAATCAGCGTTTGACACTATGTTTCTTCCTGTTTCAATGCTTTGAAGTGGAACAATATGCAGAACGATTTTAGGAATATCTTCTAATTGAACGGGAGTTTCATTTGCAATGATATTGGCAAGCCTGCCTTTTATAAACTTCCTTATCCGTTCTGTAAATTCTGATGATTGAATAAAAGCATTCCGTAATTCAAATACGTCCAATATGTATTTGCCATTATTAGACCTGCTGTAAAAACGGTCAACACCCTGAAAAGTTACCTGATGAGGAGCATTTATACTTTTTGGTATTCGTATTACTAAAACGCTTTTGCCATTACTAAGCAAAACGGGTTTGAGGAGTAAATTCAATATTCTTGGTGAAAGGCAATCCCTTATCAAGCTTTCAATTTTTCTACATTGCTCATCAATATTACCATCAATACCTTCAACTGAAACTGGTAACCCTTTTTCTTTCCCTTCTTCAATTCCGAAAATAATATCACCCCCGGAAGCATTTGCAAAAGAACTAATGTCATACAAGAACTCCTTTTTGTCGGCATCTTTATCCAATTTAAGAATCGATTTATATTCAAGAGTCTTTCCTTCAGGGACTTGATTTGCAATGAGGTTTTCGAAATCAATAACCTGAATATTATCTATGGTTTTATTAATCATATTTTCTTCATTAATTCCTGCACAAAGTTAACCTTTTGGCTGCTGAAGCGGCCATGAAATTCCGGCATAAAGAAAGCTGTTCCATTATAAATTAGATACTATTTATTCCGTTGCTTCATGGCCTTTATTGCCAAAAGGCAGGGCATGTTCTGTAATTAGTTTTTAAACAATTAAAAAATGAGTTATGGAACAGCTAACATTGAACTTACCAGAATGGACAAGAGTAGCAGAAGTGGAATTGGTTTACAAAACAAAAGTAAAAGCTTCTGAAAGGCCAAAGATTACATCTTCAAGAGACAGTTACAATTTATTGCTGCAATGTTGGGATATGGATAAGATAGAATTGCAGGAGCAATTCAAAGTGATGTTGTTAAACCGCTCAAACAAAGTGCTGGGGATTTTTGAAGTTTCATCAGGCGGTATTACGGGCACAGTGGCAGACCCTAAACTAATTTTTATGGCTGCATTAAAAGCAAGTGCCTGTGGAATTATAATCAGTCATAATCACCCAAGCGGCAACTTAAAACCAAGCCGGCCAGATGAAGAACTGACAAGAAAAATTAAAGAAGCTGGAAGGCTTTTAGATATCCAGGTGTTAGACCATGTAATTGTAACCAGCGAAGCCTATTACAGCTTTGCCGATGAGGGGCTTTTATAAACCCTTATAAATCATTATATTTCATTTCTTAAGCTTATATTTCTTATTTTAGGGGTATGACCTTTGAGGAAATACTTTTACACTTTAAAACGGCAAAACCCTTACAGCTAATAAGGGCTAAAAATGCCCCATTTATTATTTCCTTTTTTTACAAGGTTTTTTCTGATGCCAATGTTACCACTATCTCCAACAGTGAATTAAGGAGTAAGCTGGAAGGCTACATGGAAGAGTTATCATACGAGGAAAAGGATGATGAACTGGAAGCCGAAACCCTGTTTGATGATTACTCAACTAAGGCAGCACAATACATTGAGAAATGGAGTAACACAGGCTTTCTTAGTAAGTACCCAAATGATGATGGTGAAGACCTTCATGAATTAACTTTTGATACAAAGAAGGTTTTAAACTGGCTGGCTGATTTGGGTAAAAGAGACCATGTAGGCACTAACAGCAAGTTCAGGGATATTTTCTTCAAGCTGCAAAAAATGATAGAGCAGACAAATGAAAACGTAGAGGCAAGGATTGAAGAACTCAATAAAAAGAAATGGGAGATTGAAAATGAAATCAACCTGCTGAAAAATGGCAAAAAGCCAACCATGTTTGATGAAACTGAAATCAAAGAACAGTTCTATGATTTGAATAAAATGTCAAGGGAGCTTTTGTCAGACTTTAGTGAGGTGGAGCAAAACTTTGAACAGATACGAAAAGATATTCAGCGAAAATATACCGAGAAAGATATAGCTAAAGGAACGTTGCTTGTTTTTGCATTGGATGCATTGGATGAAATAGACCAGAAACCACAGGGCAAAAGCTTTAAAGCTTTTTGGGAGTTTTTAATGGACGAGAAAAGACAACAGGAATTTACACAGCTTACGGACAGGCTTTATCAAATTTTGAATGAACATAACATTGACTACAATAACGACCGCTTTTTAAAACATTTGAAACGCTACCTGCATGTATCAGGCAGGAAGGTGATTGACTCTAACAGAAAGTTGAGCGAAAAGATAAGCCGTGTGCTTTCTGAAAAAAATATGCTGGAGAGAAGAAGGGCAATGGAGCTGATAGGTGAAATACGGCAAATGGCATACAGCCTTATTGACACCAGGATTAAAGAAGATGATTTTATAAGTATAGAAGATGAACCTTATATCAATCTTTTTGACAGATGGGAACCTGGCGATGAAAGAGATACCATCGCTAATATTTTATTTCCTGATGGAAGTATAGAAGACGAAACCGGCGACTTTAAACTTCTTTTTGACCAGTTTACCATTGATAAAAAGAAATTGCAGCAACGTATTGATACGATGCTTGAGGAAAAAGGACAAGTAACGCTAAAAGAAATTGTAGATGAATATGGTTTAGAAAATGGGTTGAGTGAGATAGTTGGGTACTTCTCTATTGGTGCATCTGGCTCTCATCAGGTAATTGAAGGAACGCAGGAATCAATTATAATTGGGAACAGGGTTGTAAAAGTCCCATTGGTAATTTATATTAAGTCTTAAACAGGGTTTATGGAAATAAAAATTGCAAGGGCTCCGTTTGCTGCTGTAATAATTAAGTTATTGCAGGGCCCCGTATATGCAGACGATAAAAATGCCTGGAGAGAATTGATGCAATGGCAATCAGCCGTGCAGGAATATTTTGGAAAAATCGGAATAGAGTTAGTAATTAATGAACAAGACGGCTTTGCAAGAGTGCTGCAACCCGAAGCCGATGAACATGACGACAATCCTTTGCCCCGTTTGATGAAAAGACAAACATTGAATTACGAGGCAACCTTGCTAGCTGTCATCCTCCGGGAGGGGCTTGAGGAGTTTGATATAAAAAGCGACGGTAATAAATTTTACTTAACACAGAAAGAAATAAAAGAACGTATTGAATTGTTTTATAAAGAACAGCCAAATAAAAGCAAACTCTGGAAAGATTTATCAAAACCCATATCAAGTTTATTAACCATTGGAATTTTGAAATTAAACCGGGAAGATGCAACCAATAAGGACAATAATAAGTATGAGGTAAAGCGGATAATAAAGGCATTTATCAATAATGAAAAGCTGGAAGAAATAAAAAATAAGTTAAGCAATTATGTCAACCCTGTTCAGCAACAATAATACAGATAATGGCTACCGGTTACGATATCTTGAAGTGTTTAACTGGGGCACTTTTAATGGCAAACCATACAGGCTGCAGGCAGATGGCCGCACCTCCCTGCTTACAGGTGCTAACGGAAGCGGAAAAACTACATTGATTGATGCCTTATTAACAATCTTAGTTCCTACCAATAAACGGTTTTACAATCAATCATCAGGTGCAGAGTCAAAAAAGGAAAGAGATGAAAATTCTTACTTCTGGGGCCATTATGGTAAAATATTTTCAGAACTGGAAGAAAAATCCAAGACGGAACAGTTGAGAACAAAAGCAGAAAATCCTTACTCCGTTTTACTTGCTTGTTTTCAAAATTCAGGTACACAACATACTATTACATTGGCGCAGGTTCGGTGGTATGCAAATAATGGTTTGCAAAAAGTATTTATTGTTTCACCCTACCCCCTTAATGTGGATGAACATTTTGGGAAAGACCATTTTGACCATAGAGGGGATTGGAAAAAGAAACTAATGAAACAGTATGCTAAAACTGAAATCTATAACAGCTTTAAAGAATATGCTGCAAGGTTCAGTGAATTATTCGGATTAAGAGATAAGGCCCTTTCGCTTTTTAGCCAAACTGTAGGTATTAAAGTACTGGGAGATTTAACCAATTTTATCCGCCAGGAAATGCTGGAAGAAGCAGATGCAGAAGAACAATTTAAAAGCCTTTATGACCATTACAGCGATTTGCTGATTAGCCATAAAGCAATACAAAAAGATGAAAAGCAGCTTGAATTGCTGCAACCCGTAATGACGAATAAGAATAAGCTGGATGAACTACGCATCATCAAACAGCAGCTTGATTTTGTTGAGGAGCAAATGCCGTTTTTTCTTTCAAAAATTGAATATGGATTGTTAGATAAGGATGTAGAACGGTTAGATATTGAAATGGAAACAACAAAAAAGGATAAAGAGCTGCAGGTAAAATTGGTTGACAGGCTGGAAAAAGACAAAGAGCAACTGATAACTCAACGGGCAGCGTTGAATATAGACAGCCAGATTTTATTGCTGAATAAAGATATTGACAGCGAAACTGAAAAAAGGGTAGTAAAAAAAACTAATGCAGACGATTACAGTAAACTGTGTACCGGCTTAAATCTTGATAGCGATGCAGATGAAACTGTATTCAGGAACAACCTTGCTAAGATATATCAACTTAATAATTCGATTCCTGTTGAAGCGGAAAAATTAACAGAGAAAAGGTATGGGTTAAAAATTGAGCAGGATGCAACTGAAAAGCGGATAAATACTTTGCAGCAGCAAATTACTTCTTACCTGTCAAGAACCAACCGCATACCGGATGAATTAATGGATGCAAGAAAAAGATTGATTGATATTCTTGAAACTACGGAGGACGAAATACCATTTGTAGGAGAATTGATAAAAGTGAAACCGTCAGAGAAACAATGGGAAGATGCAATTGAAAAATTACTTCATAATTTCTCTATGCAATTGTTGGTGCCTGAAAAATTCAGCAAAGCAGCCAACCAGTTTATTTACAACAATGATATGCAGGCAAAATTGGTGTATCATAAAATAGACCGCAGACCATCTAACAGCCTTCGCTGGACGGCTGATGATGATGCAATGGTGAATAAACTGGAGTTTAAAGAATCCATTCATAAAAACTGGCTGGAGACAACATTACTTGACAGGTATAATTATTATTGCACTGATGACCTTGAAGTATTTTATGGTTCACAAAAAGCCATTACGTCAAATGGTTTGATGCGTAATGTGAACCGCCATGAAAAAGACGACCGCCCCGGCAGATGGAATAAAGGAAAGTACCGGCTCGGCTGGGATAACAAAGCAGTAGTACAATATCTTCAGCAGCAGAAATTTGATGAGGAAAAACAGTATGCAAAACTTGCCGAAGAAATCAAAAACATCACACCGCTTATTGCAACCATAAAATTAAAAGAACAAACTGTTGCAAAATTGATTGCAATAAAATCTTATGACGATATAAACTGGCAACAACATGCTGAACGGATTAATAATTTGAACAAGCATATAGCCGATTTGAAAAAGTCATCAGATAAGTATGAATTGATAGTAAATCAGCTAAAAGATATAGAAAACCAGTTAGAACCGGAAAAAGAAAAAAAAGAAAAATTGGGTATTAAACTAAGCAAACTGGAAGATGAGTACAATGCTAAAAACCTGAAGAAACTAAACATTAGCTTTGAAGAATTGAATGGGGCAGGTGAAAAAGCAATAACCCAGTTTCTTGCTGAAATGGAAATTTCTGTTGATGCTATTCAAACACTTCAGCAATTTGAAGATACCTATAAAAAAGCAGGAATAAGTTTAACTGCAAAGCAAAAATCGGCTGGTAATGCCGTTGTTACGTTGGAAAAAGACATTATTGTTTTAATTGCAGCCTTTGTTCATCCAGGTGAAAAAATAACAACTGAATTCCCCAACTGGAGTGGTGATGTAATGAATATAAGGGCTGACCTGACCGGGCTTGGCGACCTTGAAGATTTGCATAAAACAATACAAACACAAAGGTTAGTTGAGCACAAACGCAGGTTCAGGGATTATATGGACAAAAGTATGCTGGACGCATTAACCAGTTACAGGGCATGGCTGAATAATGAATTGAGTAAGATTGAAGACATGATTGAGGAACTAAATGTGCCGCTGAAGAAAATAACCTTTAACTCAAATCCTGATACTTATTTACAGTTGGAATGCAGAAGTTTGAGGGGAGAAAATGAAATAAATATCTTCAGAAATCAGTTAAATGCTGCTATACCAGGTGCCTTGGATTTTGCGGTACAAAAAGATGATAGCTACAGGGAGCAGGTATTTTATAAAATAAAAGAACTTATTACTGAACTGCACAAAGAAGAAAACTGGCGAAAGAAAGTTACAGATGTAAGAAACTGGCTTTTATTCAGCGCCAGAGAACATTCTGTAGTTGACAATAAACCCGGCCAGTATCATGATAATACCGCCAGTTATTCTGGTGGACAAAAAGCACAATTTACCTACGCAATTTTGGGTGCGGCCATTGCTCATCAGTTCGGAATATTTCAGCAAGGAAAGCAACACAAAAGCCTTCGATTTATTACGGTTGATGAAGCGTTTAGTAAACTTGACCCGGAGAAAAGCCAGTTCCTGATGAAGTTTTGCGACCAATTAAGCTTACAGATATTAGTGGTAACCCCGCTTGATAAAATCAATATTGCAGAACCTTATATTAATGCTGTGCATTTTGTTGAGATTAAAAACAAAAAGAGTTCAGTTCTCTATAATCTTACAATGGAACAGTATTATGAAAAGAAAGAAAGCTTTAAACAATTAGCAGAAACAAGGGAATGATAACACCGGACGAACTTTTTAAAAAATCTGAAAAGCTGTTTAATAAGGTGGTTACGGCAACCTTAAAGGGCGAAAACATTTTCCCTCTGGTCATCCCGTCCGATAAGAAATTAGCAGGAACAAATTACAGCGAATTAAAGTCGTCTTTAGTTCCGCTTTATCAGCATTCAAAGCAATCAAAAGGAAAGGGCTACTCTATTGAATGGAAAGAGAAAATAATTGAAGGGTCAAAACAAAAAATACCTTCAAAAATCTTTTTTGAAACCTTGGACGAGTATCTCTTTTTCACAAAACGAACCAGAGATTATTCTAAACTGCTACAAACTTTTGAAGCACTAATAGTAGAATTTCCCGAATTAACTAATTGGGCTAAGGGTAATAATAAATTTATTCTATCGCAGGCTAAAAATATTGTGGACTTTATTAAAGTTTGCAGGTATTTTAAGAATAATAAGCCACCGCACAATTTATATCTGAGAGAACTGCCTATAGAGGTTCATTCCAAGTTTATTGAAGAAAATTCTGCTGCTTTAAAACAACTGCTTGATGTATTGTTGCCGGATGATTGGGTACATAAAAACGAAACAGATTTTTCCAGTCGTTACTACATTAAAAAGCCGAATGTTTACACTCAAATCAGAATATTAGATGATGGCTTGAAGCCACATATTGGCTACGACGAACTGGCATTGACATTAGATGACTCTGCTATGCTTAGTTGGCAACCTCAGAGGGTTTTTATTATTGAAAACAGGGCTTGCTTTCTTTCCTTCCCTAAAGTAAAAAATGCTGTTGCGATATTTGGAGAAGGGTTCAAAAGCCGTGTTAGTAAACATATTCCCTGGCTGTCAAAAGCAGAATTATTTTGCTGGTTTGACCTTGATGCTGCCGGGTTTGAGATGCTGAATATTATCAGGCAATACTACCCTGAAGCAAAAAGCTTTTTAATGGACGAAAAAACGTACCATCACTTCAGCCAGTTTGCTGTTACTTCCGCATATAGAAAACTTAAATTGGAAATGTTAAGTGCCGATGAATTGGAGCTGTACGAAAATTTACAACGTAATAGCAAAAGATTTGAGCAGGAACGTATAACCAATTCTTATATTTCCGAACAACTTTTGTCACTCTCAATCATCAATTAAAAGAATGGCGAAAAATGAAAGACTGGAAAATACTATTGATAGGCTTACTAATATAGTAAGCAGGTATGAAGCAGAAAGTTTTGCAGGTTTTTTTGCTTATTTTATCAAACGCCGTCCTGAGGATATTGTGGATATTGAATTAAATAAATTCCAATCGAAATTAAAAGACTTTTTTTACCTTATTGCACTTAATGTATTTGCTGAAAATAAAGGCAGTGAAATATTTGATTTTAGCCCTGCAGCCATCAGTGAGTTAGCCGATTTAGTAAATGTAATACGCAGCCATTATCATATACAGGAATTTAAAGATTATACAGAAGATGCAGCTATTCATGAAATGGCTTTCAGAAACCATTTTGATAACGGCGTATTAAGTTTTGTAGAGCAAGATTTAGAGAAAATAAGAACAGTATTTCTTCCGTTTGAAGACAAACTAATTGAGTCTTTCGGATTAGATGTGGGTTTTTTGATTGAGGTGTATAAAGCCACTGAATTAATAACAAAAATCAGGTTTGACCAGGTAATGGCATTTACACACTCAAAAGAGTATAAAGAATTTCATGAAAAAGTTCATTTAAAAGAAATGACATTTTCAGAAGGTATAGACCAACTGCCTGAAGAAATCAGCAATGCTTTTTTGTCCTTCTATGATAAAACTTATACCTATTTGCTGTTTTCAAAAGAGGATTTATATCATACACTTGATAAAGATAAAGTTGATAAATTTTTATTACTGTTTTCATGCAAACCAAGTCAATTAAATTCCTTCAGATATTATACAGATAATAACCCCCTTGAACTTGCCCCGGTTCTGGAAATATCTGAAAATAAATACTTGCATATTTGCCAAAAGCAAATTCCAGTTGCCATATACCGACGGATGTATGATTTTCTGTCAAAAGACGAAAATTTAAAAGATAAAATTCGGAGGCATCGGGAGAAAGAGTTAGAGAAAAAAGTCACGGCAACTTTCAGGTCCGTTTTTAATGATTCTTCTTTGTTCTTATATGAAAACTATTTTGTTATAGATGGCCATGAACAAGACCTACTAATTTTAACAAAAGGCACGGCTATAATTATTGAAACAAAGGCTTCCAAATTAAGAGAACCATTTCGGGATATGCAGAAAGCTGTTGTAAGGCTAAAAGATGATTTTAAGGAGGCGGTACAGTACGGTTACGACCAATGTAAACGAGTAGAAAAATTCTTTTTAGGACATGCACCTTTAGAAATTAAAGACAACAAAGGAAAGTTACTTTACACTGTAAACCCTTCAAAGATTCATTCTGTATTTTCAATAGTGGTTACTCTGGAACGGTTTGGTAGCTTGCAAACAGATTTAAATCTGCTACTTAAAAAAGATAGTACTGATAACTATCCCTGGAGTGTTTATATTGATGACTTAGAAATATTCCTGCTTACATTGAAGCATCACAGAAGCAATCCACAAAGTAAATTTTTAGATTTTTTACGCAACAGAAGACTACTTCATGGGCATATCTATGCAATAGATGAATTAGATATTTGTGGCTACTATTTAAAGCAGCCAAAGAAATTTGCTGAGTATGCAAAAAGAACAGATACGCTTTGTCAGTTTTCTGTGTATGAACAAGCTATTTTTGATGAAATTTACCATTCTGGTGGTCTCCGTTTTAAGGAAGAACCTATGCCTGATTTTCACAGGTATTTCAGGTCAAATAATTCCTATTTAGAAGCAAAGCAGTAACGTTTAAAAATTTATTTACCTGACCAAATATTAGCCATGCAAACTGCAATACTGGTACAGATTTTACACCTGCTTTACTATGAATTTGCAAGAGTTAAAAAAATCTTAACGGATAGATTTTATAAGGACTTAATGTGCCCGGTCTTGCACATGGCAAGATGTACAAACGTTATACGTTTGGGTCATCTTGCCCTTCACTCCGAAGTCGTTTCGGGGGATTGAAACAGAAAACTATAAACCATGAAGAAATTGGAAAGTGATGTGAGAAGAAAAATGGTCGTGGTAAGAATGAATGAAACAGAGTTTAATCAGCTTGAAAAGTTTCAAAAGAAAACCACAGAAAAAGATACCAGCAGCTACCTGCGTAAAGTAGCATTGCAAAAACCGGTTACGATAAAGTATAGAAATGAAAGTGCCGATGACTTTTTATTAGATATGCTGGGGTTGAAAAAAGAGCTCAATGCTATCGGCAATAATTTTAACCAGGCAGTACACAAATTACACCTGCTGGACAAGATACCTGAGTTCAGGGGTTGGGTACAACAGTATGATGGGTTGCAAAAAAATCTTATCAGCAAGGTAGATGAAATCAAATTACGGATGAATCAACTCTACGAACAATGGTTGCAAAAATAACTATACCGAAAAACATTGAAGCTGCCCTCAACTACAATGAAAAGAAAGTGCAGAAAGGCAATGCTGTTTGTCTCCATGCAGCTAATTATTTGAAAGATGTAAAAGAGATGAATTTCTATCAGAAACTTGGTGCGTTCGAAAGACTAAATAGTTTGAATGAAAAAGCAACAACAAAAACGTTGCATGTATCCCTCAATTTCGACCCTTCAGAAAAGTTAGCTGAAAGCAAGCTGCTGCAGATTGCAAATGACTACATGAATAAGATTGGGTTTGGCGAACAGCCATTTCTTGTTTATAAACATGAAGATGCTGGCCATCCGCACATTCATATAGTAAGCACCACTATTAAAGCAAACGGCAGCAGGATTAATACACACAACATCGGCAGAAATCAATCTGAAAAAGCAAGAAAGGAAATTGAGCAAACTTACGGCTTGATAAAAGCAGAAATGCAGCAGCAGCTAAGAAGTTCGGGTATTAAACCAGTTGATGCAGAAAAAGTGATTTATGGAAAAGATGAAACTAAACGAAGTATTTCAAATGCGGTGGGTGCAGTTTTTAGTCAATACAAGTTTGCTTCGCTACCCGAATTTAATGCAGCACTCAAACAATTCAATGTAGTAGCGGACAGAGGTAAAGAAGAAGGCAGGATTTACAAAAACCGTGGATTGGTTTACCGGGTGCAGGATGCAAGCGGAAATAAAGTGGGTGTCCCCATCAAAGCAAGTTCTATTTCCTGCAAGCCAACATTGGATAACCTGGAGAAGAAATTTGCTGCTAATGAAACAGCGAAGGAACAATTGAAGCCTTTCGTGAAAATAAAACTGGATGAATGTATTGCACAATCACCTTCAAGCATGAGAGAATTAATGGAGCATTTAAAACAAAAAAGTATTTATACAGTTTTACGCCAAAATGCAGAAGGAAGGTTATACGGAATTACGTTTGTTGACAATCAAAACAAGGCTGTGTTTAATGGAAGTGATTTGGACAAAGGTTATAGCGTTGCTGCAATTCAGACTAAGCTTTCAAATCTATCGGTTGAAAATATAGTAAAGCAGGAAGATAAAGAAACGGGTAATTCATCTGGTGGTACAGGTAAAGAAGTAAATGTTACAAAAGACAAAGAAAAGAATGTATCACAATCTGCTTCCAAAGAAAATATTTTAGATGCGATTCTCACTGCAAAAGAAGATTTTGGCAATACGCCTTACTCATTACTGAAAAAGAAGCGAAAGAAAAAAAGGAAGAACCCAAATTTATAATTCAAAAAATAGTCTATGTCAGTTACGGGAGAAAACGAACAGGGGCTGCGGAAGATAATTGACCTCACCCGATTTGCCAGCGTCTTTATTTTATTGCTGCATTTTTATTATTTCTGTTACAGGGCTTTTGAGCATTGGGAAATAACCAGCACCATTACAGACCGGCTGATGAAAAACATTAGCCAGACAGGTATGTTTAAAACTGTATTTATTTCAAAGTTGATTGCACTTGGCTTGTTGATTATTTCTTTATTAGGAGCACAAGGGAAAAAAGATGAGAAGATAAACAAACGAAGCATTGCAGCTTATCTGTTGATAGGTTTGATGCTTTTCTTCGGTAGCAGTTGGTTTTTTAAGTTAAATGAAACAATTGAAATAGTTGCTGTGGCCTATATGGCTGTTACTGGCACAGGTTTTCTGTTGATACTGGCAGGTGGAAATTTATTAAGTCGTTTAATCAAACTCAATCTTTCTGATGATGTATTCAATTCACTCAACGAAACCTTTCCTCAGGAAGAACGATTGCTCACCAATGAATACTCAATTAATCTTCCTGCTAAATATAATTTGAAGCGACAGATAAGAAAGAGTTGGATAAACATCATTAATCCTTTTCGTGGTTTATTGGTAATTGGCAGTCCAGGCGCAGGTAAAAGCTGGTTTGTTATTCAGCATGTCATAAAGCAGCATATAGAAAAAGGCTTTGCCATGTTTGTATACGATTTCAAATATGATGATTTGAGCAGGATTGTTTACAACTGGCTGCAGCAAAATAAACATCGCTATGCAGTAAAGCCGTCTTTCTATGTAATCAATTTTGACAACCTTTCAGTATCGCACCGTTGCAATCCGCTTGACCCAAGCACAATGAATGATATTACCGACGCCACTGAAAGTGCAAGAACAATTCTATTAGGACTAAATAGAGAATGGATAAACAAGCAGGGAGATTTCTTTGTAGAATCACCTATCAACTTTGTTACAGCTATTATTTGGTTTTTGAGAAAATATGCAGATGGAAAATATTGCACTTTGCCGCATGTAATTGAATTGATGCAGGCGGAATATGATGAACTGTTTCCTGTGCTGAACACACAGCCTGAAATTGAAGTGCTGGTAAATCCATTTATCACCGCTTATCAAAATGATGCAATGGAGCAATTGGAAGGTCAGGTTGCTTCAGCTAAAATCGGTATGGCCCGTCTGGCTTCGCCACAGTTGTATTGGGTGTTATCCGGTAACGACTTTACATTAGACATCAACAACCCAAAGCATCCCAAAATTGTTTGTGTGGGCAACAACCCGGAGAAGCAACAGATTTACGGTGCTGTTTTGTCGTTATACGTTTCCCGGTTAGTGCGGCAGGTAAACAAAAAAGGGATGCAGAAATGCAGTTTGGTGTTTGATGAATTCCCCACCATCTACTTCAACAATATTGACAGCCTGATTGCAACAGCAAGAAGCAATAAAGTTGCCACTACTCTCGCCATGCAGGATTTTAGTCAGCTTAAAAAAGATTATGGCCGGGAGCAGGCAGATGTAATTGTAAATATCACCGGCAACATCATCAGCGGACAGGTTATGGGTGAAACGTCCAAACTCTTATCGGAACGTTTCGGAAAAATTATGCAGGACAGGCAGAGTGTTTCCATCAACCGTATGGATACTTCAATTAGTCATAGTAAACAATTAGATGCCGCAATTCCAGCCAGTAAAATTGCCGCCCTTTCGTCCGGTGAGTTTGTGGGTATGGTTGCCGACGACCCGTTAGAAAAAATAAAACTCAAAATGTTTCATTCCGAAATCATCAACGACCATGAAAAACTAAATGCGGAAGTGAGTAACTACCGGGATATACCTCCGGTCTCCAATGTTACCCAACAGCAGGTGCTGGATAATTATTACCAGGTGAAGATGGATATTAAAAAGCTAATTTGTGTGGAAGTGGAGAGGTTGAAGGCGGAGAAAGTTTAAGAATCTTCACAAATTCAAATTGCCAGTAAACTCACAACTTATTAACAGCCAGTCAAAAATTTGGGTCATTTCAATTTTTGTTCTAATTTTATACACTATTATACAGTTTGTATTATGAGTGAAGAACAATTATCTGGTAAAGCCAAAGAGGCTTTAAAGCATATACGCAACTGGTTAATGAAACATAGCCTTATGCCTTCAGTTAGAGAATTAATGCACGATATGGAATATAAATCCCCAAGGTCAGCGATGTTGCTCATGTCGGAGTTAGAGGAAAATGGATTTCTTGAAAAAAAGGCAGATGGCAGCTACAAAATGATTAAAGATTTGGCAACTAATAATACTGCCCGGACTGTTGCTGTTCCGTTGGTAGGAAGTATTTCTTGCGGAGGGGCTTTGTTGGCAGAGGAGAATATAGAAGCTTTTATCCCCTTATCTACTTCTTTAGTTAAGTCAGGGAATAAATACTTTTTGCTTCGGGCTGTGGGTGATTCAATGGATGAAGCTGGTATCAATCCGGGAGATTTGGTTTTAGTAAAGCAACAAAGTGTTGCAGAGAATGGAGAAAAAGTTGTTGCATTAATTGATGATGCTGCAACCCTTAAAGAGTTTCAGCATAAGGGTAATGTGGTGGCATTATTACCTAAATCTACAAACCCCAAGCATAAGCCAATCATACTTGAAAGTGAATTTCAAATACAGGGCGTAATTGTTTCAATAATATCAAACGTAAATTTTTAAACTTAATACTATGGCAAACTATCATGTTTCAAAAAGTAAAGACACCGGAAAATGGAACATCCAGAAAGAGGGTGGTGAAAAATCAAGTGGTTCTGCTGACACTCAAAGAGAGGCTGAAAAAATAGCAAAAGGATATGCAGCCAATTCCGGTGGTGGTGAAGTACGGATTCACGGATTGGATGGAAAGATAAGAGACAGTGATACTGTGGCTCCTGGCAATGACCCAAGTTCTGTAAAAGATACAAAGCATTGATTTTGTATCCGACTTATTGAAAGGTTATTTTTTTGGATACTAATTCAAGTGATACTTTAATTTAGTAAAGAAAGTTCTTTTCAATAAGCTTAAGCAAAGTAATAAGTTTTGAAAAATGTCCTTTCGCAAACGAAATCTGAAACTTAAGTAATACATAATGAATATTTTTTCATTTGAGTTAGCTTTGTTTTATGCCAAATCTAAATTTTAATAGAATAAATGTATAAAGTATCAGAGCCCGGAATTATTGTATCACTATTGAAAGATGGCGTGAAACCTATCATCCTACTTGGCGCTGGGGCTTCTAAGCAATCCGGAATTAAACTGGTAAATGAAATAGTTGAGGAGGTTGCGAAATGGGCATATTGTCGAGAAAAGGGGATTGACCCAGATGACCCGAGGTTAACAATGAGTGATTGGAAAAAATGGCTAACAGACTTCCCCTGGTATATTGAAGATTATGGTGAACTTTACCCTAAAATAATTGAAGAATTACTTCACCCAAGGCAAGCTAGAAAAGACTTTTTTTTGAAAATCATTAACCCTGGTATTCCAGCTAGTAAAGGTTACGAAGCGTTAGCCCAGTTATTGCATTTGAGCTTAATTGATACTGTGCTGACGACCAATTTTGATAATTGCCTTTCAGATGCAAAAGTTCAAATTAGAAAGCCACCAGTAATTGCGGCATTAAGAACTTCAGTTGATTTAAAAAAGCAATTCTCATACACTCCCAGGTATCCTCAACTTGTATATCTACACGGTTCTGTAGAACATTATACCGACAAAAATTTACTCGTGGAAATAAATAAGTTGGATGAAGATTTAGTAGTTACCCTAAAACCGCTGTTAAAAGACAGACCATTGATTATTGTTGGATATAGAGGTGCAGAGACTTCTGTAATGCAAGACCTTTTTCTAAATAACCTTGATTTTACAAGCAATTTTCATCAGGGCATTTATTGGTGCATATTAAAAAAGGAGTTTGCGAATATTCAAGGTGGAAAAGAAAAACCTACTGAATATTTTTTAAAACTTTCGGATGCAATTAAAAGCAACCTGCATGTAATTCCAATAGATGGGTTTGACGAATTGTTGGTAAACGAGGTATTGAAAAAACTGGAAGCTAATCAAATTGATTTAAAAAGTGTTTTTACTACGACTTCAATACCTAACAACACCCTCGATGCGCAATATTCAACCTATGATACAAAATTAATTGCCACTGATACTATTGGGGCATTAGAGTTTGCTCTTCTAAGAGAACGTATCAAAAATTATTCAGAACGACTTAGGATAAAGGTTTATGACGATGACGAATGGCTTTACCATCAAATGGAGCGGTTGCGAATTGCAGAAAAAACAGAAAAAGGAAAACATGAACTAACTGCATCCGGCATATTACTATTTTCATCAAGAACAAGTGAGTACATATCTTCTGCAAAGACTATTATACGGTTCAGAGGCACTCCAGAATGGTTAGAAAAAATCACTTCATTTTCATCAGATAAAAGCGAAAGCTTTTCAGACTATTCATCTGGGATGCTCGAAAGAGTAATTGAAGGAAATTTGTGGCATCAATTAAATGAAATAACCGATGCATTAACATTAATCAATAAGCCTTTTCGTTTAAAGGGAGAGGTATCGGAAAATGTATATCCTTATCCTACATTGGCCTTAAAGGAAGTAATAGTCAACAGCTTAGTACATAGGGACTATTCTATTGATACGCCTGTCTTAATAGAAGTTAAGGAAAATGAAATTTTATTTATAAGTCCAGGTGGTTTAATTGAGGAAGTAAAGAGACAAATAGATACATCTTCTATCGAAGATGAAATAAAGAAAGGACGACGTGGAATAAAAGGTTACCGAAATCCTGTTCTTGCTGATTTATTCTATGGGTCAGGTGCGATGGATAAAGAAGGTTCTGGTCTTTCTGATGTTTATAAACAAATAACAGAGAATGCATCAATAGTTACATTTGGTCCGACAGACGATAATAGAACTTTTGAAGTTAAGCTATTCAGGCGTATTGAAGATGTTGATGAGCTAACCATGACCGCAACTCCAATAAAAGTTAGTCAAACAACAAGATTTGCTGCAAATATTCTGGAAGTTTTGGAGTTGCCATCAAAAATTTACTATGCAAATACTAAAGTAAGGAGAAAGGAAGAAATATATAAAAAGCTTGACAATGCTTGGACACCTCCCTATTTGTTGCATCGAGATATGATGTGGTCATTTTATGATTTAACTGAATATCAAAACCCTTTAAAAAATTTCATTGATGCTGGAACTCATGAATCTATGTCCCCGGATGAATTTATTGATTTAAATGGTGGAACAAATGAGTTAGTAAGGCTTCTTAATGAATCACTCAAGCAACACCTTTTTTCTATCGGCTTGAGAGTTGATGACAAAAAGAAACGGGCATATTTTACGAAGACCTTTGAAGGCGAGGCTAAAGAGATTTCTTATCAAGGAAGATTAAAAAAAGCTACAAGAACAGTAGCAAGGCCAAGGATAAACTCTGTATCGGAAAAGATTATGTATTGGGAGCATAAATCAATCTGGTACAGTTTTGAAAAAATTGGAAATACATGGTATCTGATGATAAATCCAGCTTATGTATTTACTATTGACGGCATTAAAAAATTACTTAAATCTGAAAGGGTAAATATCCTCTCGACTAAAAAGGCATCAAGAGATTACAATATGTCTGTACATAATGATTTGACGTTTTGGGCAAATTATATCTCACAGGGTAACGAAAGTGCTTTCTTTTTGAGACCGAACTGCAAAGAAATTAATGAGGGAACTATTTTAGGACCAATTATTCCAAATTTGATTTTATCAGCAAAGTTGCCCACCATCGTATTAAACGACATATCAATTTCCGAAGAATTTGTCGAGCCAACTGATTTAGAAAGTATAGACGATATTGACAAGGAAATTGAAGAAATTGCAAAACAGGAACAACTAAACTAAAATTATGGCTTCTTCATTTAATATAATCAATATACCTGACCCTTTATTGGAGTTTGGAGGTGTTGGTGAATTTCATGACCCAAAAGAAGGTTTAAAGCACGGCGGACCATTTGATTTACGATTCGGAACTGCTAGGAAATCTGCTGTTAATATTGGTTTCATAGGCGATGAAAACATGATTGAAAAGGCGATTTTATGGTTAAACCGATGTCAAGGAATTATTCCATCAGAGATGAAAAACCAGGCTCAGTATCCATATTTTTTGGGCTTTGAGAAAATATTTCGAACTACTTTGAACATGAATTCGATTTGGAATAAAAGCATAGATGAAAAACGTATTTCTGATGCTTTACTGCTTAAATCAGATTCTGAAGTTTTCAATGCGGTTCTTGACCTGTTTTCTGAACAAATGGAGGAATTGTCTAAATCAGATTCTTTTAAACCTGATGTAATATTCTGTTGCCTGTCAAAGGATATTATTGATTCATGTTGGAGTATTACGAATGAAAAAGTCACAAAAGAAGACAAGAAGAAAGTTAAAAAAATGACCAATCAATTATCATTATTTGATACGGAATCTGCCGAGCCACTTGAAGAGCAACCAGAAGATATTTTAAATCGGGATTTTAGACGAGCATTAAAAGCAAGAGCCATGAAGTATGGCATTCCAATTCAAATTGGGACAGATAATCTTTTTGTTGATTCTAAGAAAAATCAAGATGCTTCAATCAGGGCCTGGAATAGTAGTATTGCATTATACTATAAGGCTGGTGGAATACCTTGGCGTTTACGAAGAGAAGGAATTGAAACTTGTTATGTAGGAATTAGTTTCCATCATCTTTATACAACTCACAATAAACATATAGTAAAATCCTGCATTGCCCAAGCTTTTTCATCAGATGGCGAAGGGTTTGCTATACGTGGTGTTAACATCCCTTGGACTGAGGAACAAGACAAGAATGTTCACCTTACTGAGGAACAGGCTTTTCAACTTGGTACAAGGATTCTTGATGAATACTCGTATAGAACAGGCAGTACACCATTACGAATTGTCTTACACAAGTCTACTGCTTTTGATGAAGCAGAAAAGAAGGGACTTCACTCTTCATTGAATAATGTACCATTAGTTGAGTTAGTAAATCTAGCACAAACCGATTTTAGGGTAGTCAGGTTTGGAGAATATCCGCCTAAACGAGGTACTTTATGCACGGTAAATGATGAAGCACATTATTTATTTACTTCAGGGTATATGGATGATTTAAAAACTTATCCCGGCCCACACATTCCAGTTCCATTTAAAATTTGCGCAGATGGAGTTGAAGATATAAGTAAAACTTCGTCCGATATTTTGGCACTATCTCGAATGAATTGGAATACGGCCAGTATTACCAGCGGTCATCCGGTAACACTTCTGTTTTCCAGAAAAGTAGGTGGAATTATGGCAGAATTTGGTGAAGAAAATCCTCCATCATCGTTTAGATTTTATTTGTAAAATGTGGCTACTCCAACAACTTCCCCAACTCATCCGTATCAGGCAATATTCCTTTCATTTGCACAGGCGTTTGTTTACTGGTTTTGTATGTAGCCACACCCATAGCTTTATCAAAGCTTTTGATAGCAAACTCAACCACGGTATTATTTTTCTCTTTGCAAAGCACAATGCCAATGCTGCTGTTTTCCTGCTGCAGTTTTACTTTTTCGTCAAGCACATTCAGGTAAAAATTAAGTTGCCCGGCATCAGCAGGTTTAAACTTTCCCTTCTTCAATTCAAAAGCCACAAGGCATTGCAGGTGGCGGTTAAAAAACAGCAGGTCAATAAAAAATTCATCACCATCCACTTCAAGCCGGTACTGGTTGCCAATAAAACAAAAGCCTTTGCCCATTTGCAAAATAAAATTGCGGATGTTTAATACCACCAGCTGTTCGATTTGACGTTCATCATCCAGTTCCTCACCGGCAATAAAGTCAAGCAGATACTCATCTTTAAATACTTTTAGTGCTGATGGTTTCAAGGTGTCAGCCAAAGTACCATCAAAATTATTAGGCAGCTTGCCTTCCTTGCCAAACAGGTCGTTTTCAATATGGTGCTCCAACACCGTCAGCGACCAGAAATTAGCAGCCGCAGACTGCACATAGAAAATCCGGGCTTCCCAGCCCTTTATTTTGGTTAGAATTGTAAAATGATGGGAGAAGCTGATGCCGGTAAAAGCCTCATAAAAGGCCTTATTTTCAATTAAGTTCGACAGCGTCGAACTAATTGAAAAACCCTCCCCGAAGCCGACCAGCCCAATTTGGTTCGACGGCGTCGAACCAATTACCAGGTGAGGGGCATAAGCCTCGGCAAACAGCCGTATTTTCTTCAGGTTTCCTGGCGAGAAGCCTTTTAGTCCGGGCAGTTCTTTTTGCAGGTCTGCCGAAATTTGGTCAAGGACTTTAGCACCCCATTTCTGTGCCTTTATCTTCTCCGAAATCATCAGCCCTGTTTTAAAGTACAGCATCAGTTGTTCCCGGTTCGCCAGTCTGGCGGCTACATACCGGCTTTGTACAATTTGCCTTTTTATAGACTGTATAAATTCAGTATAATTTTTATCAATTTTCATGCTTTTCAATTTTGGCGTTAGTAAAGTGCTTGAAATCAGCTAATAAAAAAGACCTGTGGAATTCTTATGCAATCATAAGATTCGCAAGTCTTGTCAAATCAGGTATAAAATGGTTCGAGAATTGTACAGTAGGGTGCACATCAAGAGGCCTTGTAAGCATTTATTTACAAGGCCTTATTTTTTGGGGTGTCAAATTTGTGTCACTTTTTTCCGCTTTCTACCCCATTTTCTGACACTCATTAAAAATTTTCCCAAACACTTTATTTTTCTGTGCTCAAGCCTTAAAAAGTCAATTTTTTATTTGGTTTTTAAAACAGTTCATATTGTGGCTGCTTTTCTTTGCTGTTATAAGGTCAAACAACTTTGAAATTTATTTTCTGTCTTTAGCTTTCTAAAATGTCTGTCGCTGTCTTATTGCCAAGTTGTTCTGCCAATCCCACAAGAATTCCTTCTGTACCACGAACGTAGCAAAGACGATATATGTCGTTAAAATTAACAACTTCACCAACGAGTTCAGCACCATATTTTTCCAGCCTGGATAGCAATTCATCAAGGTTGTCAACCCTGAACATAACACGCAGATAACCGAGAGAGTTTACTGGTGCAGTCCTGTGATCAGCAATAATAGCTGGAGAAAGAAATTTTGATATTTCAAGACGGCTATGTCCATCAGGTGTAACCATCATTGCAATCTCTACCGACTGATTGCCAAGCCCTGTAACTTTTCCCGCCCATTCTCCTTCAACCATACTTCGTCCTTCAAGTTTGAGCCCTATCTCTGAAAAAAAAGAAATGGCATTATCTAAAGAATTTACAACAATGCCAACATTGTTCATTTCAATTAATTTACTTTTTGTCATAGCTTACTTGTGTAAAATTTATTTTGTTACGTTAACCAAAAATATACCGGTTGTAAAGTAGCACACAATGAACAGGGCTTGATGCAGTTTGGGAATTAGAATTCCATCAGCGCGAAACTAAAGCTAAATACCAAACTGACCCGTCCTGAAAAAAGTTGAGGTTTAATTCGTCTGCTCAACTTATAGCAAACCCCACGTTAGCGGCTGGCAAGTTTGTTATTGGGCATTTCCATTTCATACAAGTCAAGTCCGATTCCCCAATAATCTTTCTCGGTCTTAGTAAGTTGGTAACCGAATTTTTCAAAAAACTTATAAGCTAATTGCGATGTCGTTACAACAAATTTTTCCACTCTTGGATCTTGTCTTAGTATTTCCAAGCAATGTTCAACAGCTTGTCGCCCTAAACCAAATCCTGAATAGTGCGGGTGAAAAAATATCCAAGTTATCCGTCCTGATTTGTCACCCTCTTTCACATAGTACCCTGTTCCTCCTACAATTTTATTGTCGTGTTCAAGTGTAAAATATGTATCACTATGGTGTTCTAAATAGCTTACAAAATCATTTACTTCTTTCGTGTCAAAATACTGAGGGGTATTTAGCTTGAAGGTTTCAATCAAAATTTCTTTATCAGTTTGCTTAAACGGCCGTATCATAAACAAAAATGTGTCAAGTTTTAAGTAATGCCAAAATCTAATTGTCCAAATTCTCCTGATACTTGTAGGCAGTTAATTTTGCATGCCGCTAATGTTTATGGCTTGTACAGGTTTAAAATTAGCATTCCGTCTGCCCGGAACCGCTGTTGATTGAAAATATAAAGATGAAATTAAGAACTAAAGTTGATAGTTATTCGTCAAGCTGGGACAACTGCTTGGATTTGCAAACAGATGATGTTTCAACGTCCAGCCCCACTTGCATAAAACCCAATGTTAGCCGTTCGCTTTTCTGTCCACCGACAGAAAACGAACGGGTACAAAGATGCAGAAAATATGAGCAATAAAAAGTCAAAATGTCCATACGAAATAACAGTTATTGAATGGGTTGATAGTTATGGCGCAATGTCAGGTTGGGTCAACTTGGAAGATTATGAACCACAAGAATTAGTTTGCGTAAGCAGCGGTGTCAAAGTTTATGAGAATAAAAAAGTTGTGGCTCTTGCTCCGAATTATGCAACGTCCACAACTTATACGCCACAACAGGCGAATGGTTTGATGGTAATACCCAAATCTTGCATTTGTCGTACTACTACTTTTTCTTGTTTCGAGCCTGTGTCAAAGCCGAAGCTGCCACACTCTTAACAGCCTTTGAAGTGTTGGGATTACTCAACAATTTTGAGGCTTTAGAGGCAACTGACTTTGAGGTAGACTCATTTCTTGATTTTGCCATTGTTTAAAAATTTAATTTAGCTAAATTAATGAGCAATAAAAATACTATAAAAGTTAGTTGTCTGTCAGCAAGAGATATAAACATTTTGTGGAAAAGTGTAGTGTCAAATGTTTATTGTCTGGAAACGGATGCTGTCTAAAGTGACGGCTAACGAACAGGGCTTTGTGCAGGTTGGGAATTAGTATTTCGTCTGCCCGTAACCGCTGTTGATTAAAAATTTAATGTTGAAGTTAAGTACAAAAGTTCAGCAATGAACGTCCAGCCCGAACAAAAGCTAAATAGAATTACAAAAGCTGATTGTTATTCCGTCTGCCCAACTTGCACAAAACCCCTTGTGCATGTTGCGCAACTCACATTATGTTTATAAAGATATTTGTTTTTGCCTTTGAATTGGGATTAACTTAAAGTATGCAAGGCAAAAAACAATTTACCGAAAAGCTGT